>NZ_OZ224218.1:0-287500 GCF_965152595.1 Nitrospira sp. Kam-Ns4a | reverse complement strand
AGCCACCATGAGGGTCGGATGGCAGGTCCTTCCTGAGTTCCGAGTGGTGCAGCACGAAAGGGATGTGGCGATTCTGGAACGACTCCAAAGATTTTTCGGATGCGGACAGATCACCGTTAATCGCGGTGATCGAAAGGAGCTTCGTATCCGAGGACTCAAGGAGCTAGCCGAGGTCGTCACCTTCTTCCGGAAGTATCCGCTCAGAACCGTGAAGCGATCGAGCTTCGAAAGCGTTGCGCAGGTGGTCGTCATGATGAAACATGGCGAGCACCTGACAGAGGAAGGGCTAGTGAAGATTCGCCAGTTTGCCAGCCGAATGAATCGTGGTGCTCAGAATCCTCAGAGGCCATACGCCGGAAGTCCGGCTCCTCAATCCGGACGATGATATGGTCCGAGCTGCATGGCGACATGCAGAGGTGAGCGGAACCAGAAACGACTCACCCATCCGGAAACGGATGTAACAACACTGAGCGAAATTCCTTGTCGGGTAAGTTCCGACCTGCATGAATGGCGTAACGACTGGAGCGCTGTCTCGGGGAGTGACTCAGCGAATTTGTTGTTCCGGTGAAGAAGCCGGGTGCCCGCAACTAGACGGAAAGACCCTGTGCACCTTTACTACAACTTGACATTGGGTGTTGGACGAGTCTGTGTAGGATAGGTGGGAGGCTTCGAAGCGGGGCCGCTAGGTTCCGTGGAGCCGACCTTGAAATACCACCCTGACTTTTCTGACATTCTAACCCGGCCCGGTCATCCCGGGCGGGGACAGTGTCTGGTGGGTAGTTTGACTGGGGCGGTCGCCTCCTAAACGGTAACGGAGGCGCCCAAAGGTTCCCTCAGGCTGGTCGGTAATCAGCCGTCGAGTGTAAAGGCAGAAGGGAGCTTGACTGCGAGACTGACAGGTCGAGCAGAGACGAAAGTCGGGCTTAGTGATCCGGTGGTTCTGCGTGGAAGGGCCATCGCTCAACGGATAAAAGGTACGCCGGGGATAACAGGCTGATCTCCCCCAAGAGTTCACATCGACGGGGAGGTTTGGCACCTCGATGTCGACTCATCGCATCCTGGGGCTGAAGCCGGTCCCAAGGGTCGGGCTGTTCGCCCGTTAAAGCGGTACGAGAGTTGGGTTCAGAACGTCGTGAGACAGTTCGGTCCCTATCTGTTGTGGGCGGAGGAGATTTGAGAGGGGCTTTCTCTAGTACGAGAGGACTGAGAAGGACGGACCTCTAGTGTGCCGGTTGTCGCGCCAGCGGCAGTGCCGGGTAGCTATGTCCGGTTGGGATAACCGCTGAAAGCATCTAAGCGGGAAGCCTGCCTCAAGATAAGATCTCCCGGGGCGCAAGCCCCCTGAAGGCCACTCGTAGACGACGAGTTTGATAGGCTGGGTGTGGAAGGGCCGTAAGGCCTGAAGCTAACCAGTCCTAATCGGCCGTGCGGCTTAACAATACCTTGCTCCTGACAGACATGGTCTTCTGGTAGCGAATAGCGAATGGCTCGCAGCTACTTGCTCTTTGCTACTAGTCAGAATTCCCGGTGGCCATGCCGGAGGGGTCACACCCGTTCCCATCCCGAACACGGAAGTTAAGCCCTCCAAGGCCGATGATACTGCGACCGTGAGGTCGTGGGAAAGTAGGACGCTGCCGGGATATTTACGAAGGCCCGTTGGGTGCCAGCTCAGCGGGCCTTTTTGTTTGGCCGAGAGGAACGCGGGTTTCCGATCACGGCCCCATCCCGTCGGAAACATAGGGGGAGGCCTTCCCCGAGCTCAGCAGGGCTCCGCTCGGAGGTCCTGGCAGGCCTTTCCCGGGAACCCACGCCCTGTTCAGGCCGCCCAGGGTTCGGCGCGGATCGCCTAGCCCGGATAATCCCGGATTCCGCAGTTGGTTCGTCTTGATGTAGAATGCGCGGCCAAATTCTTCTGGCTGGACAGGAGGTTTGGCATGCGCACCCGTCAGCCACCGGCCTCATCGCTCTACCCGAAGATCCGCTTCGCGTTTACGGACCATCCGATCACCGTCGGGGCTGGGGCCATGCTGCTCCGCCTATCCTTCGCACTGATCGGGCTGCGGGCCGCGCTCATCCCGCTGCTGGCGCCCTTCGCGAAGAGCTCGAACAATCAGATCGCGGCGGGGGACGTGCGGCTGGCGTGGTGGTCCAGCCTGGCGTTGGGGATCGAGCGGGTCGAGCCCGTCACGCAGTACCGTCGGGCTCCCCTGCTCCCGCGCCTCCTGGGTCTCGCGCGGTTCCCGGCGCCCGATCCCGTGCGGCGGTTCTGCCACGGCTTGACCGACCGGCGGCTCACCGAGGGGTCCGAAGCGCTGATGCGGCTCTCCCTGAGCGCCATGCGCCCGATCCTGCTCGGCCATCCGTGGGATCTGGATTCGACCGTGTTCTGTCGCTATGGCGAGCAAGAGGGGAGCCTCAAGGGGCACACCCCGCTCAAGCCCGGCCGCCCCTCGCCTCACCCGTTGGTCGCCTGGTTGAGTGAACGGCGGCGGCTCTGGTGGGCCACCGTGCGAGCCGGCCATGCCGGGACCGCCACTGGTGCGCGGGCCTTGCTGGCGCACGCGCTGCCGAGGCTGCCAGCGGGGCACCGGATCGGCTTGGTACGGGCCGCTGCCGGCTTTTTTGTCACGGCCTTCTTGCTGTTCTTGGAAGCCCGGGACTGGCCGTCTCTCATCGTGGCGCGGCTGACGCCGCTGGTGCGCAAGCTGGTCGTGCAGCGGATTCCGGCGGCCGACTGGCGCCCGGTCGCCCGGGGCATCGCGGTGGCCGATGGCATGGCCTCGTGGCCGGCCTGGCGGGGGCAGACGCGCCGGTTTGTGGGCCTGCGCCAAGCCCTGGCGGAGCGGCCTGAGGCGCGCGGGCGGAGGCTGATCGAGTGTCCCGGCGACCCGTATCGGGTCTTCGTCACCTCTGTGCCCTATGCCGCCGACCTGGTGACGTGGATGGACGCGGGCCGGGCGGACAGCGAGAACCGGATCCAAGCACTCACGGAGGCCCTGAGCCTGGACACGTTCTGCCTGCAGTCGTTCGACGCGACCGATGCAGCCTTCCGGACCGGCTGTGTGTTGGACACCTTCCTCAGGGGCTTTCGGGAAACCGTGCTGCCCTCGTGCTGGTTTGAACGACGGCTGCGGGCCGTCCGGGACCTGATCGTTCTGGTCGCGGCGGACCTGATCCCCGAAGTCCGACGGCTCCGCGTCCGATTCGCCGTTCCACCGGAGGAGCGGGCGGAGTTTCTGCAGCGCCTGCGCACCCTCACGGAAGGCCTCCCGATTGCGGCGCAGTTGGACTGGGACCTGGCCGAGGCGAATGCCGCCAGCCAGCCCCCATCCGGGCCGGCCGACCTCCCCGTGCCAGCGATCCGATTCACGCCTCACGCCCATGGCGCCTCCCCATGATCGTCCTTCAACTGCGGAATCCGGGATAATTCCGATACTCGCACTCCGGGCACCGGGCGCGAACTGGCGTCGGCGCGGGGGTGCGTTGCGCGAGAATCATCTCGCGGATCCGGTCCAGCCGCTCCAGGGTCTCGCGCTTCAGTTCCGCTGTGAGCGCGATGGGGGCAACTCGGTTGCCCGGAATCAAATAGATAAAGCCTTCGGTCACCGCGCACCCGTAGGCGTCCTCGACCAGCAGGGCGTACCCACAGAGTTGCACCGCGTGATTGGCGCGCACGGAGCCCGTCGTTTCCTTGAAGTCCACCGGGAACCACCCGGATGAGGATTCGATCAACAGGTCGAGCTTGCCGGATAATCCAAGCTCTTCCGAGGTCAGCCACACATGAAAGTGACGATGCCCATCAGGCAAAGCATAGCGCCGCAGGGTTCGTCGTCGCTCCAGCTCGTCAATATGAGCCTCAGCCGATTTGCCGTGTTCCATCTTGAACATGGCCTTCCGCTCAACAGGCATCACGTATTGGTAATAGACGACGCGCGGGCAGTAGTCATACTGTTTCAGGTCGTTCACCCGCAACATCAGTTTCGGCCTGACCAGCATCCTCAGGGGGCTCCTCGTTCTCAAGATTCAGGCTTGAGCGCATGTCCTTCTCGCAGACGGGCTGGAGCAGAATGCGCCCGGGTTGTTCGCCCAGCACGTCGCTCAAGCGGAGGAACAATTCTTCCCGCCGGTTGCGGGTCAGCGGACCGCAGAACGCGCTGAACTGGATGCGTTCGAGGCCATAGTCCTTGCAGACCTCTGCGACCTTGGTCCGGACTGCGTCGTCCGGGATGTCGTACAGGACATAGGTGGCGACCTCCTCGAGCGACATGGTCACCACTTGAAGGCAAACGGCTTATAGTTGCCCTCCCGCCGCAGGAAGGTGCACAGGTTGCGCGCCTGCATCTGGATGATGGACTTAACCTGGTACTTCTTCCCTTTCACCGTCTCGGTGGATTCCAGCCGCTCCAGAATCTTGGCCGCGTAGCAAGAGCGGGTCTCTTCGTCCAGCATCCCAGCTTTCAAGGTGACCGCTTCGCCGAGATTGATATGCGCGATCACCGTGCGATCGACCACCGGCTGACGGAATTCCTCAACCAGATCCAGCACCAGCGACGGCTTCCCTGGCCGATCCACGTGCAGAAACCCGGCGAAGGGTTCCAGGCCAGCGTTCAGGACGGCCCCACAGACTTGCGCATAGAGAATGCCGTATCCATAGTTCAACAGGGCATTCACCGCATCGGTAGCACCGCGATGTTCGCGCCCCAGAAACTCCGCACGCTGCCCGATGATCTCCTTGACCCACTCCCAATACAGCCGGCCTCCTGTGCCTTCGTAGCCCATCAGGGAGTCCCGTACGTCGTCGATCCGCGGCCCGGTGACCTGCTGGACCGCGGGCCGCAGATCGGCGATCTGATCACCGAGTCGGTCCACCCGCGTAAACCGCTCTGGATCGGCCTGCTTCAAGTACTTGCCGAAGTAGCGGAGGAGTCGCTCCTGGTTCGTCAGCTTGCCCAGGACGATCAGCTTGCCGAATTCCACGCCGCGCTCGTCGCCGATCGCCGCCAACTGCTCTCGACGCGACATCACGGTGGCCGTCAGCATCGGCGAGGATAGCATGGCGTACGGCTTGCCGCCCTGCGTCAGGAAGCTCAGCCGAATCCCGCGCTTGCAGAGTTCTTCGATCACATCCGACGAGAGCGTGACGCCGCGCGAGGCCACCACCACCTCGCTCAAGCGGAACAGGGGGAACTCATAGACGACGGTCTTGCCGTGGCGCACCAGCAACCGCTCGCTCTTCTTGGACAAGAACATGCCGAAGCCGGACAGCACGACCTGCGAGGTGTCGCCGGTCTTGACCATCCGGATGCCCTCGTCAATGACCCGCTCCTCTCCCTCCGGCGGTTCAGTCTCGATCGAGACGACGACCGCTTCCGGTTCGCCGGTGAAGAGGTTGATCTGCGCCGGCGGCAGCTCGCGAGCCGGTTCGGGTGCCTGCATCTCCGGGTGAATGCGGGGGACGGGGTCCGGCTCAGCCGTAGGAAGGGTCATGAGATTGATCCTTGCTGTGGACGCCGATCTGGCTAGAAAAAAGTGGATCGGGTCGCCGGAGCCGAAGACCGGTCTCAGAGCGAGGTGATTCGCGAGGCGTGGCGTGCTTCCTGGGCGAGCGGGTCGGGCGAGGTGCATGTCTGGAACGTCGCCCGCTCATCGTTGCTCCACCTGCCGTGTCCCTCCTGAAACAAGCCGCCCGCTCCCGCGTCGGCTCGCTCGCCTGAGTCCGCGTTGCTCCCTTTGCCCACTCCTCACAGGCTTTCCGTCGCCACAGTTCCGCCGGCAGCAGCGCCGCGCCGTCGAAGGCGAGAGGTACCGGCCGGCCTCAAAGACGGGCAGACGCCACTTACCCCACGCTTCCCTAATCGTGTCGTTTGGCGTGAACCTTAAACGGATTGGTCACCGTAATGCCAGGAATGCGTTTGAAGTCCTGCTCGTTTTCCGTGACGATAGCCCTCTGTGTCAATATAGGTTGAGACACCGGCCATGTGGAAATTAGTGTAGGAGGGCGGGGAGGAAATTGACTTATGGAGCTGGAAACCAAGGGGCTGGGAGTCGTTGCGGATACGGAGGTCCCGGCCAAGCCGGTGCGGCGTCGGTTCACGGTGGAGTACAAGCTTCGTGTGCTGAGGGAGGCTGACGGCTTGAAGGGAGCGGGGGAGATCGGGGCGTTGCTGAGGCGCGAGGGGTTGTACTCCTCGCACCTGGCCGCCTGGCGCCGCGAGCGTGAGCGGGGTGCGCTGGAGGGGTTGGGCTCACGCAAGCGGGGTCGAAAGGGCCGGCCTGAGCGGGCTTTGGAGAAGCGGATGGCGGAGCTTGAGCGGGAGAATGAGAGGCTGCGGAAGAAGCTCGAGCAGGCCGAGGCGATTATCGAGGTCCCCAAAAAAGTCTCACGGCTGCTGGGGATTCCGTCGGAGAGCGAAAGCGATGGCGAGAAGGGCTGAGAGGAGCGGCCGAGGAGCTCAGCCGAGCTGTGGGGGCTCTGCGCGCCTGCGATGTGCTGGGGGTATCGCGGGCGACGCTCTACCGGCGGCGCAGACCTGCGCTCCGGGCAGTGCGCCTGAAGGCAAGCTCGCCCCGCGCGCTGGGAGCCGAGGAGCGCGAAGCGGTGCTGGAGCTGTTGCACAGCGAGCGTTTCGTGGATCAGGCGCCACCCGAGGTCTACGCGCGGCTTTTGGACGAGGGGCGATATCTCTGCTCGATCCGCACGATGTACCGGATCCTGGCGGCCAAGCAGGAGGTGCGCGAGCGGCGAGACCAGGCCCGTCATCCGCCACATCCCAAGCCGGTGCTTCTGGCGCGGGGACCGAACCAGGTGTGGAGCTGGGACATCACCCAGCTCAGGGGGCCGGTGAAGTGGGTGGGCTCCGACCTCTCTGTGCTGTTGGACATCTTCAGCCGCTACGTGGTGGGCTGGATGGTGGCCGAGAGAGAGTCGGCAGCGTTGGCCGAGCGGCTGATCCGGGAGAGCTGCGTGAGGCAGGGGGTGAAGCGCAACCAGCTCGTGGTCCATGCCGATCGGGGGCCTCAGATGACCTCGGGCACGGTGACGATGCTCGACGCCCTTCTGGGCATCGCCCCCTCCTACAGCCGGCCGCGGGTGTCGAACGACAACCCCTACTCGGAGAGCCAGTTCAAGACACTGAAGTACCACCCGGAGTTTCCAGACCGCTTCGGCAGCGCGTCGCATGCGCGCGCTTTCTGCACGAGCTTCTTCCACTGGTACAACACCGCACACGGCCATTCGGCTCTGGCCCTGCTTACGCCGGAGGTGGTGCACGATGGGCGGACGATGGAGGTGCTGGCCCAAAGGCAGCGGGTTCCCGATCAGGCCTACGCCAGAAATCCCGAGCGGTTCGTGCAGGGGCGGCCGCGGGTTGCTCTACCCCCGGCGGAGGTTTGGATCAATCAGCCAGGAAGGGAGGTGATGCCGGAAGACGTTGCTCACTAAATTCGAACAGCGGGTGTCTCAAACCTATTGACAAATTCCGCCCGATCGAAGAACCGATCGTCGGGTTGCTCACCCGTCTGCAATGTGACGAATGGGGAGACCGTTTCACGGCCTTGAGGGTCCTGCTGCCACTCAATTGGCAAGCCCTGCTTTTCAGCCAGGCGGCGAGCTTCGTGATAAATGCCTTGCGCCAATGTTCTCAGGGGTAGGGCGTAAATCAGCCGCGTGGGGCGATTCTTCCAGGTGGGGAAGAGAAACGGGACCAGGACCGACCATGTCTTTCCGGCTCCTGTTGGAACACGAAGAACCACATTGCTTCCGTTAAAGAGGCTGCGTGCAACATCGATCTGGTAATCGAAAGGAACCCAACCAGTTACTTTTCGGAAAAATTGAGAATATGTTGTTGCGCAAAACTCACTCATGGGTTCTTAGCACCTCCCAACACATCCAGCTCGATCAAACTGTGCTCGCACAGGCTTTGCTCGCTGCCCCGCTTCTTGGCCAGCTTCTGTTTCCAGCCCCGGGCCTGCATCCAGGCGGTAGCTTGGGTCATTATGGCTGATCGGTCCATCGCTCAACTCCGAGGTTATGAGGTTCGTCGCCTCCCCTCACCCTCGCCTCTCCCGCAAGGGGTGAAGGAAGCTGAAAGAATCCCCGTCCAAGCCGTTTCCATCGGGAGAGGGGGTCTCCATTCCATACCATGCGGATGTGACATCCGAGGTCACAGTTCGCCGGCCGTTCAGGGGCGCTCCAACCCTAGCTCCTGCCATAGCCAGGTGAAGTCATAGGGCTTGCGCCCTTCCCGGGCGGCGTGGGCCTCGCGGTTCTCGAATTCTTTGAGCAGGGCGATAAGCTTGGGGCGTCGGCGCGGGTCTCTGGCTGCCTTGCGCGGGGTCTGATGATCCAAGGCCGGCACCGGCTGATCCACCCAGGCCTGATAGTGGTCATCGTAAAATTTGTCGAGAAGCTCGGCTTCCACCTCGGGCGGCAGGGGCGTGGCGGGCTCCCCGCGGTCCCGGCGCTCAATCCGCTCCAAGGCCTGGCGGATGTCCTCGACACTGGTTGCCCGATACCGGAGGGCCTGCGGCGCGAGGCGTTCCAGCATCCACCGGCCCCGCTCCGCCCTGGCTTCGGAGTTGGTCTCCAGCGTGAGGTGCTCGTCGCTAAGCCGGATGGTGCCCAGGAGACGGCCAAACGCGGAGGCGTCTCCATACCAGTTGAAGCGGCCGGGCTCAACCTCTTCCAGTTCCGGCGCGGCGGCCAGGGCCGCTGCGAGCGCGTCCCGGTCCGTCACGTCGTAGCGCACGCGCGTGAACGCGACCGGGTCGCCTTCGGCGGTCACGACGGTGGGGAGCGGGCGGAACGCGACCAGCGTCAGCCACCAGCGGGAAAGGAGGTGCCCCACCCATTTGCGGACCGCCAGCGGTGGGCTGTCCCCCGCGCGAGCTTGCAGAGCGCGTTCGGCCTTCCGCCATTGCTGCAGTAACAGGTCCGCGTCGCGCGGGGGAAATTGGAGCAAGCCGGCTTCGAGCACCTGCGTCCCATCGGGGCGGGCCATGAGGCGGGCCACGATCACATCCCACCGTGCGACGTGGCGCGTGGCGCTGCGTTCTCGCACCCACAGCCGCGCTCCGCTGACGAGATCGCGCAGGGTCATCCCTTCGTCAGACCGCACTTCTTGGACCTCATACAGGCCCTGGTACGTGGCGCGGGCCTGCTCCAGGAAGGCGCGCTCGCCGGCTGTGAGGTTCGCCCCCTCCTCAGCCAGGAACCGATCCGTGAGTGTCCGCCCGTCCGGCCATTCGGCATCGAACCAGAGCCAGGCCGTGCGCAGGCTCTCGGCCTGCGGAAGGTCCAAGACCTTCCGCTGGTCTTCGTCCGGGCGGCTGTGCAGGCGCGGGCCCCAATAGTCGAACGACAACTCGGCTAGGTCGGGGGCGAGGTCGGGCTGGTCGCCGAAGGCACGCAGTTTGTTCAGGGCGGCGACGCGGTCGGCCTCGGAGAACAGCGCCGGGGGTGGGCACGGGGAGGGGCTGACCCGGCTTTGTTCAGGCAGCACTTCTTGTACTTCTTCCCGCTGCCGCAGGGGCAGGGATCGTTGCGCCCAATCTTGGGCTCGCGGCGGACGACCGGGGTCGGGGGGAGGATAACAGCCAAGTCCTCTTCGAGGAGATCCTCATCGGTCCAGTCGGCTTGTGCATGGGCCTCGGCATCTTCCGCCTCCTTGGCCCACCGCGCCTGGCGCCGGGCGATGGCGGCTGGCGCGTAGAAGTCCAGCCAGTCTCGGCGGTAGTGGTCCACGTTGGGGTGGGGTTTGGCGAAGGCTCGCTCGACATCGTGCTCTGTGAAGTGCAGGAGCCGCAGGGGGTTCTCTCGATGGATGCGTTCCTGGTCCCGCGCGAAGGTCAGCAGGGCATCCTTGTACTCCCACCGTTGAAAGTCCAGCAGCGTGTTGCCCACGGCACCCCGTAGGTCTTCGTCCTCGTCGGGGTCCACCAGCCGCGAGCCGAGCAGGGCAAACGGTGAGTCCGATTCCGTGGGGTCTTCTGCGCCGGGTGCGTCCCCCAGGGTCGTGGCGGCCAGGGCCTCGGCGGCCACGGCTCGGAGATAGGGGGGATGGGACCGGTCGGCCAAGAAGGCGGCCAGCGGCGGTCGCGCTGACGGGCCGAGCCGGCCCATGATCGCTGGGATCTCGCACGTGACCCAGTCGCAATTGTGGGCGTAGGCCTGCTCCAGGGCCCGGAGGAGCGCGGGAACGACGCTGGGTCCCCCGATCGCGCCGAGGAGGAAGGTGGCATGAATCGGCGCCCACCAGGCGGGCAGCGCTTGTCGCCAGGCCTCTGGGTCCGAGACCAGGGCGGCCAACGGCTCGACCAGGCGCGCCCCGCGTGCGAGCAACGCATCCACCGCTGTGCGCGGCAAGCGGTCCTCTTCTGTGAACAGGAGATCGAGGAGCGCCTCATCCGTGAGGCTGTCGTAGGGCACTCGGTCCGTCATCGAGGTGTCACGACCTCATACTGCCCATGGCCCCACACGGCGTACTTGCCGACGTGGGTGTATTGGCCAAGAATCAGCAGGGGCAGGAATTCTCCCAGAGCCCCTTCGTAGGTTGCGTCGCCGACAAAGCCGCCCATATCGTGGGCGAGGCCGGTCTTCCAGGAGCGGCGGTCGCGGTCTTCCCAGTGCACGTTGCAGCGCACCGTGCGCACCTGCTCCGCTCGTTCCCCGAAGCCCTTGTGGTCCACGTCGAGCGTGTCGCCGCAGTAGAAGTAGGCGAGTGCGTTGATGCGGTCGCGCAGGCGCTTGATGAGATGGTGGAAGTCCGGCCGGGTGACGAGGGTGCCGTTGGCTTTCAGGTGAGTGGGAGTGAGGAAGCGGAGCGTGATCCGTTGACCGTGATCCGTTCCCGGTGGGGCAGAACCGCCAGCCGGCCGCGGGCTATTCACACCTCGCTGGTCGCTGCGCGCGAACCATTCGGTGACGAGGCGGCGGCAATCGTCGTAGGTCACGCGGTAGGCCGGAGGACGGACGAGTTGGTCGGTAGCAGAATAGATGGGAACCTCCTCACCCTGATCCTCTCCCTGCAGGGGCGAAGGGAGCCCCAGGACTTGCTTGATGTCGTAGCGTCCGCGGCCGAGGCCGATGCCCTGCCGGCCGAGTTCGCGAAAGGTGACGAGGAAGTAGGGGAAGTAAGCGATGGTGTTGCCGATCAGAATCAGGCCGAAGTGGAGCGAGTCGCCAGGGGCCGCGGTCGCCGCTTGGCTGCTCGGCGGCCGCAGGATGAACGGTCGTGGGAGATCTTGGTTGAGGCGCAGCCGGTCCGCGCCCGGCGGGGGGCCGGGCTTGAAGATCTGGCCGTAGGGGCAGGTTGGGTGGAGCTGGCAGCGTTCGCGGCAGTCGCTAGGTGTCGGGCAGACCAGCCGCTTAAAGGTTGCACCGAAGGCGCCGCGGAGCGTGTTACCGGGGTTGCGGGGATGGAGCGCAAGGCGGTCTTCCGGCTGCAGAACGAACTTGAAACTGGCGAGGGAAAACGATGTGAGCATCGCCTCGCCCGGTCAACGGGTGGTCACGGGCGCGATCGTAGCAGCCGGTACGTAGGCTGTCAACGGCAAAAATGACACACGGGACGACTGTCGGCGCGGCCGGGCGGCCTTGCACGCGGGTTTGAGCCGGTGCTAAGATGCGGCTATTCCGCAGGAGACCCGAGATGCCCACAGTCGTGCTGCTCTATTCGCCTACGTGCTCGGCCTGCCCGTCGGCCAAGAGTCTCTGGAAGCAGCTTCGCGTGAAGTACAGCTTCAGCTATCGCGAAGTGGACATCACCACGCCGGATGGCCAGGAGCTGGCGGAGCGCCATGCGGTCCGGGCCGTGCCTGCGACGATCATTGATGGCCGGCTGACCTTCGTGGGGGTGCCGCCACGCGAGAGTGCGGAAAAGGCGCTGATGATGCGCCTGCGGCCGACCTGAGCGCCCGACCGGTGCCAAGGGGAGCCCTCGATGGCACAGGACGACGAGGATCTGCTCATAGACCTGCCTCCCTTGCCCCTGGGTGAGACCGGACCGCCTCCCGACTGTCCCATGTGTGGCGATCCCATGGCCTTCGTGGACGGGGACTGGGCCTGCCAGGACTGTAACGGCGAGATCATGGGGCCGGAGACCGGCTAGTGACGGATCCTGAGTGATGCGTGATGCTGAGGATCGTCACGGGTTCCTTCTACGGCCTGGAGCCGGCCCTGGTTGATGAAGTCTGGCGGCTGAAAGCGGCCGATCCCCTGGTTCCCCTCGCGATCGTCGTTCCCTCCCAGCCCCTGCGCTCCTGGCTGCGCGAGCGGCTCGTGCTCGGGCACGGGCTCTCGCTCCTGAACGTCCACTTCCTGACCTTCCATCAGCTCGCCCTGCGCCTCGACGACGAGCGCCAAGCCGGCGCCCCGGAGGGCCACGGCCGGCTGACCGTGGCCTCGGACCTCTTCTTTGAGCGGCTGCTCAAGGAGATCGGCCGGCGCGGGCTGCCCGGCGCCGAAGCGCTGCGGCTCGAAAGCCTCCCGCCGGGCGGCTGGGCGGCGCTGTGGGCGACGCTGCGCGATCTCAAGGACGCGGGGGTGGACCCGGCGACGGCCTTGGCGGCTGTGGCGGAGGGCCAGTTCGGGGTCGAGGACGCACCCAAGCTGCGCGGGCTGTTTACTCTGCTGGCGGCGCTGGACGCGGGCGCCCGGGCGCTCGGCGTGGGCACGGCGGACGATCTGGCTGCGGCGGTCATTCCGGCTGTCCCGGCGTCCCGGTTCCTCGCTGGCCTCGGCCGGGTGCTCTACTACGGGTTCTACGATCTCACCCAGGTCCAGCTCAGCCTGCTGGAAGCGGTCGTCAGGGCGGCGCCGGCGACGGTGTACTTCCCGCTTGGCGAGGGGCCGGCCTACGAGTTCGCGCGGCGCTTCTTCGAGCGGCACCTCCGCGCCCTGGCTTCGCTCGCCGAGCGGACGGCGCCCGCTGATGGGGCGGCGCCCCTCTCGGATCCGCACGACCGCCCTGCGGTCCAGGTCATGAACGCGGTCGGGTCGGAGGATGAGCTGGCGCTGGTCTGTAAGGAGATCCTGGTCCTGGTCGAGAGCCGTGGCTTCGCCTTCGACGAGATCGGGGTCGTTGCCCGCACACTCACGCCCTATGCCGAGGGGCTCCCGCGGCTCCTTGCGCAGCACCGCATTCCCTTTGTGACCACCGCGACCCGGCCGCTGATCGCGGAGCCAGCCGCCAAGGTGCTGGTCCAGCTTGCGCGGCTGCCGCTGACGGGGTTTTATCGCGCGCCGGTCCTCGATGTCCTAACCTCGCCTTTGCACCGGTCCCGGACGCTGGGCGGGAATCGGCCCGCCGCCGCGCCGCGCCCCGACCTCTGGCGCCGCGCCGTCGAGGTCCTGGGCATTACCCGCGGGGAAGCGGAGTGGCGGCGGCTGGCTCAGGCGGGCTCCCTCAGGCTGCATGGGAGCGGAGACCAGGAGGAGGATGCGCCGGCCGACGAAGAGGCGCTGCCGGCGGCTGGCGTGCCCGCCGCGCAGCTCGACCTGCTCTGGCGGCTGGTGGCGGAGCTGATGGCGGACTGCCGGGCGCTTCCGAGCGAGGGGACGGTCGGCGAGCTGACGGAGGCGTTTCTCTCCTTGGCCGCGAAGCACCTTTCCGTGCCGGGGTTCTCGGAGGCCGGAGAGGATGGACTGGACGGGACAAACGAGCGGGGGCCGGCGGCGCGCCCGGCATCCGTTGGGGCGGCGCTCCGTGCGCTGTTCGAGGAGCTTCGCGGGCTGGATCGGCTGCCCGGCACGCTGACCTGGGAGGAGTGGGTGGGGCTCTTCACCCGTGCGCTGGAGCGGGCGGCGGTCCCCTTGGGTTCGGACCGTCACCGGGGCGTGCAAATCCTGGACGCGATGGCAGCCCGCGGGCTGTCGTTCCGCGCGCTGTTCCTGCTGGGCCTGAACGATCAGGTCTTTCCCCGCAGCATCCGCGAGGACGCGTTCTTGCGCGACCGGTACCGCCGGGTGCTCGCAGAGACGCTGGGCTACAAACTGGACGAGAAGCTCGCCGGCTACGACGAGGAGCGCCTTCTCTTTGCGTTGCTCACTGGGTCGGCCCGCGAACGGCTCTATCTGCTCTATCAGCGGGCCGACGCCGAAGGGCGGCCGCTGGCCCCCTCTCCCTACCTCGTTGGGAGCGAGGGGCTGCCGCCGGAACGGAAACCGGTTCCTGACGTCATCCTCCCGAGACGGTTGACCGAGCGGTTCACCCATCCCCTGTGGGCACCCACGCTGCTCACCGCTGAGGAGCTGGGGCTCTGGCTGGTGCTGAGCCGCTGCGACCCCGGGCCGGTCCTGGCGGCGTTCGGGCGCGAGGCGGCTCTGTTTCGCAACGGCTGGGAGGCCTTGGGCGCGCTGGAGGGGCGCGAGCGGGAGCCGGGACCCTACGACGGGATCACAGGACCACTGGACCATGTCCGGGAGCGGGTCGTGCAGCGGGGGGTCGCCCCGACACCGCTGGAACAGTACGCACGGTGCCCCTTCCAATACTTCGCCGCCCAGGTACTG
This sequence comes from Nitrospira sp. Kam-Ns4a, assembly GCF_965152595.1. Lineage (NCBI taxonomy): Bacteria > Pseudomonadati > Nitrospirota > Nitrospiria > Nitrospirales > Nitrospiraceae > Nitrospira > Nitrospira sp. Kam-Ns4a. The sequence goes on along the minus strand of NZ_OZ224218.1, from coordinate 272,994 downwards.
TGCCTCGACCCGGTGCGCAGGGAGCCGGTGGAGGCCCTGCCGGCCCAGGCCTTGGGGGAGCTGTGCCACCGCGCGTTACGGTGCTGCTATGAGCGGCTCGTCGCGGCCGGTTGGCCGGATCAGGGCCTGGCACCCGAGAGGCTTCGCACAGAGGTCGCGGCGGCGGTGGACGCCGCCGCGGCGGCCTATGCGGCGCAGCAGGGGACCGGCTATCCGCTCCTCTGGGAGTTGGCCCGCGAGACCGTGGCGGCGCTCGTGCAGGCGGCGGTCGCAGCCGACGCGGCGGACTACCGGGCGACAGGATACCGCCCGCTCGGATTCGAGGTGGAGGCGGCGGGCCGGCTGGAGGGGGTCGGCCTGGAGAATGGCGGGGCGCTGCGCCTGCGCGGCCGTTGGGATCGCGTGGATCGGCGGGCCGAACCACCAGCCTTGCGGGTCGTGGACTACAAGTACAAGCATGGAAAACAGATGAAGAGCCAGGACCGGAACCTGCTCACCGCTGCGGTGCGCGGGTACCGGCTGCAGCCGCCGCTCTACGCCCTGATGGCGCCTAAGGATTGCCCTGAGACGGATCCGGCACGTCTGGAGGAAGTGGTGTTCCTGTTTCTCGCCCCGCACTGGACTCAGCCGGTGGCCCGGAGCCGGTTCGAGACGGCGAACTGGGAAGGCGCGACGGGCGCCCGGCTCCGCGCCACGCTGCGGACATTGCTCGAGGGGATCACGGGCGGGCAGTTCGTCATCGTGCCGGACGGCTATTGCGACCAGTGCGACTATACGGCGGCCTGCCGCCGCTTCCACGGGCCGACCGCGTGGCGCGCTGTGCGCGCGGAGGTGGCGCGCCGGATTCGCGGGCTCCGCAAGCAGCGGGTGGAGCACCAGGGTGATGGGTGTGCCGAATGACGAACGACACCCACAGCATGCCTGACGCGCCCATCCGCCACTTGGCTGAGACCACGTTCGATCGCAATGTGGTCGTCGTGGCCGGTGCCGGGACCGGCAAGACGACGCTGCTGGTGAACCGGCTCGTGCATCTCTTGGTGAGGGAGCCGAGGCCGGTGCCCCTCTCGCACATCGTGGCGCTGACCTTCACGAACAAGGCAGCCACCGAGATGAAGGTGCGGCTCCGGGAGCGACTGTTGGCCCTGTTAGCGCCGGCGGCGGACCACGGCGCTCCCGACCCCGGGGTGGTCCGGATCGAGGAGCTGCGGGCTCGCTACGGCCTGTCGTCCGATGCGATCGCGGCGCGGGCCGCCGCCGCGCTCCGCGAGCTGGAGCGGGCGCAGATCGGGACCCTGCACAGCTTTGCCGCGCATCTCCTGCACCTGTATCCGATCGAGGGGGGCGTGGACCCGGGCTTTGCGGAGGACGACGGGACGCGCTTCGACGAGCATTTCGCCGCCCAGTGGGACTGCTGGCTGGATGCGGAGCTGGGACGGCAGGGGAACCGGCACGAGGTCTGGCGACGCGTGCTCGCCCAAGCGGGACTCGAGCAGGTCCGCACCCTCGCCCGGGCGCTCTGCAGCGAGCTGGTGCCGCTGGAGGAGCTGCGCCGCCAACTGTGCGAGGCCGGGCTGTCGCCGGGGCTCAGGGCCTGGTTCGCCGAGCAGCGGGCGCGTGCGGCCGCCTTGCTCGAAACCTACGGCCGGCCAAAGCCGCGGAAGGTCGAGCAGATGCTGGCGGCGGCTGCCACCCTCTTCGCGTTAGTGGGAGAAGACGGGTGCGCCAGCGTCGCTCGGCTCGAACCGGAGGCTCGGGGGCAGCTCGAACGGGACCTGGGCGCCGCCCCGGCCGGGTGGACCGCGGAGGACTTCGCCGAGGCCGAGAGCCTCCGCCGCATTGCGGCCGGAGTGCTCGCGGCCGAGCCGGCGTGGATCCGGGAGCTGGTCTCGCTCCTGCTGCCCTTCGCCGAGCGGGTCCGTCGCGGGTTCCTGGAGCAGGGCTGGATCTCCTTCGACGGGCTCCTCGCCCGTGCCCGGGCGCTGCTCCGCGACCATCCCACGATCCGGGAGCGGCTCAAGCAGGAGTATCAGGCGCTGCTCGTGGACGAGTTCCAGGATACCGACCCGGCCCAGTACGAGCTGGTCCTGTTTCTGGCGGAGCGGGCCGGGCAGTACGCGCCGACCTGGCAGGAGGTCGAGCTGGCGCCGGGCAAGTTGTTCATCGTAGGTGACCCGAAGCAATCCATCTACGCCTTCCGGCGCGCCGATATCGAGGCCTTCGAGCGGGTGGTCGGCAAGATCCAGAAGGCGGGGGGCGTGGTGTACGAGCTGGTCACGAATTTCCGGAGCCACGCGGCGGTCATCGAGACGGTGAACGCGGTCTTCGACCGGCTCCTCACGCCGCAGCCCCATGTGCAGCCGGCCAATGTTCCGCTCGCGGTCCGCCCCGGACGGACGAGCGGTGTGACGCAACCGGGTGTGGAGCTGCGCCTGGTCGAGGCTCGGGAGGATGAGGAAGGCGAGGCGGACGAGGCCGCGGACGCGGCGACCGCGACCCGGCTGGAAGCGGACGCGCTGGCCGCCTGGCTGAAGGAGGAGCTGCTCGCCAAAGAGGAGCTGATTGACGCAACCGGGCGGCGGACGCCGCTCAAGCCGGGCCATGTTGCGCTCCTGTTCCGGAAGCTGACCCAGGCTCAAGACTACCTGGAGGCGCTCCGGCGGTACGGAATTCCCTATGTCACCGATGGCGAGAAGCACTTCTACCGCCGGCAGGAGGTCGTGGATCTCGTCAACCTGCTGCGGGTCGTCGAGAGTCCCCATGACGCCGTCGCGCTGGTCGGAGTGCTCCGCTCGCCCCTGGGCGGCGTCACCGATCGGGAGCTGGTTGAGCTGAACGAACGGGGGGCGCTGGACTACCGCCGCCGCGAGCGCCTGGTCGGCTGGGAAAGCTCGCGGGCCCCAGCCGTCCGCCGGCTTTACGAGCGGCTCGACGAGTTGCACGGTGAGGCGGCGCAGGTCCCGCTTCCCGAGGTGATCGGGCTGCTCTTTGAACGATTGCCGGTCTTGGAGTTGGCGGCGGCGTCGCTCCACGGCGAGCAGGCGGTCGCCAATCTTGTGAAGCTGCGTCAAATGGCGGCCGAGCTGGCGGATCGGCCGTCCCTGACGCTGACGGGGTTCGTGGAGCTGCTGATCGCACGGGTGGCGGAGCAGCCCGACGAGGCCGAGAGCGCGCTGGCCGAAGAGTCGCTGGACGCGGTCCGCGTGCTCACGATCCATAAGGCGAAGGGGCTGGAGTTTCCTGTCGTCGTCCTGCCAGGCCTGCACCATGGGGCTGGCGGGACCGGCGGCGCTGGGGAGCCGGCGCTTGTCTCCGAAGACTGGTCCAGCGGCGTCTTCGGGATCACGGTGGGCGGGCGCGGCACCCTCGGCGCCGTCCTGGTCGCGGAAAAGGCCCGAGTGCGCGAGGCGGCGGAACGCCGCCGGCTCTTCTACGTGGGGATGACGCGTGCCCGCGAGCGGCTGGTGCTCTCGGGCGGGCTGCCGCGCCGCACCCCGCCCGGCGCCCTGCTCGCATTACTGGCCGAGGCGGCGGGCACGGACCCGGCGCATCTGGATGCAGGTGTCCTGCGGATTGGTGCAGCGTCTCTCCGGACCACGGTCACCAGGCTCGGCGACCGGGCTTTGCGGAGCCGATCAGCCTGGGCAGAGGGGCTACGTGCACCGGCTGAGTGTGGCGCGCTCGCGGCGCGGTGGGAGGAGCGCGGACGGAGATGGAGGGAGGCAACCGCGACGCCGCGGCATGTGACGCCCTCATGGCTCCTGCGGGAGGCGCGGGGCGACGCGCGAGCTCCGGCTGCGCCGAAGGCTTGGCCGTCCGAGGGAGCGCGGCCGGCCGACAGGGCGGCGCTGGTCGGGACTCTGGCGCATCAGCTCCTGGAGCGCTGGGACTTCGAACGCGGCCTGCTGCAGCTTGAGGAGCGGTTGGCGGAGGTCCTGCGAAGCGGCCTCCCGCCCGAGTGGGAAGCGCAACGCGAGGGCATCGCCGCCGACCTCAGAGCCATGATGCAGGCCTTCGCTGGCTCGGCGCTCTATGCCGACCTGCAGCGGGCGACGATCCTGGGTCGCGAGGTGCCGTTCAGCATTCCTTGGGACGAGGGCCGCCAGGTCATGGACGGGGTGCTGGACCTGCTCTACCGCCTTGACGGCAGACTGTGGATTGCGGACTATAAGACCGATCTGGTCGAGGCGGGCGGGCTCGAGCGCCGCGCGGAGGAGTATTGGCTCCAGGCACTCGCCTATCGCGAGGCGGTGGCCCGCGCGCTGGGCGCGACGGATGTCGGGTTCCAGTTCATCTTCCTGCGACAGGGTCGGGCAGTCCAGGTGACATGAGGGGGAGGGACATGAAGCGGCGTAGCTTGGGGCTTGTGGCCGGGTTGCTGGTGTCGGCCTGTGCGGCGACGACGCCGACGTCGGTGGAGACGTTGGCGGCGCCGCCGGGGACGCCGCCCGCGGCCGTGAAGGCCCTGGAAGAGGGCAACCGGTTGTATGCGGTCAAACAGTGGGCCCAGGCCCGCGCGCAGTACGAGTCCGCCATCCAGGCGGCGCCGGGCTTAGCCGAAGCGCATTACAACCTGGCGCTGACGCTCGATCGGTTGGGCGACCGGCCGGCCGCAAAGAAGCATTACCTGGAGGCCGCCAACCTGGCTCCTGGACATAGGGTGATCTGGGATTCCTGGCCGCTGCGCCGGCACGGCGACGTGGTCGCCCCTCCCAAGGGCGACACGCTCTTGACCCCATCCAAGCATCCGTATTAGCCCCGTCTGTTACGGATCAGGACGGCCCACGCATGGCTCGTCGGAAACGCAGCCGGTCGCTCTCCGTCAGTCCCGAGGAGTTCGAGGATCTCGTCCGGGAGGCGATTGACGGACTGCCGGCCGAGTACCGACGCCTCCTGAAGAACGTGGCGGTCGTGGTGGAGGAGGAACCGTCCCGGGAGGTGCTGGACGACCTGGGGTTGGAAACGGAGGACGACCTGCTGGGCCTCTATTCCGGGACGGCGCTCGACGCGGAGTCGTTTTTTTCACCGGGCGGGCAGCTTCCGGCCCGCATCTCCATTTATCGCGGCCCGATCCTGCGCCTGTGCCGGACGAAGGACGAAGTCGTCCGGGAAGTGGCGGACACGGTCGTGCACGAGATCGGCCACCACTTCGGGCTCGATGACGAGGAGATGCCCTACTGAGCAGCAAGCAGCAAACAGCAAACAGCTATTTGCTACTCGCGGCTCGCTGCGCTCTGGCGAAGCCAAGGGCGAGCATGAAGGCGCCGAGGAGCACCATCGGAGCGCTCAGCACCTGGCCCATTGAGAAGGGGCCAAAGACGAACCCCAGGTGCGGGTCTGGCTCGCGGAAGAATTCCACCACCGTGCGGCACAGGCCGTAGCCGGTGATGAAGGTCCAGAACACCGTGCCGGGCGGGGTTGCGAGCCGGCTCACGCCCCAGACGATGAGGAACAGGACGGCGCCTTCCAGTCCGGCTTCGTACAGTTGTGAGGGGTGCCGGCATTCGGGCCCCCCGCCGGGAAACACCATGCACCAGGGCACGTCCGTCGGCCGCCCGTAGAGCTCTCCATTGATGAAATTTCCTAGACGGCCCAATCCCAAGCCGATCGGCACGGCGACCGCCACTAGGTCGGCGATTGTGGAGGCCGGAAAGCCATGCCGCCGGCAAAACAGCCAAAGCGCGAGGATCGTCCCCAGCAATCCCCCGTGAAAGGACATGCCGCCTTCCCAGACGGCGACGATCTTGGTCGGGTGCTCCAGGTAGTAGGGCAGGTTGTAGAAAAGCGTGTAGCCGAGGCGCCCGCCGAGGATGACGCCCACCGCCCCATAGGCGATCAGGTCGTAGATCTGATCGGTCGTGATCGCTACGCTTCGCGCGGCGGCTCGGGCCTTGATGATGAAATAGGCGGCGGTGAAGCCGAGCAGATACATGAGACCGTACCAGCGGAACTGCAGGGGGCCGAGGCGGAGGATGACCGGATCAATGTTGGGATACGGGAGCATGGGCGGCGTTGCCCTCACGGCCGAAGGTGCGAAGTCGGCTGCTGGTCCGCGCCATACTACGCAGTGCGCCGGGGTTTTGCAAGGAGCCCGTGCGCGGTGGCAATCGCCGGGAGCCGGCGGTATCATACGGGCTCATGACTGCCGGACGGGCGATTGTTCTGATTGCCGTGACGGGGGCCGTGGCGGTCCCGCCGGCCGCGGCCGGCCCGCTCGCAGCTCCGATCGGCGCGCTCCGTGGGTGGGACCCGGTGAGCGAGGTCAGGCCAGCGGCCGGCTCGCGCGCGCTGGATGGCCAAGAGTTGCTCACGATCGGGGATCTGCACGAGGCGCAGCACCACCTTCAGGAAGCGCTGCCCTATTACCAGCGGGCGCTGACCGCGTTTCGGGCGAAGAAGGATCGGAGCGGGGAGGCGACCGCGCTCGTGCGGATTGCCACCGTCGTCGAGCGGCAGGGGAAGTACGAGGAGGCCCGCGCTGCCCTGGAGACGGCGGTCGGGTTGCTGGCTGGGCTGGGCGACCTCGCGGCGCAGGCGCGTGCGCTGGTCCGGCTGGGCCGCGTCTCCGATCGAATGGGGCTCGAGGCGGCCAGCGAGGAGGCGTATCGTCGCGCGGGCGAGCTGTTCGAGCGGGCGCGGGACCGGGCTGGGCGGACCGAGAGCCAGATCAGGCGCGGCGGGCTGTACCTCGCCCGCGGGCGCACGGACGAGGGGCTGCACTTGTTGGAAACCGCGCTTGCCGATGCCCGTGCCCGCCAGGATGTACCCCAACAGCTCGCGGCCCTCACTGCGATCGCCGAGGGTCGAAAGCAGGATGATCGGGAAGACGCCGCCCTGGCGGCCTATGAAGAGGCCTTGCGGCTGGTGGAAGCGAGCCGGGACTGGCAGGCTGAGGGGGAGGTGCGGCTTCGCCTCGCCCGCCTGTATGCAGACGCTGGACGCTACGCGGAGGCCGCCGAGACGGCCAAGCGGGCCCTGACCCTCTACGAGTCCTTGCGGGACCGTTTGCGCGAAGCGGACACCTTGTCCCTTCTGGGCAACCTGGATCTGGCTCAAGGGAGGAGCCAGGCGGCAGTCGCGCAACATGAGCGGGCCCTGCGGCTCTATCGAGCCCTGCGCCACCGAATGCGGGAGGCAGGCAGCCTTGCCAATCTGGCCATGGCCTATGAGGCTCAGGGCCTCACCGAGGATGCCCGCGAAACCCGCGACAAGGTGCTCTTCCTCCTCCAACCCGCCACTAACTGAAGCTTCTTGACCCGCTCTCTTGTGAATGTCCGGTTTCTGAAACGGCTGCCGCCCACTGTTGCGAAAACGCTTCGATGAAGGCGGGACCAAGCCATCAATCCTTCTAATTTCCCTGATTATCTTGTAAACTTAAAAACACCAACCCTGGCACGCATGCTGCATGTCTACCTCGTCAAGTCCTAGTTAGGATCAACCGAACCGGTGGCGGTTCGCGGAGCAACTGAAAGGAGGAGCTGTCATGGCAAGCAATGGGAAAGAGATCGTGAAGGTGGCGGCGCTGGTGGCCGGTGGAACGGTGGTGGGGGCCGGGCTGGGCCTTCTCTTGGCCCCGCAGTCTGGCGCCGAGACGCGGAGACAGATCCGGCATTATGCGAAGCGGGCCAAATGGGAAGCGACGCGGTTCAGCCGCAGCGTGAAAGCCGGCGTGGAGCGGGCCATCGAGCGGAGCAAGATGCTGCTGCCGAAGAAGGAGGAGAAGCCCGCGATCGAAGCCGCCTAATGGCAGCACCCATCCGGTTCTAGGTCGGGCCGATTTCTCTCTCCAACCCATCGCCCCGACCTGGCGAGCGGCCTGAGACCGTCCGGCGGCCTCAGGCCGTTCCCTCTCTTTACGCGCTGGATCGTCCACCCCGGCTTGATCACTCCCTGGGCAGATGCTAGAGTCACCCGGCTCGTCTGAACGTGCCGGAGTGGCGGAACTGGCAGACGCCAGGGACTTAAAATCCCTTGGGCCGCAAGGCCCGTCCCGGTTCGAGCCCGGGCTCCGGCACCACTCGTTCAACAGGTCCTGTGCCGTCCCCGGTTCGAGCCCGGGTCTGCATCGGTTCCGGCTCCCCCCAGCGTCCTTCGTACGCCCAGTTTCCTCTCGAATCACGCAGCGCGCTCTTCCGGTCAATTTACGTACGCGATTTTGCGTATCTTTGGAGACTTGCCACGGCTGGCGAGTCCCGCTACTATAGCTCCCGGTCTCGGGTTCTGGAGTTGCCCGTACGGGAGGCACCTCGTGCATGGCGTTGGATGGGAGAGGGCCCAACACCCACGCCGCGGGCGGAGGAGGGGACGATGAACTACCATGGACCCAAGGCCTGGCTCAATCACTATTTCGCACGGTACGTCGGCGGCGACCGCCGCCCGGTGTTTTACGATATCCCGACGGTGTGTCCGGCGCTCGAGGAGGTGACCCGTCACTATCCGGTCATTCGCGAGGAATGCGAGCGATTGTTGGCGGCTGGGCCGGCGTTGCCTCGCTACCACGACATTGACCCGGGCGAGCGGGCGATTTCGGCCCAAGTGGACCCAGACAAGCGCTGGTCGGTGTTCATGCTGTATCTCCTGGGCTGGAAGCCGCCCGCCACGCGGGCGCACTGCCCGGAGACCTGCCGCATCCCTGACCGGGTGCCCACTCTGATCCAAGCGTTCTTCTCCGTCCTCGATCCCGGCAAGAACGTGCCGCTCCATAAAGGTCTCTATCTGGGGTATCTCCGCTATCATTTGGGGCTTCTGGTCCCGAAGGACGATCCGCCCCGGATGTACGTGAATGGCCAGGAGTATGTCTGGAAGGCCGGAGAGGCCGTGCTGTGGGACGACACGTGGCCGCATGAAGTGAAGAACTCTTGTCGCGAGAGGCGGGTGGTGCTGATCGTGGATGTGCTCCGCCCGCTGCCGTGGCTCCCGTCCCTGGTGAATCGGGTAGCGACCTTCGGGATCGCCGGTCCGTTCTACGGCCGAGCGGTGGCCCGGCGGGCTGAACGGATGGCGGCCGGAAACTTTCCAGGATTGGGCTGAGCGGGCTGTGGCCGCGCTCGGGCCGGGCGGTGGCTGGTCCGATCCTCAGGATGTCGCGGTGGATGCGGGCCTGCATGCGCCCGGCGCCGAAGTTGATTGCACTGTGCCGCTGCGGGGAGTACAATGCCTCTACGTATGCCGACCTCAGGCTCTACGCGGCTGGTGGACCCTCGTGGCTGGCTCAATCCCGGAGGCGTGACGATGAGCGCGACAAGGGCGGTCTTGGCGACGCTGGTCCTGGCGCTGGCCACGGCTGGGTGTGTGTCGAAGAGCAAATACCAGGCGGCGGTGCAGGAATCTGAGCAGGCCAGGGCCGAGTTGCAACGGGTGCAGGCCGAGCACGCCGCGATCGAGCAACAGCTCAAGGCCGTCAAAGAGGAGACCGCCCGGAAGATGGCCGACGCCGAGCGCGTGCAGGCGGAAGCTGAGCGGCTGAAAGCTGAGCGCGACAAGGAGCGGGCGGAGTTCGAGGATCGGGTCAAGGAACTCAGCGCGGAGGCGGCGACGCTGGACGGCCAACTGAAGGCCTTGCGCCGCGAATATCAGGCGGCGGAAAAAGAGCACGGCACGCTCAAGGCGACGGTCGCCCGCTACCAGAAGGAGTTGAAGGACCTGCAGCAGGACGTGGGGCGAGCAGCCGGCGGCCCCTTCGGCAAGCCGGCCCCGTCGAGCGGGCCGGCTGGTCGCTCGCTTGGTCAGGAGATGGGCACGCCGGATCGAGCGGGCCCGGAGCCGGCTCCCTTGCAGGCACAGGCTCCCAAACCCGCGCCTCCTCCCTCGGCCGCCGGCCAGGCCACCACCGGGCCTCCCAAGGGCGCCGCCGGCCCCGGGCAGAGCGGTCGCGGGCAGGAATCCGCCGCCAAGCAGGAAAGCCCGGGGTTTTTTGGGGCCATCCTCAACTGGATCTTGAGTCTGTGGCAACGACTCTTCTCGTAGCCACGGATTCGAGCCCGGCCTCTCGCCAACCTTGTACGTCCCGATTAGAGCTATCGCACGGAAGTGTGTCGGAGCCCTATGCCCCGGATGAGCCTGGCCTTGGGGGCGATCTTCGGACTGGCGGGCGTCGCGGCTGGCGCCTTCGGCGCCCATTCGCTGAAGGCCGTCCTCGCTCCGGACATGCTCGGAGTCTTTGAGACGGCCGTCCGCTACCAGATGTACCACGCGCTGGCGCTGGTCCTGGCCGGGCTCGCCGGGCTGCACTTCCGAACTGGAGCGCTCCGGGCGGCGTCCTGGATGTTTGCGATCGGGATCGCGCTGTTCTCGGGAAGCCTGTACGCGTTGGCGTTCTCCGGGATTCGATGGCTGGGGGCGCTGACACCGCTGGGCGGGGTGGCGTTCCTGGCGGGATGGGGATTACTGGCCTGGGGCTGCTGGAAAGAGTCGGGCGCTGGCGGCTAAGCCCGCGGGCGCCTCCGTGGCCGTTATTGACCGCAGGGTCCCGTCCGCTTGCCGGTGATGCTCCCCCAGGCCCCGGCGGAATTCACAAAGGTGCCTTCCAGCCGTTGCCCGCCCCCTGACAAGAGCAGGCTGTCTTCCTGAAAGCCTCCGCGGAATTCCCACCGCAGGTACACGGCATCGCCGAGGACCAGGATCTTCTGCGGTACGGCTCCCGGTGGCTTGGTGGTGCCCGGGGGCGGGAAGATGATCACCGTCTTGAGGTCCTGATGGTTCTGGTGGTTGTGGATCGTCCACTGCCAGGTGCCGCAGAGCCGGGCCAGCCCCTGAGCCACCCTGATACGTTCGGCCAGGCCGTGCAGCCGGATCCAGTCGCGGAGCGCGTCGCGCTCTGCCTCGACGGCGGCGTGGCGGATCAGCGCCTGCACTTGCAGGCTGAGGGTTGGCCGGAGCCGGACCGCCACGTACCGGGCGATGATCTCCTGGCGCACCCCCTCGGGCGGCTCGTTCGCGGCCTGCCCACCCCCCGCTCCGCCGCGCCCGTTCCAGAATTCCTCAAGGCGTCGGCGCAGGCCGGCAGCCCCTTCCCGCTCGACGAGCGCCGACCAGGACGCATCAGAGCCTACCGCCAGCGGGTAGGTCCGATCCAGGTAGGCTGCGTAGGCTTCGTAGCCTTGCGGGGACTCCCCCGAGGACGCCGGCCCGTCCGGCAACGCGCGCAGCGCGGTCTGGAGGGCGAGGGCCTGACGCAACGAGGCGGGCTCCGCCCTGGTCAACAGCCATGCCTGGTGGCGGGGCGCAGGTGCCGGGCTCGCTTGGCTGTCGGAAGGCGTCGCGCCCTCCCGGGGTGACTCCAGGCTGGCTGCAAGCTGCCAGGCGGCCAAGTCAGCGACCAGCTTCACGGCGGTGTCGGCGAACTCCTGGGAGTCTGGAACGCTTTTCTCCGCTGGCGCCTTCCCGGAGAGAGCTAGCCCGGGCTCAAGGTCCAACAGCCGGCCCAGGCGTGTCGCAAACAGCGTCAGGGCCTCCTCGTCGGAAGTGATGGCTGCGAGCCGGTCCGCCTCGGCACGAAGCGCCTCGGTGAAGTCGGGGAGGCGGGCCCAGGCGGTCGCGCCGCCCCCGAGTGCGCCGCTCACGGCAGCCAACGCTAGGATCGGAACATGCAGGGCTTCGCGCCAGGCCATTGCCATCACCCGTTTCATTCTGTGGCATTGGAGTCGAAAACTCAACCGGCGCGGCGCGGTGGGGCACCCGCGGCGGGGTAGGGAACAGTTACCGGGTCGGCGCGGCGGCCCGGTCCGCCTTAAAGCACTCAGCCAGAAAGCTCACGGTGGCGGCCCAGGCGTCCCGAGCGGCTTCCTTCCGGTAGGTGTCTGGGCGCATGTCGTTCATGAAGGCGTGGGGTGCGCCCTCGTAGACCCGGATGTCCACCCGCTTGTCGTGCTCCTGGGCTGCCTGCCGAAGCCGCTCCACCTCCTCCGCCGACACCTGGTCATCGGCACCAGGCCGATGGTAGAGCACCGGACAGGAAAGGTCCTTGAGCAGACTCGGCGGAGCGATCATTCGTCCGTAGAAGGAGACGGCACCGCGCAGCCGGCGGCGATGGCAGCCGAAGCGGAGGGCGAAGGTACCGCCCATGCCGAATCCGATCGCGCCATGGGCGTTCCGCTTGACGTGATCGAGGGTGTTGAGGAACTCGCAACAGGAGGTCAAGTCCTGAAGGACGTCGGCCTCTTTGAGCCGGCTCTGCAACAGATCGGCGACCTCGACGCTAGCCGTCACCATGCCGCCCTGCCGGACGTAGAGATTGGGCACCAGGACAGTGTAGCCTTCGCAGGCCAGACGGATGGCGAACTCCTTGACCTGCGCGTTCAATCCCCAGCGCTCGTGCAACAGGATGAGGCCTGGATAGGCGGCCTTCTCTTGCGGGAAGAAGACCAGCCCTTCGACCTGGACCCCCTTGGGCATCAGGGTCTTGGCGTAGGGGTTGGTGATCATATCCGAGACATGCGGAATCGGCGCCCCGCTGGGAAACCGGACCGGGCCAGATCCGATCTGCTGGGGCGAGAAGCGCGGGCTGGGCTCTGACATGGCTCTTCCTGTCTCGCGGTCTGGGTCAGGGCTCGCCAATCGGGATTCTGGTGCGATTGGGGGGCGTCTGCTTGCGGACGACCTACTATAACGAGGGGGTTCCGGGCCTGTCAACCACGGGGCCGGCGGTTGACCGGCTGGACTGGGGCGGTTACAATGCCGCAGTGGTTCGGCCTCTAAGGGATGGCACGGAGCCCGGAGAGGCGTGGGAGAGGAGGTGCCATGTGGGCAACAAGTTGTATGTCGGAAGCTTACCCTACTCGGTCACGGATCAGCAGCTCCAGGATCTGTTTGCACAGCATGGGACGGTCGTCTCCGCCAAGGTGATTACGGACCGGTTTACGGGACGGTCTCGCGGGTTCGGATTCGTCGAAATGTCAACGTCCGAGGAAGCCCAGAAGGCCATTGCAGCCCTGAACGGGACGCAGTACGAGGGCCGGTCCCTTGTCGTCAACGAAGCGAAGCCCCAGGAGCGGCGGGAACGGACCTGGGGCGGCGGCGCGACCGGCCCGGGCGCCGATCAGAGCGGGGCCAGGCGGTACTGACGAGCTGCCGACGACCTATTGCTGAAGATCCGGGGCCGTGGATGACACGGCCCCTTTTGTTTGGGCATCCCGGTCGCCGGACGCGGAGGGAGGAGGTGAAGCCAGTCGCCATCGGACTCGTCGGCCTGGGGCGGCACGGGATGCGGTACGCTCGACACCTGCTGGAGCCACTGCCCCAGGCCCGGCTGGTGGCGGTGTGCCGGCGCGATCCGATCCACGGCGCCGCTTTTGCCTCCGAACACGGACTCCGCTTTCACCAGGACTACCGCGCCCTTGTCGCTGATCCCGCCGTCGAAGCGGTCGTGGTGGTGACCCCGCCGTCTCTGACCCGCGCCATCTGCCTGGAGGCGGTCCGGGCGCGCAAGCCCATCCTGATCGAGAAGCCGCTGGCGACCGGCGGGTCCGACGCCCGTGAGATGGTCGAGGCGGCCGACGCGGCAGGGGTTCCCCTCATGACCGCGCAGACCCTCCGCTTCGATCCTGCCATCGTGGCGCTGAAGGCCGAGCTCGCGTCGGCGGGGCCACGCCGGTACCTCGTCTTGACGAGCCGGATGGAGCATCGGCCCGACCTCCGGGGAGAGGCGACCCACTACGCCGGACGCGGCGTCTTGCTGGAGGTCGGCATTCACCTGCTCGATCTGGTGCGGTTCCTGACCGGCGAGGAAGTGGCGGAAGTCCGGTGCGAGATGGACCCCTCGCCCTCCGACGGCCCCGAGGACCGGGCGGTCGTCAGCCTGCGGACCGGCAGCGGCTTGCCAGTGCTAGTGGAGGTATCCCGTGTGGCGGCGGGGCGCGTGTGCCGGGCTGAATGGATCGGGGGGCAGGCGCAACTGATCGCGGATTGGGCGCGGCACCGGCTGGTGCGAATCACCGAGGGCTCGAAAGAGGAGGAACAACCGGTGGAGGGTCCGCCTTCCGTGGTCGCCGTGCTCCGGGCATTCACGGACGGCTTGCTGCGCGGGACGCCCATGCCAGTGACCGGCCTGGATGGGCAGCGGGCGGTGGAGATCGCCGACGCCTGTTATGAGTCGGCAGCGGCCGGCCGGACGATCCGGTTGGCAGGCTCGCCCTAACCTTACGTCTCCGCCACGATGTGGGTGTCGGTCTCCTCGACCCCTTCGATCGTGTGGATCTTCGTGATCACCACGTCTGAGAGCGCCTTCTCGTCGGCGACGTTGACGAAGCTGAAAATGTCTGGCTGGCCGAAGCAGGGGTGCGCCTGTTCCACGCCGGGAATCTTCTTCAGCGACTTCAGGACGTCCTTCGTCTTCCCGGCCTTCACCTTGATCAGCACGTAGGCTTTGGTTGCCATGGCAGGCCTCCTCTCTGCGTGGCGACGCGCGGAACGCGCGCCCGATCATACCAGGGTTGGTCGGGGGATGAAAGCCCGGCGCCTGGCATCGCGCGGCGCCGCTCCGCGTAGACGGCGTGGAGGTCCCGTCCTCGGCTCGCAAGGTGCTGGCGGGCCGTGACGAAGGTCTTGGCGAGCAGTTCGAAGTCGGGCCGGCCGACGTTGTAGGCCCGGAACGCCTCTTCCAGCCCGGGCCGCTGCCACACGGCGGGATCGGCCGCGTAGTCCACGACCGCCTCCAGGGTCTGGGAAGTCCAGCCATCCGAACGAAAGTGGGCCAGCGCCGTCTCGGCCCGATCCCCAAGCTTGCCCGCCAACGCCTCGCGCAACAGGGCCTGCACGGCGGGGGCGGGACTCTTCATGAAGGCGGCCTGGAACTGGATCAGCGCCTTGATGAGCTGCTGGGCCTGCGGGCTGGATTCGGGGGGCAGCGCCTCGGCCTCCTCGAAGGCGGCGAGCAGGGCCATGATCGTCCCGACCTGCTGGGGCGAGGCGCGGCCTGGGGCCCGCGCCGGGAACCCGCCCGCGGGCTGAACCAAGGCCGGCGGGGTGAAGACCTCGTTCGCGTTGCTAAAGGAGCCGCCCGGGGTCGGGCCGCCCGCGATCACGTAGATCCGGTCGCGGACCACCGCGGCGCCGAGGCCGTGACGTCCGGTCGGCATCGGGGCCAGCGCCTGCCAACGGTCTGCCGCTGGATCGTAGGCTTCGTTCGTCCGGAAGGTGCCGGCGGGCGCCTCGCCACCGAAGACGTAGATCAGCCCGCCCAGCACCGCTGCGGCAATGCCGCTCCGCGCGGTTGGGAGATCCGCCGTGCGGGTCCAGCGATCCGTCGCCGGGTCGTAGGCCTCCGTGACCGCGAGGTTGCGTCCGTAGTCCCGCTCGAGCCGGCCCCCGATGGCGTAGAGGCGGCCGCCGAGGGCGACGGCGGCCAGATGGTCTCGGGCAGTCGGCAGCGGGGCCAGCGCAGTCCAGCGGTTTGTGGCCGGATCATAGACCTCCACGGCCGCCGTGTTGCCGGCTGTCCCGTACCCGCCGATCGCATAGAGCCGTCCGGCGTACTCGGCCACCGCCAGGGCGCCCCGCGGCGTCGACATGGGCGGGCCCTCCCTCCAGGCGTTGGTCTCGGGGTCGTAGATGTACAGGCTGGCGACCGGATCCCAGGCCGAGACCAGCGTGGGATGAAATCCCCCGACGACGTAGAGCCGGCCGCCGACCGCCGCGGCGCCGGCGTGGTGCAGCGGGACGGGCAGCTCGGCCTTCGCCATCCAGCGGTCGCCGGCCGGGTCGTAGGCCTCGACCGCCCGGCTCACGGTCAGGCGCGCCAGGTTGCCGAGCCGGGGCTCCTCGAAGCCGCCGATTACGTAGATGTGGCCGGCCAGCGCGGCGACCGCCACTTCGGTGCGCTTGGTCGGCGCGGGCGCAGCCGCGCTCCAGGTCCCCGCTGCGGACCCAGGAGCGTCGGCCCGGGCCGCCGTACTGAAAATGACCGTCCAGAGCAGCGCCAGCGCCGTCCCCGCACTCGTCGCGAGCATGCGCGTCCCCTGCCTCCTGCCTCCCCCGCTCTCGCGTACCCTCACTAAGGAGGAACCCCGGTGGCATTATACCTGAATCGAGCCGGCGTGTTGAAAAGACGGAAGGCCCCCGCCTATAATCCCGCCCCGACCAAGCGAATAGCGAGTGGCCAATAGCAAGTGGCTCCGAGCGAGTGGCTGTTCGCTGCGGCTGTCGGCTTGGGGGACATCGTGCTGGCCAAAGTGATGAGCGCCGCGCTGGTCGGGCTGGAAGCGCACCTCGTTGAGGTCGAGGTGGACATCAGCGGCGGATTGCCGCAGTTTTCAGTCGTCGGTCTCCCGGACGCCACGGTCCGTGAAAGCCGCGACCGCGTCCGCTCCGCGCTGAAGAACGCGGGCTTCACGTTTCCGGTCAAGCGCATCACCGTGAATCTTGCGCCCGCCGATCTTAAGAAGGAAGGATCGGGGTTGGACCTCGCGATCGCGGTCGGCATTCTCGTCGCCGAGAAGATCATCCCGCCCGAGGCGGCGGCCAGCTATGTCCTGGTCGGGGAGCTGTCGCTGGACGGTGCGGTCAAGCCAATACCCGGGGCGCTGTCCATCGGCATGGCCTGTCGGGGCGCGGCGCCGGTGCTGCTGCCCGTGGACAACGCGCGCGAAGCCGCGCTCGTCGAGGGAGTGCGGGCCGTTCCGGTGCGGACCCTGCCCGAGGCCGTGGAGTTTCTGACGGGAAGCCGGGCGATCGACCCGGCCACGGTAGACCGCGGCGCGCTGCTTGCCCGGATAGAGAGCGAGGAAGACGACTTTGCGGATGTGCGGGGGCAGGAGCAGGCGAAGCGCGCGCTTGAAGTGGCCGCGGCCGGCGGGCACAATGTCCTGATGATCGGTCCGCCCGGCTCCGGCAAGACGATGTTGGCGCGCCGGCTGCCGGGGATCTTGCCGCCGCTGCAGCCGGAGGAGGCGCTCGAGACCACGCGGGTGTACAGCGTGGCGGGGCTGTTGACCCCCGTCAGTCCGCTGGTGACGGCCCGGCCCTTCCGTGCGCCGCACCACAGCATCTCGGACGCGGGGTTGATCGGCGGCGGCACCATCCCGCGGCCTGGGGAGGTGTCGCTCGCCCACCACGGCGTGCTGTTTCTGGACGAGGTGGCCGAGTTCAAGCGCTCGGTGCTAGACGGCCTCCGGCAGCCGCTGGAAGACGGACAGGTCGTGCTGGCCCGTGCCAACGCCACGGTGCGCTATCCGGCGCGCGTTATGCTCGTAGCGGCGATGAATCCCTGTCCCTGTGGCTACTACGGAGACCGCGCCCGCGAGTGCCTGTGCACGCCGCAGCAGATCCGTCGGTACCGGGCGCGGATTTCCGGGCCGCTGATGGACCGGCTCGACATTCAGATCGAGGTCCCGGCCGTGCCGGTCGGAGAACTGGGCCGCGAGGGCGGGCAGGAATCCTCGGCGGCGATCCGCACGCGCGTCGCTGCCGCCCGGGCCAGGCAGACGGCCCGGCTGGTCCGCAGCGGGATCTACTGTAACGCGCAGCTCAGGCCCCGGTACCTGAAGCAGTACTGCCCGGTCGGGGAGGAGGGGCGGCGGCTGCTGGAGCAGGCGATGGTCCGGCTAGGGTTGTCCGCCCGCGCGTACGGCCGTATCCTACGCGTGGCGCGGACCATCGCCGACCTGGCCGCCTCCGACCGGATCGAGCCGGCGCATCTTGCGGAGGCCATTCAGTATCGGACCCTGGACCGGCGAAGCGAGCTGTGAGCGGATGCCGTCCATGCATAGCCTGAAGATCTTCACCTGGTGGTTCTTTGTTGGCGCAACGATGGCGCTCGGCGTCATTATGGTCCAGGGGGGGCTCCGCGAAGTGATGCAGGCGCAGGGCTCCTTCTGGGAGGTCAAGCTTATCGAAATCCTGACCGCCGTGACGGGCGGTGGCCTGCTCGGCGGTTGTATCGCCCTGATCCTCGACCGGATCAAGAAGCCGTGACGGCCGGCCTGTCAACGGGATGCTGCCGCGACGGGGGAACAACCGATGGATATGGTGATTGGGTCGAACCTGTACCGGAACGCCGATGGCACCGTGGAGATCGAGGGGCTTCCCCAGATCACGGTTGTCCTGAGGAAATCCGGTGGACCGCTGGTAAGCTTCGTGGCCTACGACGACATGGGTCGCGTGACCGGGAAGATCATTGACAGCACGATGGCCTTCAACGAGCGCCGCGCGCTGGAGCTCACGAAGTCGGCGACCGGGGTGCTCGTCAGGAACACCGAGACAGGCCGGGTGGTGCTGCAGGTTGACGTCAAGGAGGATGGCCGGGTCGTGATTCCGCAGGCGGAGTTCCTGACCGTCAAGGCCCACCTGCTCAAGGTGACACCGACCGAGTGGACGCTCGAGCAGAAGCGGATGAGCGGAGGAGACAGCGACCTCGGCGGCAAGCCGGTCGCGATCGGATGATCCGTGGAAAACAGGCGCGGGATCTCCGCCGCCCCGCGCCTGTCTCACCGTCTCGACTTGCGCTGAGATCTCAGCCCTGGATCGTGATCCGCCGTGGCTTCGCTTCCTCGCGTTTCGGAAGCTGGATGGCCAGCACGCCGTCCTTATACGTGGCCGAGGCCTTCTCGTGGTCCACGTGGGCTGGGATCGCGAACGATCGCGAGAACGTCCCCCAGCTCAGCTCGCGCACGAGGTAAGTCCGGTTCTCCGAGGCGTCCGGCTTCCGTTCGCCTCGGACGGTCAGCACGCCGTCCTCCGCCACGATCTCGACGTCCTTGGCCTCCATGCCCGGAATCGCCATCTGCACGCAGAAGCCTTGCTCGTCCTCGTACACGTTGCACGCCGGGGCCCAGTTTGCCGCCGAGACAGCTCGCAGGGCGTCGGTCAGAAACCTGTCCTCTTGCAGGTCAAACGGAGTAGAGGTTGCCAGCATCATGGGTGCCCTCCCTTCCACGCTTATCTGGGTGCACCGGACAACCCATCGCTTTTTTTCGCAATGGGGCATTCGCGCACTGGGTCGCGGCGCGGCTGGCCGCCTCCTCTTGGGTTCGGTGCGCGCTCGTGTCACCCGGTGCCCCGAGAGCCGCTTACGGGATGTTACGGGCTTGAGATAACGCGTTTCCTCAGGGGGCAAGGGACCCCGGCGGCGGAGGCCTTCGCGCTCAGGCGAGTTTGATTTCGATCTGCTTGGGCTGAGCCTTCTCGGACTTGGGCAAGTACAGGCAGAGGAGCCCGTCCTTAAACTCGGCTCGGACCTTGGCTTCATTCACGTCGTCGGGCACCGTGAAGCTCCGGGCAAAGGTGCCGTAGGCCCGCTCCACCCGGTGGTACTTCCTTCCCTTGTCCTCCGCCTCTTGCCGTCGCTCCCCCTGAAAGGTCAGGACTCCATCCTGGACGGTGACCTTGAGATCTTCCTTTTTGACCTCCGGCAGTTCCGCCTTGATGAGGTACTCCTTGTCTGTCTCGCAGATGTCCACAGCCGGCATCCAGTCGGCGACGCTCAGGGTCTCGCGCCCGGTCTCTCGCCGGTGTGCTGGCGGGCTGAACAACAGGCGATTGAGCCGGTCCGCCATGTCTTCCAGCTCCCGAAACGGATCCAACCTGGCCGCGTCCATCGGTGTCACCCCCTTTCCTGCTCAGACGGCCGGACGCTGCGTCCGGCCGCTACCCGGTCTGCCCTCCGGCCGCCCGCAGGGTGCGGGGAGAGGCCTTTGGTCAGGCGAGCCGGGCCTCGACCGTGGGCACCACCGCAAGCTGCCCGTCCTTGATGTCCACCGTCGCAGTCTCGCCGTCCCGGAGCTCGCCTTTGACCAGGAGGCGGGCGATCGGCGTTTCGATCTCCTGCTGGATCAGCCGCTTCAAGGGCCGCGCCCCATAGACGGGGTCGTATCCCCGCTCGGCCAGGTAGGCGACCGCCGCCGGCGTGAGCACCAGCGGAATCCGGCGCTCCGCCAGCCGCTCGCGCAAGCGCGCGAGCTGGATCGTGACGATCTCTGCCAAGTGCTGGGCCGTGAGCGGGTGGAAGACGACCGTCTCGTCCACCCGGTTGAGAAACTCGGGCCGGAAGTGCCGCCGCAGCTCCTTCAGCACCAGGCTGCGCACCTGCTCGTAGGGCACGCCCCGTTGCTGGGCCTCCAGGATGTCCTGGCTGCCGAGATTCGAGGTCATGATCAGCACCGTGTTCTTGAAGTCCACGGTCCGGCCCTGGGAATCCGTCAGGCGCCCGTCGTCGAGCACCTGGAGCAGCACGTTGAAGACCTCGTGGTGCGCCTTCTCGATCTCGTCGAAGAGGATCACCGCGAAGGGCCGGCGGCGCACGGCCTCCGTGAGCTGGCCCCCCTCGTCGTAGCCGATGTAGCCGGGCGGGGCCCCGATCAGCCGCGCGACCGTGTGCTTCTCCATGTACTCGGACATGTCAATCCGCACCAGGTTGGCCTCGTCGTCGAAAAGCGTTGCCGCCAGCGCGCGGGCCAGCTCGGTCTTCCCCACGCCGGTCGGGCCGAGAAAGAGGAACGACCCGATCGGCCGGTTGGGGTCCTTGATCCCGGAACGGGCGCGCAGGACCGCATCGGCGACGGCGCGGACGGCCTCGTCCTGCCCGACGACCCGGCGGTGGAGCAACTCTTCGAGCCGGAGGAGCTTCTCCATTTCGCCTTCCATCAGGCGGCTGACCGGGATGCCGGTCCAGCGGCTGACCACCTGCGCGATGTCCTCCTCGTCCACCTCTTCCTTGAGCAGCCGGCTCTCGCCCTGCTGCTTGACGAGCTGCTGTTCCTCTGCGGCGAGCTCCCGCTCCAGCTTCGGCAGCTCGCCGTAGCGCAGCTCCGCGAGCCGGTTCAGGTCGTAGGCGCGTTCCGCCTGCTGGATGCGCTGCTTGACCTCCTCGATCTGTTGCCGGATCTTCCGCAGGCGCCCCACCGAGGCCTTCTCCGCCTCCCAACGGGCCTTGAGCGCGGCTAGCTCCTGACTCTTCTCCGCCAGTTCGCGCTCGATCGTCTCGAGGCGGGCGCGGCTGCCCGGGTCGGTCTCCTTCCGGAGCGCCTCGCGCTCGATCTCGAGCTGCATGACCTTGCGCGAGACCTCGTCCAGCTCGGCCGGCAGGCTGTCAATCTCGGTGCGGAGTCGCGCGGCGGCTTCGTCCACGAGGTCAATCGCCTTGTCAGGCAGGAACCGGTCGGTGATGTACCGGTTCGAGAGCTTGGCCGCGGCGACCAGCGCTGCGTCCTTGATCCGCACGCCGTGGTGCACTTCGTAACGCTCGCGGAGCCCGCGCAGGATCGAGATCGTGTCCTCGACCCCCGGTTGGTCCACGAACACGGGCTGGAAGCGCCGCTCGAGCGCGGCGTCCTTCTCGACGTGCTTGCGGTATTCGTCCAGCGTGGTGGCGCCGATCAGGTGCAGCTCGCCGCGGGCCAGCATCGGCTTGAGCAGGTTGGCGGCGTCCACCGCGCCTTCGGCGGCGCCCGCGCCAACGACCGTGTGCAGCTCGTCAATGAACAGGAGGATCTGGCCTTGCGCTGCCTGGATCTCCTTGAGGACGGCCTTGAGCCGCTCCTCGAACTCGCCCCGGTACTTGGCGCCGGCGACGAGCGCGCCCATGTCGAGGACGACGAGCCGCTTCTGCTTGAGCCCCTCGGGCACGTCCCCCTTGACGATCCGCTGGGCGAGCCCCTCGACGATGGCGGTCTTGCCGACGCCGGGCTCGCCGATGAGCACCGGGTTGTTCTTCGTCCGTCGGGACAGGATCTGGATGACCCGCCGGATCTCCTCGTCCCGGCCGATGACGGGGTCGAGCTTGCCCTGTGCCGCAAGCTTGGTCAGGTCCCGCCCGTATTTCTCCAGCGCCTGGTAGGTGCCCTCCGGATCCTGGCTGGTCACCCGTTGGCTGCCGCGGACTTGCTGGAGTGCCGCGAGGAGGCGGTCGCGGGTCAGCCCGAGCCGGCGGAAGACGCCGCCCTCCTCGACCATCGCGAGGAGCACGTGCTCCACGCTCAGATACTCGTCCCGGAGCCCCTGCCTCTCGGTGTCGGCGCGGCTCAGGAGGGTCGCCAGGCGGCTGGTGAGGTGAAGCTGGCCGGGCGCGGCACCGGGCCCCTGCACTTGCGGCAGTTTGGCGAGCGCCTGCTCGGCCGCGGCGCGCACGGCCGGGACGGCCAGGCCGGCGTGTTCCAACAGCGGGACAGTCATCCCATCCGGCTGCTCCAGCAACGCCAGCAGCAGGTGCTCGACATCAATGCCCTGATGGCTCCGGCGCAGGGCGTGGGCAGAGGCCGCCTGGAGGGCCTCCTGCAGCTTGATCGTCATCCGGTTCATGTCCATTGCGAACGTCTCCCTTCCGGCTGGCGTTCGTGGTCTCTCCCGAAATAATCACGGGAGGGGGGAAGTCAACCAAGCCGCTCGAACTGCGCAAGATCGCTCAGGTTCGCATGCGCATGCGCTGACGTCGCACGGGGCTCGGCTAGGGGAATCCCTTAATCCTGCGGAGTTTCGGCGGAAGGTGCGGACCCATCGTCCCCCACCGCGCTTTCCAGGCGGCGGAGCCGGCGCTCGATGCGCCGCAGGCGCCACTGCGTCAGCGCCTGCATCGCCAGCAGGATCACGACCAGCAGGACGAGGAGCGCCAGGCTGCCGGCCCACTCATGGGGCAGCAAGGACAGGACGCCTGCCTCGCCGGCATGGCCAGCGAGGGCCGGGGAGACAGGCATGGGACCTCCAGCTTGGCCACATCGTCGGGGAGCGTCTTCCTTATAGAGGGAGGGCAGGGGCCGGTCAAGCCGAAAACGGCCCGCCGGCGTCCCTTGACCGGAGGGGAGCGTCCAGACTATTGTCGGGCGAATCATGGATCTCCCTCGTGCCAGCGAGCCTCGGCCCTTTGCCGTCGTGACCGGCGCGTCCCGCGGCATCGGCGCGGCCTACGCGCGCGCCCTGGCGGCGAGGGGTTACGACCTCCTCCTGGTCTCGCGGAATCGGGCGCGGTTGAACCAGGTTGCTGCCGAGTGCGCCGCTGGGGCGGGTGACGTGGCCTGCGAAGTCATGGACCTGGCCGAGCCCGAGGCGGCCCACCGGCTGTACGCCGCGGCCAGGGCGCGCCGCCCGGTCGTGGACTTGCTCGTCAACAACGCGGGATTCGGCGCCTTTGGGGCCTTCGTTGCCATGCCGATGCGGCAAGTGCAGGAGATGCTTCGCTTGCACGTGAACACGGTCGTCGAGAGCATCCGGTTGTTCCTGCCTGGGATGATCGAGCGAGGCTCGGGGGCGATCGTGACAGTCGCCTCGGTCGCCGGTTTCTTTCCGGTGCCCTATATGGCCGAGTACGCGGCGACCAAGACTTTTCTCATCACGTTCTGTGAGGCGCTAGCCGAGGAGGTGCGGGGGACCGGCGTGCGGATTCAGGTCTGCTGCCCCGGCGCGACGGAGACCGAGTTCCACGCGACCGCGGGCTTTCGACCCAGGAGCCCGCTCGGCGCCGACTCGGCCGAACGGGTTGTGGCGGAGTCGCTGGCGCAGCTCGCGCAGGGCCCTGTAGTCGCCACGATCGGCTGGCGGGGACAGGTGCTGGCGCTCGTGAGCCGGTGCGTCCCTCACGCCGTCGTCATCCGCCTGGCCCGGCGCTGGACCAAGCCGCCCGCCGCGCTTCCCCAATCGGCCCGGCCCCCGCACGCCTCATGATCTCCGACCTCTTGCGCGCCACGCTGGCCCTGTACCAAGGGGCGCTCCGCTCGACGGTCCGATCGCTCGCCAGGGGGTGGATGATCGCCGTCGCGGTGGTGGTGTTTGCCGCCCTCATGGTCGCGGCGACGGCCCTCGCGGCGCCGCTGGGACTGCTCGGCGGGTTCATCCTCGGCGCGGTCAACGCGCTCCTGATCGGCGCGACGCTGTACCTGATCGAGCAGGCCGTCTGCGGCGCTCGTCGGCTCACCCTGGAGGACCTCCGGACGAGCTTCGGCCACTATTTCTGGGAGGTCATCGGCGTCGGCTTTGTCCTGTGGATTCCGATGATGGTGCTGGACCGAGCCGTCGCGGCCAACCCGAACGGCGCCTTGATCGCCGCGGCGATCTACCTGCTGCTGTTCATCCTGCTCAATCCCGCGCCCGAGGTCATCTATCAGGTCCGGCCGGGCTCGCCGCTCGATGTGATCCGCGAGAGCTACGAGTTCGTGATGGACAACTGGATCGAGTGGTTCCTGCCGCTGGCGGTCGTCGTGGCGCCCCTCGGCCTCTCGTTCTTCTTCGGGATGACCGGACGGCTCGGGCGGGGAGCGGGGTTGGACTTCTACCAAGTCCTGATCCTGCCGTTCACCCTGCTGGACGCCTGGCTGGGGCAGCTCGGTGTGCCGCCGAGCCTCGGCTCGATCCTGCTGATGGTGCTCACGCCGCTGGCCGCGGTCGCCATGCTGGTCTTCCGCGGGCACCTCTTCGCGGCGCTCCACGGGACATCCCGTCGCCAGCGGCTGTTCCAGGCGCGGTTCGGGGACTAGCGCGTCAGATCTCGGCGATAGGCGCGCTGGCCTCCCCCTCGCAGACGATGCAGGTACGGCCGGGGACTCCCTCGGTGGGAAAGGCGGGGCCGAGCGCATACTTGCTGTCGAGCGCGACGATTTCCCTGCCCTGGTACGTCCACAGCCGGCGGCAGACCAGGCAGCAATACCACTGGTTGTACATGGGCCAATCGCGGTCTCGGGTCGCCATGTCGGGGAGTGTGGTTCCGGTGCAGCAGCCCGATCGGAGCCCCGGGGTTACTGCGAGATCATACAAAAACGGCTCGGAGACCTCAAGGCAGGCCCGGGCTAGAGCGCGGCCATGATGAGGGTCTCCAGCACCTGGACCGCCTCGTGCTCGATCACTTCCTCGACGACCGCATGCTCGATCCGCTGGATCGTGCTCTCCCCGGCCGGCGTGTGCCCCGTTTGGGCTTCTTGGGCCGGCCGCCCTTCCAGCTCCGCGCAGG
The DNA here is from genome assembly GCF_965152595.1 of Nitrospira sp. Kam-Ns4a. Taxonomy (NCBI): domain Bacteria; kingdom Pseudomonadati; phylum Nitrospirota; class Nitrospiria; order Nitrospirales; family Nitrospiraceae; genus Nitrospira; species Nitrospira sp. Kam-Ns4a. The sequence goes on along the minus strand of NZ_OZ224218.1, from coordinate 248,135 downwards.
CCTCCTCGTACAGCTCCGTGAGCTGGCGGCCGAGACCGGCGGCAAGGCCCGCGACGACGGCATAGGCCACGATCCCTGCCTTGATCGTTTGCTTGGCCAGGAAGCGCCCCGCCGCCGCTGTGCCCTCCACGAGGGCAGGCCCGGCGACCACCACCGCAGCACCGACCACGGCTCCCCCGATCACCTTCTCCATGGCTCCCCCGTTTGTGTGTCCGGTTGCCCGCTTATGAGGCGCCACGTTAGGGCAAACCTGCGCCGATTGCAAGGGCCCGCGGCTCAGTCAATCGGGCTCTTGCCGAAGATCCACTCGATGACCTCGCATTCCCGGCAGGGCGCGAGCAGGTCTTTCAGTCCCTTGGCTGTGCAGGTCTCAAGGTCGGCGGCCGGGACCTTTTGCTTCGCCTCGGGGACGAACTCGCCGGAGAAGGCCTTGATTTTGACGATCTTGATCTTCCCGCTCTGCAGGAGCCGGATGAAGGTGGTCACCTCCTCGATCGTGTCAGCATCCCACAACACGCGCTCGATGTGGTTCTTGGGGCGGATGAGCGGGACACGGACCGTGTAGTAGCCCGCCTCGCTGTGGAGCGCGATTTCGTCGAGCAGGAGATCGGAGGCGGGGATCGCCGCGAGCGGGAGTCCGCTAATGATCTTTTCGGCGCAGAGCCGCGCCACCTCCTCCTCGCCTTCCATAGCGAAGGTCCGGTCGAACCGCGAGGCCGCGCCCGGCGGCCGACTCGGCGCCCGCGGCTTCTCCATCGGAGGAGCCGCTGTCACCGAGACCCAGGTGACGAGCAGACAGCAGAGCATCAGTCCGGCGAGCCATCCTCGTGCCATAGTGCTCTCCTTACGCGTGTGTGTCATACCGGCAGAAAGTAGAACGCATAGGCCAGGATCATGTACACCCCGAGCAGCATAGCCCCCTCCATCCAATGGGATTCGCCGTCGGCGGTGACGCTCCCGACGATCAGCACCGCGATCCCGACGGCCGCGACCTCGAAGGGGGTGAACAGGAGATCCAGCGGCTTCCCCAGGGCGTAGCTGACGAAGACCAGCATTGGGGCGACGAACAGCGCGACCTGGATGCTGGCGCTGACCGCGACGCCGAACGTCAGGTCCATCTTGTCCTTGAGGGCGAAGCGGACCGCGTTGGCCATTTCCGCCGCGTTCCCGACCAGGGCCAGCAGGATCACGCCCGCGAAGATCGGCGTGAGCCCCAGGCTCTGCGCCGCCGGCTCGATGGATCCCACCAACGTCTCGCTCATCACCGCGATCGCGACCGTGACGAGGGCGAGGATGCCGATCGAGCCAGGCTTGCTCCAGGCTGGGGGCTCGTCGGACTCGGAGTCGGGCCCGGCGGCCGGCTCGGTGAACAGGCTCCGGTTTGTCTTGAGCGTGAAGACCAGGCTCAGCAGATAGATCGCGAAGAGGACGACAGCAATCTCGAAGCTCAGCTCGCGCTCCTGCCGGATCGAGGTCAGGTGGAACAGGGCCGGCACGATCAGGGCGATGGCGGCCAGGAGGAGAAGCCCGGCGCTCATGCTCGCCGCGGTCCGGTTAAACGTCTGGCGGCTGTGCCGGAGGCCCCCCGCCGTCATCGAAAGCCCGAGGGTCAGCAAAATGTTGCCCAGGATCGAGCCGGTGATCGAGGCCTTGACCACGTCGTGGAGGCCCTCCTTCAAGGCGAAGATGGCGATGATCAGCTCCGGGGCGTTGCCGAGGGAGGCGTTCATGAGCCCGCCCAGGGTCTCGCCGACGTAGGCAGCCAGGCTCTCCGTGGCGCGGCCCATCAGACCGGCGAGCGGTACGATGCCGAGCGCAGAGGCGGCGAAGACGAGGATGGGATGCGCCCCCGCCCAGTCGAGCGCGAGGGCGATCGGAATGAAGGCGAGCAGGACGTTCAGCCCCATGATCGGCGATCCAGGCAGCGAGCCCGCGTACCCTAGCAAAGCCGGTTCGGTTTGTCACCAGCGGAGTTCATCGGAGAAGCTCCTACAGCCCGTGTGGGCCGTACACCGCCAGCTCGCGCTTGACGAGGCGCTCCATCGTAAGCCCCTGCACCACGAGTGAGAAGACGACCACCGCATAGGTGATCGCCAGGATGACCCCGCGCTCCTGCCCGAGCGGGATCGAGAGCGCGAGCGCGACGGAGACACCGCCGCGCAGCCCGCCCCAGGTGAGAATCCGGACGGCGCCGGGGCTGAACCGCAGCGCCGGCGGGACGAGCAGGCCCGGTCCGCCGATGGACAGGAAACGGGCGAAGAGCACGACCGGGATCACGAGGATGCTGGCGAGCAGGTACTCGACCGTGAAAGTCAGGACGAGCACCTCAAGCCCGATCAGGACGAACAGCACCGCGTTGAGGACCTGGTCCACCAGCTCCCAGAACACGTCCAGCGAGCTGCGGGTCTCTCGGGGGATCGCGGGCCGGTGGCCGAAGTTCCCGATGACGAGCCCTGCCACCACGACCGTGATGGGGCCGGAGCAGCGCAGGGGGTCGGCCAGCGCGTAACCCCCCGTCGCGACGGCCAAGGTGATCAGCACGCCCAGCTCCTCATTGTGGAGGTTCCGGAGCATCTGGTTGGCCAGGGCGCCCAGGCCGAGCCCGAGGAGGAATCCCCCGACGGACTCCTGGAGGAAGAGCAGGCCGACCTGGCCCGCGCCGAGCTTCTCGGATCCGGTCAGGAAGCCCAGGATGACCAGAAAGGCCACGACCGCGACGCCGTCGTTGAACAGGGATTCCCCCGCGATCCGCATCTCGAGGGTCTTGGGAACCCGCGCGCGCTTGAGCACGCCCATAACCGCGATGGCGTCGGTCGGGGAGATCAGCGCGCCGAACAGGAGGCAGTGCAGGTAGGAGAGCCGGAGCTTCGTCCAGCCGAGGACCCACCACATCAACGTCCCCGCCACGAGCGTGGAGACGAGCACGCCCACTGTCGCGAGGAACCCGACGCTCCACTTGCGCTCGACCAGGTCGTGGATGTTGATGTGCAGCGCCCCGGCGAAGAGCAAAAAGCTCAGCATCCCGTGTAGGACCGTCTCGTTGAAGTCAATCCGCCGCAGCCAGACCTCGACGGCCCGTTCTTCCAGCAGGAGCCCGAGCGGCTCCATGAGGTTCAGCAGGAGCGAGAAGCCCAGCGCGATCAGCATGACACCGATCGTGATCGGCAGGCCGATGTACCGGTCGTTGACGTAGGTGCAGAGCGCCGTCAACGTGATGAGGATCGCGAGAACATCGAAGAGGTCCATGCCGGTCACCGTCGGGTCAGGCCATCTCCCGGGGCCGGAGCCCCGGATCGGGCGGACTGGCCAGCGGGCCATCGTAGGCGATTTCACGCTTGCGGGCAAGTTCGTACTGCACCGCGGCAGCCCCGGGCGCGAGAAACCCATATCCCTTCGCGGCGGATTTCGGTACAATCGGCCCCATGGTGGCGGACGGGGTATGACGCGGGTCATCGCGATCACCAACCAGAAGGGCGGGAGCGGCAAGACGACGACCGCGGTCAACCTGGCCGCGGCGCTCGGCGAGCAGGGCCGGCGGGTGCTTCTGGTGGACCTGGACCCGCAGGCCTCGGCGACGGCCTGGTATGGGGTGAAGGACGGCGGGCGGGGCCTCTTCGCGGTGTTCGCGGACGGCGGCAAGCTGCTCGACCTGGTCCAGCCGACCGGCACCGGGGGGGTCGAGCTGATTCCTTCCTCCGGCTGGCTCGTCGGCGTTGAGAAAGCGCTGGCGGCCGAGGTCGGGGCGGAGACGATCCTGCGTCAGCAACTCGCCGGCGTGGCAGGGCACTGGGACTACGTGCTCCTGGACTGCCCGCCGGCCCTCGGCATCCTGACCATCAACGCGCTCGCGGCGGCGCGGGAGGTCCTGGTGACCGTGGAGGCGCACGTGCTGGCGCTCGCCGGCCTCGCCAAGCTGCTCCAGACAATCGGCCTGACCCGCGAGCGGCTCAACGCGCACTTGGAGGTGACGGGCATCCTGCCCTGCCGGGTGGACCTCCGCACTCGCCACTCGCAGGAGGTCGTGGACGAGCTGCGCGGCCGGTTCGGCGGCCTGGTCTATCGGTCGGTGATCCGCGAGAACGTCCGGCTGGCGGAATGCCCGTCGTTCGGGCAGCCGGTCACGCTCTATGATCCACGATCCACGCAGCCACGGCGCGGAGGACTACCGGGCCCTGGCGCAGGAAGTAGTCGGCCAGGAAGGGCAGGGATGAGTCCAGTCCGGGGCCTGCAGCCCGTGCTGCCGGAGGCCGTCGAGGCCCCTCACCCGACCCAAGGAGTCTGAGTCATGGCGAAGCGACGGACGATCGGCGACAATCCGCTGGATGCGATCCTGCCCGAGGTAGCGGGCCCGGTGGGCACCGGACGGGAACAGTCGCCGAATCCGGAGCCTGTTCGCTCGAGCGGCCGGGCACGGAAGCGGGCACCGGCAAGCAGGCCATCCGGGCAGGCCGACCCGGCTCCCGGGGCATCGCCTGCCCGGGACACAATAGATCAGGCGGGGCGGGCGCGGCTCGCTGACAAGCCCCCGAGCGCTCGTGTCGGGCGCGCCAAAGGCGTGGGGCGTGGAAGGGACGCCGCGGCGCGCGGCCAGGAGGACGCCCAGGCCGGGGGGACGCCGACTGCGGTCCCGCCGGCCTCGGCGGATCTCCTCCCGCGTCTCGAGCGGCTCGAGCAGGAAAACCAATGCCTGCGGTGGCTGATCGGCGCGGCGCTCGCGCCGCTGGCCTTGATCGCGATCCTCGCCTGATCCGTCCGTTACACGGCCAGCCAGGCGAAGACCGACCCCACGAAGGACATCAAGATAGCCGCCACGATCGCGACGGCGAAGACCCGCAACATGGATGAGCGCGCGGCAGGCTGCTGCATCACAATTCGCCTCCCTTCTCCGTCTGGTTCTGGACCTGGGGCTGAGCCGGCTGACCCGCCGGGTGCTGCGGGACCTTCTCCCCGTGCAGGAAGGGGAAGTGGGCTTGGATATTCTCCCCGCTCGGCTTCTTGACGATGATCGTGTGGCCGTGGTGGAGGTGCTCTTCGAGCCAGATGAGCACTTTCAGGGCTTTCAGGACGACCTCGCCGCGGGTGGCCGCCTTCAGCCGATGCTGCAGCGTGTGGAGCTGCGCGAGGATCTTGTCGGAAAAGTCGAACTGGATCCGGTGCAGCCTGCGAGGCTCGTGGGAGCCATGGTGATGGCCCTCTGAGGTCACCGGCATCACCTCCTCTTCATGGCCGCTCGGGCCTGGCTAGGCCGACTCGGGCAGGGCGAAGCTTGCGGCGGGAGCCGGCCGCTCGTCCTCGCTCTCCACCACCAGCTCGCTTGCGGTGACGTCGACAGTCTCCCGGTCCTGCCACTCGAGCTGGGGCGAGCGATCTGGCCGCCCGTCCAGCAGCGGCCGCAGTCCGTTCAGGGTCGCGATGATCGCCGAGCCGTTGCTCAGGAGCGTCGAGCCGATAGGGCCCAGCAGCCCGATGCAGGCGAAGCCGAGTGCGATGGTGTTGGGGATCGAGATGATCTTCCAGTTCTGCCGGATCAGCCCGACGGCTTCCCGGCTGATGTCAATGGCCAGCGGGATCTTCCAGAGCCCGCCGTGGAGGAGGACGACCGGGGCCGTCTCCTTGGCCACGTCGGTCCCGCCCTGGACGGCGATCCCGACGTCCGCATGGGCGAGGGCGGGGGAGTCGTTGATCCCGTCCCCGACGACAGCGACCTTACGTCCCTGGCCCTGCAGGCGCTGCACGACCTGCGCCTTCTCGCTGGGGAAGGCCTCGGCGATGAAGTCTGCGACCCCGAGCTGGTCGGCGACCCGCTTGGCGACGGCCCGGTGGTCCCCCGTGAGGAGCACGATCTCCTGGATCCCGCGCTCCCGCAGGGCCTGGATCACCTGCGGCGCCTCGGGCCTCAGGGGATCGGCGTAGGAGAGCACGCCGATGATCTCCCCGTCCACCGCGACGCAGAGCGGGGAGACGGCCTGCCGCTCGATCTCGCGGAGGTCGCGCTGGATCTTCCGGGAGAGCGCGATGCTGTGCTTGGTCATGAACCGGCGGCTCCCGACGAGGACCGTCGCGCCGTTCACCACCGACTCGACGCCAAGGCCGAGGGTGTACTCGGAGGAGGCCCGCTCGGGGATCCTCAGGCCCCAGGCTTCCGCGGCGCGGACGATCGCGTTCGCTACCGGATGCGTGAACCGCTGCTCCGCGGCGGCGGCGAGGGCCAGCACCTCCTCCCTGGTCCAAGTTCCGTAGGCATGCACGTCCAGGACGTCGGGGTGCCCGGACGTGAGCGTGCCAGTCTTGTCGAAGACGATCGCGTCCACCTCAGCCAGGTTTTCCAGGTGACGGCCCCCCTTGATCAGGATGCCGTGGCGGATCGCTTTGGTCATCGAAGACAAAACGACTGTGGGGGCGGCGATCCGGATGCCGGTCCCGTAGTCAATGATGAGCACGGCCGCGGCGCCCTGCGCCTCGCCGCCGATCACGGCGGCGGCCCCGGCGGCCAGGAAGCTGTAGGGCACGAGGTCGTTCGCCCACTTGACCGCGTAGTTCTGGATCTTGGTCTCCCGCGCGGGTGCCTCCTCGACCAGCCGGACGATGCGCGCGGCCTCGGTTTCCTGCCCGATCCGCTCCGCCAGGATGTACAGCTTGCCCTCGCGGACGACGGTCGAGGCATAGACCGGGTCGCCCTTGCTCTTCGCCACGGGGAGCGATTCGCCAGTCAGGCTCGCCTGGTCCACCATCGCCTTGCCGGAGGCGACGGTGCCGTCCACAGCGATGCGCTCGCCAGGGTACACGACGACGGTCTCGCCGACCTCCAGCGCCGCGACGGGCACCCGGAGCTTCTTCCCGTCTCGGACTACCCAGGCTTCCTGGTGCTGGAAGGCCAGGACCTCCTCGATAGCCCGCTTCGACTGCATCATCGTGGCGTCCCGGATGTAGTCCGCCACGTTGATCAGCCAGACCATGAACGTCGCCATCGGGAGGTTCCCTTGGACCGTCAGCAGCGCCGTCGCCGAGGCGTCGAGCACGTCCACGTTCAGCTTGCCGTCATCGGCCAGCGAGTGGTAGGCGCGCGACAGCATGGGGATGGCGCTGGCGAGGAGCAAGACGGGCATGAGCGGAGCGGCGAGCGGCTCCGCCGCGAACCAGAGCGCGATCGCGGTGCTCGAATACCACAGCTCGGGACCGGCTCCCGACTCCGCGACGGGCTGCGTCTGCCCGTTCGAGGGACTCTTGCGGCGGGAAGCCTCCACGTCCTCGTGCCGGAGCGCCCGGACGAACCGGCAGAGCGACTCGGCGGTCCACCGGGCGGGATCGAATGCCACCGTCACGCTGTCGCACCAGGTGTTGACGCCGACGTCGGTCACGCCAGGCTGGTCCCGAAGGTACTGCTCGAGCGGCGCGGCGAGGTGGGGCCGCTCGGTCAGGGCTGGCACGCGGAGGCGGACCCGCCCTGGAATGTGGTGGACGATCTCCGTGCGCTCCAGCGTCGTCCCTGGCGCCGGCGGCGCCACCGCCTCGCCGTCGCCGTTGACAGAGAGGGCGAGCGCGCTGTCGCCGGTGGCCTTCAGGAGGGCCTGGAGCTGCCGAGGATCGAGGTCAGCGGGCGAGATCTCCAGGACCCGCGCCACCGACAGGTGGAAGTCGAGCGAGGCGGCCTGGCAGCAGTCGTACTGAATGAGGACGCTGCCGGTCTCGGGGTTGGTCTCGACGGAGTCGATGCCCGCGAGGGCGGGCAACTCGCGCTGGATCGTCTCGGCGAACGAAGGGTCCTGCCGGAGCCGATCGAGCTTGAGCCGCACGCGGCCGGGAATGGCGTGGACGAGACAAACCCCTGCTTGGCTCATGAGTGCTCCTCTTGGCGAAGAGTAACGAGCAATGGCGGCGCGGCTACCCGGTCCGACGCGGGACCGAGGTTGTCTCGTTACCGGCTCGGCTGGTGAGAAGAGAATGGCGAATGATCCGAAGACCAGAGAGCCCGTCGCGAACGGCGAGGATCGCGCCCGTTTCTTTCCGGCAGCCCACCCGAAAATGACGTCCGCCGCGAGATGAGCGCCGCCCGCGGCGGAGCGGCATCGCACCTTATTTGCCGCCCCCGTCTCCCTTGGCGCCGTTGTCCGAGGGCGCTGGCTTGTTGATCTCTGCCTTCGCTTCCGCGACGAGGTCGCTGAACTGCTCGCTGGTCTCCGCAATGAGGCCGGACACCGCGTTGTAGACGATGAGGCCGCCCTTGATGACTTCCTTCGCTAAGGGGCGGAGCGCCGAGGCGATCCCCGGGACGATGCTCGGGGCGACCATCGCGACCGCCGCGCCGATCACTGCCCCTCCGACTACGGTCTCCATGGTATCCTCCTGTCTAGGTTGTCGCACTTAACCTCTATGATGGCGCGTCCCGTTGCTTGTAACACAACGCGCCGTTGGAAGCAAGCAGCGGGTTCGGCCGGCACAGAGCCGCTCCAGCAATGCCCGTTTCTTGCTCGTGAACTCCTCCTCGGTGATCACGTTTTGGTCGCGCAGTCGCTTGAGGGCCTGCCGCCGTTCCTCGATGGACTGGCTCGGCGGCTCGTTTGGCCGGCCCTGGTCCGCGGCCGCGGGCTTGGCTGTTCGGGGATCCGGCTCGCCCACCAGCAGCGGCCGGTAAGCGATCACCAGCTCCGGCACTGTCGGGAGGAGCAGCGCCTACGCCGGCCCCTCCCGCTGGATGGCCTGCTGATGCGAGCCCGGACCAGCTCGTAGAACGGCCCGCTGTTGGGATGCAGGGGCTCGCGCGCGAGCAGCTCGCGGACGGACCGATTGCTGATGCGCTGCGGTAGTTGGCGAGAACCAGGGGCGGAAGGCCGGCTCCACCCGACGACCCCGATCCGGTGGCCGGTCACAATCCCGTACCCGCCGAAGGACTGGGTGACGTGGCCGTAACGTGTCTGGTGGGTTCGGCGCCGCCGGCCCGGCATGGAGACGGTTGCCAGATCGGTGCCGTATCGCGGTTGAAATGACGCGTCGTTTCCTCTATTATTGTGGGCGCTCCATGACCAGCCTGCTCGATCGCCCGCGAGTTCCGGCTCTCCTGCTGCCATCGGCGTCGCGCTCGTTTGCCGGCGCGTCCTCGGCTGGTCAGTCCTCCCAGGCGGCCGGCACGTGAGCGGAGCACGGCGCCAGCTCAAGGTCCAGGGGCGAAGGGCGTTGCTCCTGGCCGCGCTCGCCCTGATCGTGCCGATCGTGGCTCCGGCCCGGGCCGGGGATTCCGCCCCGCCGCCTCGGGTCGTCGAGCTTGAGGACGAATCCATCACGGGCGGCGCGAAGGCGGTCCTCGAGGACGCGCGCGCACTCGCGACCTCGCCGGTCCGGATGGACCGGTATGACGCGCTCACGCTCGGGGGCGGGTTGGCTGTCGTAGGCGGCCTGATTGCCGCTGACAACCCGATCCGTCGGCTGGTCCGGCGCAACAGCTCGCCGGGCAGCCGGGACGCCTTCGACGGCCTGGACAACGCGCTCGGTCCGGCCGCGCTTGCCGGACTCAACGCCGGGGTCGTCGCGGTCGGGCTAGGGGTCGAGGAGTTCGGGGGGACGAACAAGCTCAAGCGCACGGGGCTGATCGGCCTGGAGGCGGAGGCCTTCGCGGTGGTCGCCGCGACGGCGCTCAAGTTCGTCACCGGGCGGGCACGGCCCGAGGCGAACCAAGGAGCGACCCACTTCCGGCCGTTCAGCGGCACCGGCAGCTCGATGGCCTCCAACCACGCCGCTGCGAGCTTCGCCGTCGCGACGGTGTTCGCGGAACGCTATCCCGGCCCCGTCGCCTGGACCGCCTACACGCTCGCGACCGCCGTCTCGTTCGCGCGCATCTATAGAGACCAGCACTGGTCGTCCGATGTGGTGGCTGGCGCGCTGATCGGCTGGGGCATGGGCTACTTCCTCAGCAAGCGGCACGAGGACGACGAGGGCGGCTGGCAGCTCCGGCCGATCGCCATGGAGCGGGGCCTCGGCGGCGGGGTGATGCTCGGCAAGCGGTTCTAGCCCCCTGACTGGACCATCGGCCCGCAGAGGCAGGCGACCGTGGCGCCGGGTGGGGAAGCGGTCACGGTCGTGATTGCGGAGAGCGGGTTCGGAACGACGCCCAGCCTGCAGCACATCCTCGTGGGCTCGTCCTCAAGCGGTAGTTGTCCTCGTCCACGCGGGCGACGACCCGGGTGGTGCCATCCTTGAATTTACACGCTACGCCTGGGCTAGGGATGTATCGACGTCCACGGGGCGGCATCATAGCACAGAAGGGCCGCTAGGTCGAATCTCCTACGACCTTCTGCCCTGACCGGGGGCGGGGCGTGCACCTACCGCTGCCAGTCCGGCCACCGCGAGGGCACCGAAGGGCTCCCGCGCAGCGGGGACGGCGGCGCCAGGATGAGGGGCGGCGCGGGTGCAACCGTCGCCGGGGGCGGAGCTTGCGTCGGCGGGCTCGGGAATGTGAGGATCGTCCCGCTGTGCTGCCGCCCGCCTGGCTGCGAGAAGTTGTAGAACCCGATGTTCTCACCCCCCGAGCGCAGGATCGTTCCTGTCGTCCCGTCGCTTCCGAAGAAGAACGAGGTCGAGCCGTCTCCCGGGGTGATGATCGTCCCGGTGCCGCCCTGGGAATCGAAGATGAAGCTTGTCTCCGCCAATGCCGGGCTGGCCGCCAGGATCAGACTGCCTGCCAAAGCCCGGATTGCCAACATGGTGCACCTCCGAGCCATACCCTCGCCTTTCCAGGGAGAGGGGAGGGTTCCTCACCTCTGTCAGTTATGTTACCACCGTTCGGTGACAGACGAGGGGGCAGGCCGGGCAGTCAGCCAAAGGCGTGCGGTGCTAAGGGGCCGAGGGGAAACTGGAGCTGGCGAGAGGAATCGAACCTCCAACCGGCGGTTTACAAAACCGCTGCTCTGCCGATTGAGCTACGCCAGCGCGCTATGTTTTCAATAACTTAGCCGATCGGTCTGTGGGTTGTCCAGTGAAGTGTTCACCAAATGTTCACCGTGCGGCGAGTGTTGTTGGTTATGGTAGGCGAGCAGCCGCCGGCCCGCTTCCAGCAGGTCTTGTTGGCTCACGATGTGGTACCGCCGATACACAGAATCGGTTTTGTGGCCGGAGATGGCCATGGCCACTTTGCGCGGCACGCCGGCCGCTTCCATGCGGGACACCGCCGTGCGGCGAAAATCGTGCAAGAGCGGGCCGCGATAGCGCCGCAGACTCACGTCGGGCGCCTCCGGGCGCTCAAAGCGCCCGACGCCCGCTTTCACACAGGCAGTATACCAGCTGTTCCGGATGCTTGTCAGCCGTTTGCCCTGGCGATGACAGACCCAGGGGGTCTTGAACGCCTCGCTCGCCTGTTTCCACGCCCAGAGCGTCTCATACAGATCCCCCCCGAGAAAGGCGCGCCGGGCCTCCTTGGTTTTGGTGTCAGCGGCCTCGAGCTGGATCTCGACAAGACGTTGGGTGTGATCGAAGCGGACCTGCCGCCAAGTAAGGGCGAGGGTTTCGCCGAGCCGCGTGCCGAGCCAGAACATGATGGTGACGGGGATGCGGGCGTGGGGTGGGAGCAAGGCGCGGACGCGGACAAAGTCTTCCCAGGTCCAGAAGCCGCTGCGCGGAGGCGCTTCGGCCAGCTTGGTCCATGGCGGCAGGCGCGTGACGAGCGGCGGCTGGGCGCGCAGGGCGAGCCGATAGCCGCGGAGCAGAAAGGCCATGCGGCGGTTCACGCGCGCCGGACTCAAGCCCGCCCGCCGCCACTCGGTCGCCCAGCGCTGCAATTGGTCTCCGGTGATCGCCTCCGCCCGCTGCGTGCCAGCCAGCCGGTCCCAGAACGCCTGCAACTGGAGCGCGCTCTTGAGCGACTTGTAGTTGTTGTTGCGATAATCGGTCACCACCAGGGCCGTCAACACAGACACCGGAGTCTCGGGGCGCGTCGGCGTGAGACCGAATTGCGCCTCCAGCGCACGGGCGCGCAGCTGCGCGAGCACCCGTTCGGCTTGCTCGCGCGTGCCATGAATAATCCGCCGGAGGTTCGGCTTGCCTCGGCCCTGATGCCAGGTGATCCGGTAGCGTTTTTCGCCCAGTCGGGTGATAGTGCCGCCGCGCGGCGAGCGGGCGCGCGTCATGAGCCCTCCGTGCCCGCAGCGTCAGCCGGTGGGGCAGCCCGGACGACCCGATGCCGCTGTTCGTAGGCTTCGACCGCGGCCAGGGGGATCAGCCACGGCGCTTTGGGCCCACTGCCCACCTTGAAGGCTTCCGGGATGCCGTCTGGGGCTGGTTGGCCGAGGATCGCACGGCGCAGGAAATCGGGATGTTTCTGCCAGCGCATGGCCAAGTCCGCGACCGTTAAATGGGGCTGCACCGCCGGGACCGACGGGGCCCCGAGCGGTGCGCCGGCCCGGCGACCAGGGGTACGGCTCACCCGCCGGGGGCGGCGGGATGGCGGGGATACGATCGGCTCCGTTCTCATCATCATCGACCTCCTATGATGCTCCCGTCTTCTTGATCACGCCTGATTGGGCGTAACCGGATCGGCGCGGCTCTGCACAGATCTCATCTGGTATTTTCTGTCCGACCATCGTCTGATCAAGCCGCCGGCTCCCCATTCCCGCACCTCCCCGTTGCAACCCAATCGTCACGGGAGCGCGCCGTCAGATGTCGTGGGTATCCGATCGGACGCGTAGCGGTCCGTATAACTAATATCTATCAATTCTATAGTCATCAGAGGATTGATCACTGTGAGACATGATGGGTTGATACGGGGATGTCCAGGCGAAGGCCGTGCTCGAGCCAGTCGCGCAACAGCGCCAGTCGGGCCTGGAGCTCGTCCAGCGTGGCGTCCTGGAGCGCATGCCCGAAGCGGGCGATGAGTTCGGCATGAATGACGCGGGGTGCGAGGCCGGTCCGCCAGGCCACCCGCCCGACCAGGCGGTGATGGAGCCGGCGGAGCGCCGCTTTCTGCGCATAGCGGGCGGGGCTGGCAGCTGAATCGGACGGGGTGCTGCCCCCCGCCGTGGCCGGAACGAGACCGGGAGAGGACAGAGGCGGCGGGGCTGGCGGAGAGGCCGTCAGCAGCAAGGTGCCGTCGGCCCAGGCGGTGCCGGCGAGGGCTTGGAAGGGTCGGGGCCGCCGCGGCATCGCCGACTCGTCCGCCGGCTGGTCCACCGCGTCGGCTGGCCGGAACTCGGGCAAGGCATGCTGGCGCTCGGTCCGCAGCGCCCGCGCATGCGCCACCAGCACCGGATCGCGCGGCAGATACACCCATGCTCCGCGTGGCCCCCCGGGCTGCACGCGCACGAAGCGGCCACAGAACTGGCGAAAGTACAGCTCGGTCTGAATCGTGGTGGCATACACCCCCACGGCCAAGCGCGGCAAATCGACCCCCTCGCTCACCATGTTGACGGCGACCAGCCAGGGGGTGTCAGCCTGGGCGAATGCCCGGAGGGTCGCCTGCGCCGTGGGATCATCGGAGATGGCGACCGGGACGGGTGCACCGGTGAGCGTCGCGAGATGAGACGCCAGGGTCTGCGCGTGGGCCTGCGAGCGGGCAACGACGAGCCCCCCAGCGTCAGGCACAGCCTGGCGCACCCGCTCGAGCTGGTGATGAGCGGCGCGGAGGACGGCGGTGATCCAGGTGGGCGCTTCCACCGCCGCCCGGAGCCGCTGACGGCGCCGGGCCTCCGCCGCCGGCTCGCTCAGCATCGCCGTCTGAGCCTGATCACCGATCTGCCAGGTGACCCGCCCGGCGTAGACCTGAAAGGCCAAAGGCCGGACGATGCCGTCGCGCAAGGCCGCGGCATACCCGTACTGGAAGTCCGGCTGGCTGACCCCATCCCGGTAGCGCACGTAGGGAATGCGAGCCGCGTCGGACCGGAAGGGCGTCCCGGAGAGGGCCAGGCGGTGACGAGCCGATCCGACGGCCATAGTCAAGGCGGTCCCCCACGTCAGCTGGTCGCCAGCATGGTGGATTTCATCCAGGACGACGCCGGCGGGCTGCGCGCGACAGCAGGCGGCGATCCACTCAGGCGCCTGGGCCAGCTGCTGATACGTGATGACCGCGCCCTGGACATCGGGGGCGAGCACGGCGCCGGTAGGCCACGTGGGGTCCAGGTGCAGGCCACGCGCGGCAGCCGCGTCCGCCCACTGCCGGCGCAGATGGGTCGTCGGACAGACGATCAGCACCCAGGCGACCCGGCCGGTTGACAGCCAGGCACGGGCGAGGTCCACCGCAACCACGGTTTTGCCAGCCCCAGGCGTCGCCTCCAGCAGCCAGTCGGCCGGCCACCGGGCGACATAGTGCGCGATGGCGCGCCGCTGCCAGTCCCGCAGCGGCCGTGCCAGAGAATTCTTCATAGCACAGACAGGTTGTCCGTCCCGTAGACGGCATCAGCCGTCGAACACTCCTGCTGAGATATTCTGCCCGGTCCCTGGGCGGCGAGGGTCGAGTCGGCCGGGACACTCCATCCCACACACTCGTTCCTCTGTCTGACACGTGCCCTTCGGAGACACGGTGCCCTGTCTGAACGCATGGCCTCAGCACAGACGACTGACCTGACCGAAGACAACCGCCAGAAAGGAGGGTCGGATGTTAGCTGAACTCCTGCACAAAATCGCCGCCATGGAAGCGGCCGAGCGCGAGGTGGCCTATCGGCCCCGGCCGTCGAGCGCCGGACCGGAGGACTGCCTGCGCAAACTCGTCTATTTCGCGCGGGGCACCCCGCGCGAACCGCTCCTGGACCGGCTGGCGATGGTCCTGGACGATTCCTCGGTCCACGAGGAGCTCACGGCGAAATGGATCGAGCAGAGCGGCTTTACGCTGCACGATCGCCAGATGCGGGTGGAGATCGCCACCGTCACGCATCAAGGCCGGCCCTTCACGCTGGCTGGCTCGATTGACGGGCTGGTGACGGATTTCGGCGGCCACACCTGGCTGTGGGAGCACAAGGCGCTCGCTACCTATTCCTGGGAACGGTACTGGGAAGGCGCGTGGCCGCTCAACTACTTCACCCAGTGCGCCCTGTATCTCACCGGCCTGCAGCGCGCCGGCTGGACGGCCGTCACTGAGGCGCTGCTGCTCATGAAGAACAAAAACACTGCGGATTATCTGGAGTTTCGGCTCGCGTATGACCCCGACGGCGACGAGCTCCGGGTGCTGGAACGGATCAAGGGGAGCACCGGCGAGCGCGTCGACCTGACCGGGCGGCCGGATGCGGTCTTCCGACAGGTCCGAGCCCAGGCCATCGCCCGGTGTGACGCCGTGGAGGCGCATTGGGCGGCCGGGACGCTCCCGGAACGGCCGTATGTCGAGCCGCAGTCGTTTCCCTGCGGCTACTGCCCGTACCGGCAGCGCTGCTGGCAGAACTGGACCCCCCAAGCCTTGGACCAGCGGATCACGCTCTCCCCTGAGGACGCGGTGCTCGTCGCCGAATACCAGGCGTTGAGCGAGGAGCTGCGGCCCAAGTACCGCCGTAAGGAGGAGCTGGCCGACCAGCTCAAGCTGCTCCTCAAAGCGAACGGCGCGCGTGAGGCCGTCACGGACACGGTGTTGCTCCGGTTGGAGCAGCGCACGCAGCGGCGGCTCGAGCCGGACCTGATCCCGGCGGAGATCCGCGAAGCGGCCACCCGGCCCATCGAGCAGGAGTACCTGAAAGTCCTCCCGCTGCGTCCACGATGAACACCCGACCATCACACGAACCATGAACACAAGCCCGAGAACAAGGAGCGCAAGGAAGGAGGAACCCCCATGCAGACCTTTACCTCTATTAAGGGCCTCTCCGAGCGGAGGCGGCTTCCCCGGCTGGGCAAGATCCGGTTGGGCGTCAAGGTCTTGGCCAAGCACGGCCAGACCTATCCGGCCGAAGTCGACTATTTCGTCGTCCCGCCGGAAGTCGCCAAGGTCTATGGGCCGAAGCCCAAGGCCTTGGACGTCATGTTCCCAGTCCAGAATCGGAGCATAATTTTCCCACAGGCCCTCAAGTGGTACGGCTCGGGGCGGGGCCTGAAGTGCATCGGGGACGGCGAGCGGGCCATGCGCCTGAACGAACAGACGGGCGCCATGGAACCCATGGATTGTCCGTGCCCATTGCTGGAGCAGGGGCAATGCAGCCGGCGCGCCCACCTGATGGTCATTCTGCCCAAGGTGAATTATGGCGGGGTGTAGAGCCTGTTGCTCAAACTCATGATCGAGCCCTCTGGTCACCAGACATTGATTCGCTTCGCTCCCATGTGGGCTTCTCGCTGCCGAGACCGCGAGGGAGCGTGGCCTTTGAGAGAGTCATCCCCTTGTCTTCTTTCCGCTTCCCCGGCCAAGCCGTCGCGGTTCGCTGCCCCTGCGCCGACCGGTCCAGGCCGCCTTCCCACTCCGCCAGAGCTTCAACAAGTTATGCGTGGCGCAGAGCAGCTTCCACTCGCCGTCACAGGCTTGGCGGCCACGGCGCATGAAGCGATCACAGCCACGGGTGCTCTTGATCTGGCCGAATACCGGCTCCACCGTCTGGCCGCGCTGCGTGTACAGACGACGTCCGCGCTGCGTCAGCAGCGTGCGCTCCATGCGGTCGCGGGCCGTCAGCCCCTTCGGACAGCGGCCTCGTGGCGGTGGCTGCTCCCGCAGCGCCTTGCGCTGTTTCCAATCTTGGTTCGGCGCGATCAGCAACTCAGGTCCGGCGGGATCGGCCTCCGTCAGGTTGGCCTCGCTGCAATAGCCGGCATCTGCCAGGGCGGTCTTGATGGCCTGCGGGTGCTCGATGGCCTGCAGATTCTCCTGCGCCTGCGTCAGCATCGGATGCAGTTGCCGGACATCGTTCGCCTCCTGCGTGACGGCGGCCGCCACGATGATCTGCGCCTCCGTCACGACCGCTTGGGCATTGTAGCCTTGCACGTACCCGGCCTGGGTCTTCATGATGCGACTGTCCGGGTCTGTCACGTTCGCCTTGGCCGTGGCATCCGCTGCCGCTTCGGCCGCCTTCGGCTTGCGGCCCCGCTTCTTCTGCCCGGTGGCGGCTTCCTCGGCCTGGCGGGCCTCAAGCTTGGCCTGCTGCTGCGCGGTCGCCTCGGCCGCCGCCTGCGTCAACCGTGCCTGGCACGCCTTCAACCGGGCCAGTCGGCTCCGCCGATCCCGCAACGCCTCCGGCAGTTCGTCGCCCCGCTGCTCCGGTCCGTACAGCCGATCCTCGGCGGCATCGGTGGCCTGAGCCTCGGTCAGCATCCGCGTCACCTCCGCCGCAATCGTCTCGGCGGTCCGATTCGCTGCCAGCGCCGCGTCGGCCTTGATCTTCGTGCCATCCAGGGCCACCACCCCGACCTTCACCAACCCCGCCGCCGCACACAGCGTCAGCACCTGCGTAAACAGGGCGGCCAACGCGGCCTCATGGGTCTGCCGGAATCGGGCGATCGTGGTGTGATCGGGCCGCTGATTGGCCGCGAGCACCCGAAAGGCCACATCCCGCTCGCACAGCCGTTCGATCCGGCGGCTGGAGCGCTCCCCCAGGCAGTACGCATACAGCAGCAGCGCCACCATCATGGCCGGCTCGTAGGCCGCTTGGCCCCAGCCATCGGCTCGGTACGTCCGCTCGATCTTCGTCAGATCCATCTGGGCCACCGCATCCAGGATGAACCAGGCCAGATCGCCCTCCGGCAGCCAATCCTGCAACGCCGGCGGCATCAGATACAGTTGCTCGCGCTCACACGGCAGAAAGTTGTAGCCCATCGCATCCTCCCTTCGGTCATGACTCGGGAAGACAGTATACATATAATTGCCTAGGTGTCAAGGGGTTTGTGCAACAGGCTCTGTACCAGATCGATATCGGGTCCTACAACTCGATCGTCGATCTCAACAGCGGCCTCGATTACGTCGAGGCGCTGCTCGGGCGGGTGGCGATGGTGCCGCTCGTGCTCACCCGTGTTCCACGGGAAACGTTCGGGGGCGGCCAACGGCGGATTCACTACCCGCTGCAGCTGACGTTGGCCACCAACGACACGGACTGGATCAACCGGCTGCGGACGGAGACGGCGGCGATTCTGGAGCGGCAAGCGGCGGTGGTCTTGCCCGCGCCGGCCGATGAGAATCCGGCACTGGACGACGATGCCGTGGTGGTGCCGGAGAGTGATCTGCCGGCCCTGGCCGGTCCTGGCTCGGCGCCCCTGGCGCCCCCTATGACCTCCACGGAACCACCGGCACGCCCGACCGCGGAACCGACCCAACCGGCCGCAGCGCTGGCCAGGCCAGCGGCTGGGCCGACAGCTTCCACTCCCTCGGACCCGCCGTCTGGGCCGACGGGCGGGACTCCGCCTGCACCGAGTAGGCCCCCGTCCCTGACTCCATCGACGGGACCAGCGCGGCCGGCAGCGGGCCCGGCCCAGCCGGCAACGGCGGGCCCGGCGCGGCCGGCGGAACCAACGCTCCGGAGCAACGGGGTCGGAACTGGCAGCGTGTCCCCCCGCCAAGCGGAGCTGATCCGCTCGCTGTGTACGGAACGAGGGATTTCCCCCCAGCAGGTCGAGCAGGTTCTGGCGCGGCTGGATCGGAAAGCGGCGTCGACCCTGTTGGACCGGATGCTCAAACACCGGGATTACACGGCATTTCAGGCTCCGGCTCGCCTGCCATCGGACGGGCCTTCCACCCCCACCGTCTCACAAGGACCAGCGATGGCGACGGCCCCAGGGACTCCGCCACAGCCAGCCGCGGAGCCGATCGGGATTCCTGCCGCCCCCGCGCGGACGCCAGCGATCCCTCCCGCGAGCCTCGACGAGGCGGACGATGAGGAGTTGGATGGGTCCTATATCTAACCAGCAGCACCGGAAGCTGACAGAAGAGGGAGGCACATGAGCCAAGAGGGGAGGGGTGTCCCAACTGGGGCCCCTCCCCTCTTTTTTTGGAATGAACCTGAATCCGGCGTGAAAAGCGCGGGCGTCACAGCCTAAGTCGCTGGATCTGATGCAGGGCGTACTTCCACGCGGCCTCTCGATAGCCGCTGGCCGGTAAGGTCAGGGTGGGACGATTGCGAGCGCGCCGCAACTGGGCGGGCATGGAGAGGATCCGCTGACGCAAGGTCTGAAGGGTGGCGTTCTGGAATTCCAGAGGCAAGCAGAGTCGCTTGAACCAGTTGACGAGGTTGTAGGCTAGCAGAAGAAGATGGAAGTAGGTCTCGTTGGCAAAGAAGTGACGGGTGGGAATGCTGCCCAACGCGTAATCTCCCTTGAGCTGTTTGATGAGCAACTCGACTCCGGCGCGATCGTTGTAGAACCGCCAGAGGTTGAGGGGTCGCAACGGGAGATTCGTGACGAGGACCTGGTAGTGGTACTTGCCGAGCTTGAAGAGTGTCAGCTGGGCGGTGGGCTCTTCGGCCTGCGGGCGACGGATCACGACGAACCGACAGGGATGGGGCCAGCGGGTAGGCTGGTAGCGGAACTCGGCCACCTCGATGCCTCGACTGGGACTGACGTACCGCAGACCCGACAGTTTGCGCTTGATCGGGGCGGTCAGGCGAGCCACGATCACAAATCGGGCCCTGTGTTCTTCCAGCCACTCGATCAGCTTGTGGTCGTAAA
Source organism: Nitrospira sp. Kam-Ns4a (assembly GCF_965152595.1). NCBI lineage: Bacteria > Pseudomonadati > Nitrospirota > Nitrospiria > Nitrospirales > Nitrospiraceae > Nitrospira > Nitrospira sp. Kam-Ns4a. The sequence goes on along the minus strand of NZ_OZ224218.1, from coordinate 228,602 downwards.
ACCCTTTGTCCGCGCGGACAATCGTCAACCGGACCCCGGCCGGGATCTTCGCGAAGCACGCCGCGAGGAGGTCGAGCGTCCCGCTGGCGGTATGCGCATCCCCTGGCCGCAACTCGCCGTGCCAGAAATCTTTGGTCTGTCCCTCGAAGCAGAGCAAGGGGTGATACGACGGCCGGCCCCGCTTGACCGGGTTGTAGCCGATCCGAGCTTGCTCCTGACGGCCATAGACCACCAGCACGGTGGAGTCCACGTCCAAGATCAGCCGGGTCGGGGGCCGCGGCCGAACGGTCATCCGGCGCAGAAAGCTGTCGTGCAGGGCGCGCACCTTCGGGAGCGCCGTCGGGGCCACCCGCAGCAGGAAGCGGCGGAGCGTGGTCGCCTCTGGATAGCTCGGCAGGCCGGTGAGAGACTGGAATACGCCATTCTGCCGCAGCAACTGCGTGGTTTCGATCCGTTCGAGCCCGAGGATCATGGGGTACAGCAGGGCGAGCAGCATCTCGCCCATGCTGTACCGGTTGTTCCGCTGGACCACTCGGACATGTCGGGCGATCGCGTCCTTGAAGCCAATCCGGGACAAGAAGCGATGCAGCAGGTAGACGCCGCCGTAATGCGTCAGCGACGCGGCACCGAACCTGATCGTGAGCTTCCGGGGCCCCCGCGGCATTTGAGCCAAAGCTAACACAATGATAGCTTTCGCTCAACTCCCCCGAAGGGGCGCCAGCGGCCCGAGAATGCGCGTCAGCAGAGGATCTTGTCATTACCTGGCGCCGGATTCAGGATGAACACTCCTCCAGGAAGGAGGAGGGCTGGCGAACGATCTAGAGACACCAACCGGAGGCCCGACGATCGCCAACGTTTTCCCGATGAACACTCGTCCAGGAAAGAGGAGGGATGGAATGCGCACAATCTCCGCACGCTACGTCCAGGAAATTCGGCGCACCTATCAGCCACTTATTCTCAAGGTGCTGCAACCCTATCTGCACCCACATGATGCGCAGGGGTCGCGGTGGGATGCCACCGTGGAACGAGAGGACCTGGAGCAAGAGATCGATCTCGCGATCATCGAGGCGATCCATGTGTGGCGCGCCCGCCACGGCCGAACCACGCAATTTCCCAGCATCCTGGAGACAATCCTGCGCCGACACCTGCATCGCGCCAGCGGGATCCAGGACACGGTCGTCGACGTGGACGGACAGGTCCTCTCGTACCACCAGGCCCGCCGCCATCCGCAGGTGCGGGCAGCCTGGCGACAGGCTTCCTCGCGAGCCGAGTATCAGCTACGGCCTCGCGTGGTGAATCTGGACGACACGCAGGAGAAGGTTCAGGAACCGTCTCTGGACTAGCAGACGATGCAGATCGGGCAGAACACTCCAGAGCTGGTCGAGCTCGAGGACACGCCAGAGAGCTGGGTCAAGCCGGAAGACCCTGCATATCAGGCAAATCTACCGGTGCCGATTGACCCAGCAACAGCCTGGACCCAGATTCGCCGGTGGCGCATCTGGATGATGTACCTCTGGACGCACTTTCGGTCAGTAATCCGGAACGGTATGGATGATCTGGTGCGGCAGGTGCCGCAACCAGTAGGAGTGCCGGAACATGTCTGGCGAACAGTCTGCGTCAACGATTGGTGTCATCGCACCATGCAGATGGCGTATCGCTGGTACTCCCGTATACGCAAGAGTGCCGAGCCGACACAATGGAGAGATCGCGCGCTGAACATGATTCTGGATTTGGCGCGGTACCAGCAATGGAACATGTTGACATCCATGGGCATTCAGTCCATCCAGGCAGCCAAAGAGTATCTGCTGGTCCGCGAAATCTGGTGTACCCAGGTGGCGATCGAACAGCATGATCCGCGTCTGTGCGCCCAAGTCCCTCACAACTTGTCTACGATGTTGGTGCCTGGAGTATTTGGCTACGATATTCAGATTGCCCGAACCATGCTGGCGGATCCCTGTCGGGCTTTAGGAATAGCGCAACCGTATCGCAACGGAATATGGACTGTAGTGATCAACATCCATGCTCTGACGCCGCAATGGCGGAAAGCGGCTCGACTCATTCAGCAGGATCGAGCCGCACGTCTTGCCCCGCGCTCGAACCATCTCTCATACAAACAGCGGTGGCGGTTGACCAAGTTGGCCGGTCAATCGGCCCCGCGCCAGCAACGCAAACAGCAGGCGATCCTAGTGCTACGCAAGATCATCACAGACAACCCCATGCTCTCTCAGGCTCAATTACTGAACACCTTAAAGGAACATGGCTATACCATCAGTCCGAAAACCTTGGAACGATATCTGGCCGAGATCAGAAAGGGACAGTCTGACATTTAAAAGTGACCGTCAGAATTGGACATACCACCAGCCATATGTCCAAAAGTGACCGTCAGAATTGGACATACCACCAGCCGTATGTCCAAAAGTGACCGTCAGAATCCTTCCACTTCCTTTCCGCAAGGAGGCTGAACAGAATATCACTAACAGTAAGACAATAAGCCGCTGGCGGCGGCAACCACAAGGAGGTGTCCCATGACGCATCCCGCTTACGACCCCTTTCCCTTAGTATTGGTCCCCATCCAACACCTGTCCATCAATCCGGACTATGCGGCGATTTTCCCCGCACTCTCACCGGATGCCTATGAACGCCTGAAAGCCAGCATCCACGAAATCGGTATCCGGGCCCCCCTCTATGTGGCTCCGAACTCAGAGCCAGGACACTACATCATCCTGAACGGCCATCACCGGTACCGGATCGCCCAGGAACTGCACCTGGATAGCATTCCGTGCTATCTGGTCCAAGACCCCATTCAACAAATCAAGGTCTTGTTCCTGGACAAATACAGCCGCAATCTATCCGAGGCCGAGCGGGCCCGGCTACAGGAAATCGAACAACAGATGTTGGCGCAACACCACCCCGTCTCTCCCACTCCAGACCCTGCTACCGACAAAGACATCGACGTGGAGCACCTGGTGCTCCAGATCGAGCAATCTCCGACGTTGCAACAGCGAGTGTCACAACTCCTTGACAAACAAGCCAAATCACCGACAACCTCAGCCCCAGCGGCCGGCTCCTCAGACTCCGCCCTCCAAGCTGAGCTGAAGGACCGGGAACAGCGGCTGGCCAAAGCCGAGCGGGCCATGCGCAAGCTCCTGGACGAAAAGAAGGCGCTCGAGGAACACCTCGAACACCTGCAGCTCGCGCTGCGCGACCGGCTGAGCGCATCGCCAGGGTCCACCCCCTCGTCCGCTCCCCCCTCTCCGTCCATCGTGGCCCACTACGAAAAGGAGCAGGCAGAGCTCCAGACCCGCCTGCGCGAAATCTCCCAGGCCCTCCAAGCGGCAAAGGCAGACTGCGAGGCTAAGGATCACGAGATCCAAAGTCTGCGCGGCCAGCTCGAAGGCATCCAGTTCCACGAGAAGGTCTGGGAAGATACCCACCGCGAACTCCAGGAAAAACTGGACGAATTGCGCCAAGCCATCGCCCAGCCAGACCAAGTGGCCCAGATGCTAACCCAGGCCGCCTACCTGCTCCACAGTATCGCGTGCGCCATCAGCTACAGCGTCTCGCTCTGGACCGAGGCCGAGAAAGTCATCCCCGAGCTGACCAAGCAGCTGCAAGCCGTGAAAGACGAAGTCGAAGAAGTGGAGATCGCCCTGATGTGCCACGGTTCGAACGAAGACCTGCCCCCGCCCCCGGAGGATTGGAATATTGACTCCCCCTATACCGGCCAGCGGGAGCGCCAGAAGCGGGCGCGGCATGTGCGGCTCGGGATTGCCGGCAAACATCGCCAGCGCAACGGGGGCCGGCCCATCCTCCGGCCACGAGGCATTGAGCTGTTGCAAACCTCCAACGGAGACCAGTCGACTGCACCCACGCAGACCGAGGAGCGCGATGAAGCCACACTGGATGCTGAGCACCGATAATGCCCCGGACCCCGATCAGGAAGCCCAGCGGCTCGTGCTCGCGGTGATCTGGCGAGCCGTGCAGGATTATTTAGGAGGGAGAGGCGCGCAGGCGGCCCAGCGACGGGCCGCCGCAGCCGCGTGGCTCTTCGCCGATGCCGATGAAGACACCCCCTGGTCCTTCCGCTGGTGTTGCGAGGTGCTGGGTCTGGCGCCCGAGTGCGTCTGGCGGCGCCTCGCCCGGCCCCCGGAGCACCTGGCGCGGCCTCGTGCTGCGCCTCGAACGCACGCCCACGGGGACGCGGCTGTGGCTCTCCCGGACTCGGATCGCCTGGTGGCCCGCGCCATTACCTGACGCGTTACGCGGACGGCCGGTCTTGGTCCAGGTCCCCCGGCGGCCTCGGGGGACCCCACCGCAGACCCCCCAACCGGCGGAGACCCTGACCATCCTCCCTCCGCTGGCCAGCGCAACCGTCTGGCGGCGCGTCGCCCGGGGTCCCCGACCGACCGCCACCCAGCTCGCGCGGTGGGAACCAGCCTTCCGCCTCCTGGTGGAAGCCGGCTATACGGCGCTAGCCCGTCAGCTCTGGCGCGCCGGACCAACCTTCCTGGCTTGGCTCTGGCGGGAAAGTCCCTATGCCTTGCTGCTCCGTGCCCCTGTCCGAGGCGCCGCTACCCTCCCCTTTGCGGTGGTCGAGCGCCTCGCCACCATCTGTTGGGGCGGGTCTCCTCACACCTGGCCACCCCGCTGGACGACGGCACGACTCCGAGCCGCTGCCGCGGTCGTGCTGCGAGAGACGGTGGCCCGTCAGGGGGTCCATCCGATCCCTGCGACGCGCCTGCTCCGCGCCCTGCGCACCGTCTTGCAGGATCCGACGGCCCCGCCGCTCTCCCCGGAGACCCTGGCGGGCCTCGCCGACTACGATGCGCCTACTGACACCTGGTGGCCGACCGCCCTGACGCAGTTGCGGGACGACGTACTCACCCGGCTCGCGACCGGGAATCAGCTCACATTACCAGGGCTGACGCCGCTGACCCCAACGGCCGATCCACCCGCCGACCCCCTGTCCGCTGACACGCTGTGGCGGACTGCCCGGTACGCGTGTCTCACCGGGGGACCGGGCACGGGCAAAACCACCCAGATCCGCCAACTGGCCGCGGAAGCCACCGCGCGCGGCGAGCGGGTGATCCTCTGCGCGACGACGGGGAAGGCCGCGGCCGCCCTGGCGCCAACCGCCCGTACTGTCCATCGCCTGTTGCGAGCCGGCCCCTGGGGCTGGGGCGTCCACCGGCTCGACGCCGACCTCGTCATCGTAGATGAAGCCTCGATGCTGACGTGGGATATGGCCGCGGCACTTCTCCGGGCCGTCTCAGGCCGGCTCTTGTTCGTCGGCGCCCCGGCCCAGCTGCCGCCGGTGAGTGGCGAACGGGTCTTCGAGACTCTCTTAGCTCGACTGCCCACCCGGACCCTGACGACGTCGTATCGGTGGCACACCACCCCCGCCGGCGCTCCAATCGTCCACACCCAGTCGTGTCCGACACCGGCGGCGGTCTTCCGCCACCTGGACGCCCTGCTGGCGACGCATTGGGGGGCCGGCACCCTGCAAGTGCTCGCCCCCACCTGGCACACCGTTCCTAAAACCATGGAAAACCATTCCACAGCACGTCACCCGAACGGCGCTGATGACGATTCGCGTGCAGGAATTCCACCTGCACTCGCCGGTAGGATCGCTGCCGGCGCCTTGCCGGACCGTCCGGCAGGTGACCGACAGGATCGAGCCATGCCCGACCAGCGAGGCGCTGCCAGCGCCGCTTCCTTCCTGGCGACCTGCCGCCAGAACGACCAGACGTGCTTGTCCCGATTCCTCACGGGTAGGGAGAAGGCGACCTGGTCGCTCATGCGGCGGTTTGGCCGCTCGGAATACTTCAGAGCCCGCCGCGCGAGGCACAACGCTGCGGCCTGGTGAGTCGAAAGCCCATAACGGCGGGCGAATTTGTGCCGACCGATGACCGAGGTGTAGGCGGGATTGACCTCCAGCACCTCCAGACCCGCATCATGAGCACGGGCCTTGAGGATGGCGAGGATGCGGGCGTAGGACAGCGCCGAGAGCATCCGGCGATAGCGGACACCGTTGCCCTCGAGCTGCGCCTTCTTCCGGGCGAACGCCAGCCGCTCGAAGGCCAGGGGCTTGTGTGTTCCCCGGGCGAATGCCATCACCTGCTTGACGGCTTCGCCGATGCGCGCTTGGGCCTGTTCTCGGCTGCACCCGTACGTGACCAGCGGGATCTTCGCCGTGGCGCACGGATTCCCATGCCGGTCGGTTTCGGTTACAGCCAGATGGTCGTTGTTGAGGTCAAGCCCGATCACACCGAGCCGCCGATCGCTTTGGAGCCTGACGGGCAGGACTCCGGTGGAGATGAATACACGCCAGCCTTTGGCATCACGAACAAAGCGGTAGCTGATCGCCTGTTGCCGGGCGAGCGCCGCCACCACATGCTCAGTCCCATACGGCAGCGTCGCCTCAACGCGCAGGAATTTCTCTCCCCCGTTGGCCGCGATGACAGCGTCCGGCAGACGCAGCCGGAAGGCAAAACGGCCATGGCCCAGGTATTCCGCCACACACCCCTGGCACCCGGCGGTCTCGTCCTTCGATCCCAGGACGAAGAACTGGCTCGCACGGGCACGTCGCCACGCGGTGCGCCATTCATCCAGAGACGCGTAGCCATGCTCCTTCAGATGGAACTGGGCCCGGAACAGCGGCCGGCTGCCAAAACAGATCCGGACCCGGTCATGGGCGTGATCGTCCTCCAGGCGAGCCAAGCGGTGCCGGAGGATGGCCAGGCGGCGCTTCTTCTGATGGATCCGTTTGGCCAGGCACGCGCGCTGCGTAGCATCGGTCTCTTCGCGGTGGCGTCTGTCCAGCGCAGCCAGCCGCTTTTCGGCCGTGTTGATGCGTGTCCGGGCTTCCTGGATCAGTCCCTTGCGGCGTTCCTTGATCGAGGACACCATGCCCTTCAGCGTATGGCAGATCGCATTGAACTGCCGGGCGGTCAGGCCAAAACGCTGGAGATAGGCGGGCTTCAAGGACTCCGGGCTCTCGCCCCGTGCCATAGCGGCAAACAGCGTGCGCTGCACGTGGCCATACAGTTCGGCATAGGCCCCGAGCAGGCTGTCCGCCTTCGGCGGGATGACCAGGCGGGTTTGATACGTGCGTTGAGCTGCCACCTATCCGCCCTCCCTGCAGGCCGCGATCAGGTTCTTGGCCCGATTCTTGGCCGAGCGGCGTCCATACAGACGGGCGCAGAACGAAGTCAGCACCGCGATCATGTCCTGCACCAGGTCGTCCTGAAGCTCAGACTCGTCTACCACCAACACGCGTGCCCCGCGGGCAGTCAGGGCCGCTTCCACGTACTCCGCTCCAAAGCGCATCAACCGGTCCCGGTGTTCCACAATGATGGTTTTGACCCTGGGATCGGCCAGAAGGTGCATCAGCTTCTTTCGATGGCCGTTCAGACCGGAGCCGATTTCAGTGACCGTCCGGCTTACCGACAGCCCTCGGGCATTCGCGTATTCCAGGCAACGGGCCACTTGTCCATCCAGATGGGGGCGCTGATCACTGCTGGAAACACGGGCATAGATCACGGCGATGCCGTTATCTTCTGATGCCTCCTGAACGATGATCGTCCCACTCGGCAACTGTCTGGCGGGGATAGGCAGCTTGCCGAGCCGAAACCAGTTCCAGACCGTGCGGTAGCTGACGCCTTGTTTCTTCGCCCAATCGCTTAATTTCATGCTTCATAGAGCAGCATGTATTTCTATAGTATTCTAGACAACACGAGAACTGTTGCAACCCCGCTCGGAGTCACCGCGCTGAATGCCTGGTGCCAGCAGCGGCTCAATCCGTTGGGGACGCCAGTCGGCGATGGGCGTCTGCGGCTCGGCGACCGCGTCATCGTCCAACAGAATCTCCACGTCGACGCGGCCACCTTCGTGGCGAACGGCCATACCGGGGTACTCATCGGGTCACCAGACCCCACCCTGGGCACGGTCCGCCTCGACCACGGCCCCCTGGTCGCCCTGCCGCTGACGGCGCTCGACCTGGCCTACTGTCTCACAATCCATCGGGCGCAGGGCTCTCAATGGGACACGGTGATCCTGGTGTGGCCAGCCGGGCGTCGCCACACAGAGCTGACGCCCAAGCTACACCGCGTGGGCTGTACCCGTGCCACCGTCTGCACATATCAGCTTGTGTGGGGGCCACAGACGGGACGCGATCGAGCCACCCCCGACGCCAGTCGCCGGATCACCCCCCGTCTCAGCAACCCGCAGCCCACCCCCCTGCCGCCTTCATGAACGCTCAGCCAGAATATCAGGAATATGAAGACGATGATGCTCCGAACGGGTCAGCGGCGAACGCCGCGGGTCGAACCATGCCCCAAATGTTACCACCGCTGGTTGTTCGAACGATACGACCAGTGGCTGGGGTCCGAGCGCTACTGCCCGGTGTGCGGGTGGACCCCGCTCACGGCGCTCTGGGTGCATCAGCCAGACCCGCAAGAAGTGGAGCGGATCGCCACGCTCCGCCATCTACTCCGTCGCTATGCCTACCCTGTCAATGGACAGGGCAACGGCGCCGGGAGCTCCAATGGACATGGCCAGTCCTGACAAGGCCCGCGCCGGCGGGGACGCGCGCATGGCCCTGCAACTGGCCATGCCACTGGACACACTCACGCCGGCCGAGGCGTGGACGCACCTGACGGACGAGACGCAGTTTCTGGATGGGCTGCGGCGCTATCTGGGCTCGGGACTGATCCGCGGCCTAGGTCCCACCTTGGCCGAGCGGATCGTGACCCAGTATGGCCGACAGACCTTGGAGATTCTGGATCACCACCCTGAGGCGCTGACCGCGGTGACGGGCATTGGATCCCGCACCTGGCCCGTGATTGCTGCTGCTTGGCAGCGGTTACGCGAGACCGCCCTGGCCCGTATTCTCCTCCTGGGGTTTGGGCTGACGCTCGGTGCCGTCGAGCGCGCGTTGGGCCGCTGGGGCCCGCAGGCGATCACCCGACTGGCGCAGGACCCGTATGCGCTCATGGACCTCTGGGGCATTGGGTTCGAGCGCGCGGATCGCGTGGCCGCTGTGATGGGCATCCGGGACACGCATCCGGTCCGGATGGAAGCGGCGCTGGCTGCGACGCTCACGGCCGCCACCCGGCAAGGGCATTGCTTCCTGCCCCGCACCATCCTGGTCCAGCAAGCGGCCCAGCTCGCCGCCGTGGCCGCCGACGCTCCGACTCTGGCGTTGGACGCCGCGCTCGCTCGCGGGCGCTGGGTCGCGCGGGATACCCAGATCTATCTCCCGGCGATCGACGCCGCGGAACGTCAGGTCGAACGGCAGATCGCCGCGCTGCTCGCGCAGCCGCTGCGGTCGCCCTGGTCTGGCTCACTCGCTCCCCACTTGACCGCCGCCCAAGCCACGGCGGCGCGGCAGGCCTTGACGGCCCCCGTCAGCTTGCTGACCGGCTTGCCGGGAACCGGCAAAACCACCACCGTTCAGGCGATCGTCGAGGCCGCCCGGGCCCGCGGCGAGCACGTGCTCCTCGCCGCGCCGACCGGCAAAGCCGCCAAGCGCCTCGCCGACGTGACGCACGCCCCCGCGAAAACCGTGCATCGCCTCCTGGAATATCACCCGGACCTCGGGTGGCAGCGCCGGGCCGACCGCCCTCTTGAGGCGGATCTGGTGATTGTCGATGAAAGCTCGATGCTGGATATCGAGCTGACGGCCAAATTGCTGGAAGCGATCCAGCCGCACCGGACGCGGCTGCTCCTCGTTGGGGACCATCATCAGCTCCCGTCCGTGGGGCCTGGGCGCGTGCTGCGCGATTGCCTGGAGGCCGCCGCCATCCCCGCTACCATCCTCACGGAGATTCAGCGGCAAGCCGCGCAGTCCGGAATCGTCCAGGTCGCTCACCAGGTGCAGCGCGGCCACTGGCCTGCGCCGGAGACGTGGCGCTGGCCGGATTGTGAATTCGTCCCGGCCACACCGGAGACGTGCGCAGCCACCGTGGCCCGGCTGGCCGCCACCTGGGCCACCCAGGGCGAGGTGCAGGTCCTGACCCCGATGCGCAAGGGTCCTGGCGGCGTCCAGGCCCTGAACGACGCCCTACGGGCGGCCCTCAACCCAACCCCCCCGTGGACGTGGCGCGGCTGGGCCGCCGGCGATCGGGTGATGCAGATCCGCAACAACTATCAATTGGATGTCATGAATGGCGAAGTGGGCACCGTGTGCGGCCGCACGGATGCTGACGAGCTGGTGGTCCGCTATGACGATCGAGAGGTCGCATACCCCATCCCCGCGCTCGATGAGCTCGTCCCGGCCTGGGCGACGACCATTCACAAAGCCCAGGGGTCCGAATGGCCGATCGTGCTTATCGTGCTCCTCAGGCAGCACATGATCATGCTGCGGCGCGAGCTGCTGTACACCGCGCTGACTCGCGCCCGGCAGCGCGCCATCTTGATCGGCGAGCCGCGCGCCTATGCGCTCGCGACGCGCAACGACCACGAACAGCACCGCTATAGCGGGCTCTTCCGACGAACAGCGACGCCCAGCGGAACATGCTAACCAGCCACATCGCAAGAGTCCAGGATGGACAGCGACATCCAGAAGATGCTCAGCGAATATCCGAATCGCTCCCGTCCGCGCCGACGCCCTCGCTCCAAGTGGTCTGGCTGCCCGGCCCACTGCCGGGCCTCAATGAGTTGGTGGCGGCGGCCAAACGCCGGGGAGTAGGCTCGGACCGCCGTGTCGGGCATGGAGACAGCGGGCGGCCGTGGGGCAGGGGAGGGCGGCAGTGGAACGCCTACGCGGTGCTCAAACGCCGCTGGGAGCAGGAATTGGTGCACTGGATTCACTGCGCCCGCCTTCGACCGGTACCCCGAGCGTTTGTGCAGTTTGTCTGGCGCGAGCCCACCCGCCGCCGAGACCCCGACAACATCGCAGCGGGCGGGCGGAAGTTGGTGCTGGATGCCTTGGTCGCCGCGGGCATCTTGCCGGGGGACGGGTGGGCGGCGATTCAGGGGTGGAGTGATCGCTTTATCGTGGGAGACCCGCCGGGGGTGGCCGTGACGCTCATTGGCGTCCCTGCCCCCGCCCCGGCTGGTCCCTGAGCCCGGCCCCCGCGTGGTCGGCCACACTCCTTGTGACACGGACGACCCAACGGTGCTCCACGTGGTCCAGCGGATGCCTGTGCAGGTTCTGCTGACCGACCTCGTGTTGCCGAGCATGGATGGCATCGAGCTCTTGGCACGCGTGCACGAGATCAACGCGCAGATTGCCGGCATCGTGATGACTGGCTAGGGCACAATCAAGTGCGCTGTGCGCACAATGTAGACCGGGGCCGTCGAGTTTCTTACCAAGCCATTCAAATGGAAACCGCGGGACTAGTCCTCAAGAAGGCACTGGAATTTCAGGAGCTGAAGCGGAAGAACTTGCTGTTGAAGCAGACGGGGCAGGAGCAGGACAGTGACGGTCTCCTTGTCGGCGCCAGCGCGGCGTGGCGCCAAGTGCTCGACCTGGTTGAGCGGGTCGCCGACCGCGACAGCACGGTGCTGCTCCAAGGCGAGACCGGAACCGGCAAGGAGCGGGTGGCGCGCCGCCTGCACGCCCTGAGCCGCCGGCGAACAGGTCCATGGGTAGCACTCAACTGCGGCGCCATTCCTGAGACGCTCCTGGAGGCCGAACTGTTCGGCCACGAAAAAGGCGCGTTTACGGGGGCGACGACAACCCGGATGGGACGCTTCGAGCAAGCCCACGGCGGGACGCTGTTCCTGGACGAGGTAGGCGAGCTGAGTCTCCCGTGCCAGGTCACGCTCCTGCGCGTCCTCCAGGAGCAGGCGTTTGAGCGGGTGGGAGGCACCAAGACGATCCGGGTGGATGTTCGCCTCATCGCCGCGACCAACCAGGATCTAGCGCACGCGGTCGCGGCGGGACGGTTCCGGCCGGATCTCTTCTATCGGCTGCACGTCATCCCGATCACGCTCCCGCCGCTCCGGGCGCGGCGAAGCGACATCCCGCTGCTGGTCAAGCACTTCATTCGGCATTTCAACGAGACCAAAGGGACGGCGATCCAGGGGATCGAACCCGCCGCCCTGGACGCCCTGTCCCGGTATTCGTGGCCGGGCAATATCCGCGAGCTGGAACACCTGGTGGAGCGCCTCGTTATCCTGAAGCAGTCCGGGCGCATCGCCGTCACGGACCTCCCGGAACAGATCTTCACCGGCTCGGCGGCGCCGCGGCCCGCCGCTGAGCCCTGTCTGAACTGGCTCGTGATGGTGACGGTGCCGGTGGTGGGATTCTGGTACGGGTATCGGCAGGCGGTGCAGCGGGCGCAGTGGTTGGCCCTGTATGACGATCGGGGGCCGGCCCCGCACGCCGCCGGCTGAGCGGCTCCCTTGAAGCCGGCCGGGCCGAGTCCCTCATCACCGGTCGGACCGGTTCAGCCGAGGAGCCGACGCAATGTTTGCCAATCGCGTTCAGTCCAGGTGTGCCGGGGTGCCTGGAGGAGCCGGCTCGCCAACCGCACCCGTTCGGGGAACCCATCGAGCACGACCTGGAGGGCGAGGGCAAGCCCGAGACAGTCCCCAGTCAGGGTGAGCCAGAACCGCCACTCCTCCCGGATCATTTGCCACATAGACCGTTTCCGCCGTCGCCACCGGGACCGGCTCGGCGAACGCAGCAGTAGGCAGGGTTTCATCGCTCACCTCGTGGTCGGTCGCCAGCGTGCGCGCGCACCCGCCGCATCACGAGCCGATGGCGCACGCGCTGGACCAGCCGGATCAATGCCGGCAGGATGACCTGCGGGAGGCCGAAGACACTCAGCGCGTCGATCGCGAGCCGCCGGGCGGACCGGGGCCGTGACGCGGACGCCGTCAGGCGAGCCTCCACCCAAGCCTCCACTCGCGTCTGCTGGGAGACGGACAGGCCCGCGAAGCGGCGCAGCCAGCGCTGTCGGGTCGCCGCATCCGGCGGGTGATGCCGCCAGAGCCGGACCAGCGCCGCCTCCAGGGCCGACCAGGTGCGGAGGTCGGCGCGGCCGACCGCGCGGGGTCGGCGCGGCCGACGGCGTGGAGGTCGGCCCGGCCGACCGGGGAGCACGCGGTCCCGTCGCCTGGCGGCGCGGCTGGCGGCCGGAGGCCGCGCCCGAGGGTCTCCCGGACCACCGCGGCAAGCGGCCGCCCCTCCTGCTGGGCGCGGCGGCGTAACGCACGGACCGTCGGGGCATCAAGCCGCAGCGTCAGATGGTGTGTGCGGCGTGGAGATCGCATCGCATCAGACCGATCGTTCCGGGGCCGGGCTCGCCGCCGAGGCCGGCGGCGTCGCGGCCGCAAGTAGAGTCTGGGCGACCCTGAGATACCCCTGCGCGTTCAACCACAGGGCATCCGGCGCCACCTGCAGATCGGCCCGCCACTCGGTGAGCCAGGGGGCCAGCAAGGCGGCCCCACCCCCACAGAGGATGACCCGATCGAGGCGCCGGCCGTCGCCCCACAACTCGCGACACTTGGCCAGAATGGTTCCGATGGTCGCCTTCGCCGCTACCCGGAGGTGTTCCAGCAACGCCGTCTGGGTCAGCCCCGGCAGGACCCGATGCAGCGGGCAGTCCCCTCGCGCGGCTTGCTCGACCACATAGGCATCCAGCTCCCCCTCGCCGCAGGCCCGATACTGCGCCGCGACCGCTTCGTAGATGGGGCCGACGCCCAGCCGCATGCCGGTGGAGCGGGAGACCTGAATCTGCCCATGCACGATGGTGACGAACTCGGTGGTGCGTCCGCCGATGTCGAGCACGGCCACTTGCTCCTGGCTCTGGAGCGCCTCTAACGCGAGGGCGGCGGCAATGCCTTGTGGAACAAACGAGACGGTCTGAGCCCGGAGGAGGCTGGTGAGACAGGCCGCGACGGCGGCGCGCGCCGAGTCGGCCAGCGCCAGATGGAGCGGTAACCCCGTGACGACCACGGCCCGCGGCGGCAGGACGGCCGCCACGGCCCGCAGCAGCGCCTGATAGGGAATCGACTGCCACCACTGGTCCCAGCGGAGATGATCGAGCAGGCGACGGCCGGACCAGATGGCCGCGTCCCCCAACACATAGGCCGCCCCATCCGGGAGACGCACGCGGGTGGGGAACGAAGCCGGAGGGTCTCCCGCCGGGGCGGGTACTGCGGACGGTCCGGTCCACAGGGCATCGTCTAAATCCACCGGCGCCACGGCGGTCGGCAAGAGCCAGCGCTCGCCTCGACTCGTGAGCACTTTGAGATACGCATAGCCCACGTCCAGCCCGACCGCGAGGCTGGGGGCGGTTCTGCCGCCGCCGGTCGAGCCGGGTCCTCCTCCATGAGCTCGGCGCGGGCGGCGGCCGGTGGGGGAATCCAACGCAGCAGGTGGTGACGAGTGAGTATCCGACATGCTTCTCCTCCTTTCGAGCGTTCCGGGTCGTGTCCCGTGTGTCCTCATCCGTTCCGATGTCGGCGTGGGGTGGATCGAGACGAAGCGGAACCGCTGGCCGGCTCCTCGGCGGCGGGAGCGGCGGCAAACGTCACGAGCAACCCCTGGGTCAGTAAGTGCTCCAACACCCGCGTCGTGGGGTCAGCCGTGTCGAGCGACCCCGCCAGCGGGACTGGGGCGGGGCGGAGTGAAGGGGAGGCCGCCTGGGCTGGCGGCGGGCCCGGGGCTCCTGGGCTGAGCCGGGCCGGACGGGCGCGGCGGGGCTCCGCCGGCCCCGTCGTGGCTAACCCCGGATCTCGCGAGCCGGGCAGAGCGCTGAACCGGCTCACCCCCGGTCCGGCTGAGGGCCGGGGGCGCTGAGGCATCTGTCGGCTCAGGCCGGTGTACCGCAACGCCGTCGCAACCAGTCGCCGCAGCTGCGGGCCGCGGCGGCGCGGCGGCAGGGTCTGGAGCCAGGCCCGGATCAAGTCCGCATCGTCGTCATGCGCCGGCAAGCGGAGCGAGAACCACTGATCCATCCCTGCTCTTCTTTCCGATTGATTCGATCAGGCTCCCTGTCTGTCATATTCTGGCGAGCATTCCCCCACCGCCACCGACCCCTGGGACCCCCTCGGATCTGCTGAAAACGAGCCTATGTGCGTTGTGACACGCTCGTGACACAATTTTCACGAGGTGAACGGCGAAAAGAGACGGAAATTCCAGGGGTTAGGCTAGAAAAGCGGGCTCAACACGAACTGTGTTCGCGTGACAAGTGGTTGTGACAACATAGTATCTATACTTCGTATAGATACCAGACCAGGAACGATGAACATCAGAACGGAACGCAGAACCGGGAGCAGAACACGGCTGGGGGAGTCCCCCGGATGGAGTCATCCAGGTGGGGTCATCCGGGGAGAGTCAGTCGGCTGGGGAAACCCGGACGGGGAAGTCAGTCGGGGGAACGCGAGGGTGATGCAATCGGTCGGGGGCGAGGCGTCACGAATGACACCAGACGCGCCGATCCTGGATCACAGGAGGCCAGTGGGACGGAGACCCGGATGGGGTCAGGACTGACCCGGGTGGGGGAACCTGGAGCAGAACACTCGGATGGGAGGAACCTCAGATG
The DNA here is from genome assembly GCF_965152595.1 of Nitrospira sp. Kam-Ns4a. Lineage (NCBI taxonomy): Bacteria > Pseudomonadati > Nitrospirota > Nitrospiria > Nitrospirales > Nitrospiraceae > Nitrospira > Nitrospira sp. Kam-Ns4a. The sequence continues at coordinate 213,102 of NZ_OZ224218.1, read as the reverse complement.
GGGCATCCTGACGGAGCACGGAATGCACCAGAACGGACCAGGTCCTGGTGAGCCGACCGGAGAATCTCGATCAGGGGGAGCCGCAACGTCAGCAGCAAAACGGGAGGGAGCAGCGATGAGCCGATCGGACAGGCAGAGGGACAAGCAGGACGAGCCGGGGTGGCTGGCGGATCGCCGGGGGCTGGTGTGGCGGCTGACCGCATGCTGGCCGGCAGCCAAGCGGGAGGCGACGCGGCGGCAGTGGGAAGCCTGTGAGGCACTGATGCGGGCGATGGGGGTCTCCTGGGAAGAGGTCTGGCAGCGCATGGATACGGACGACTGGCTGGTGTGGGGACGACCACTGGTGCCGATCGAGTGGATGACCGAGACCGGGGTGGGAGCGCTGACGCCGTCAGCCTGGAAGTGGCTGACGGTGGGACACCTGCGGGAGCTGGAGGCGCTGCTGGCGCGAGAAACCCGCCATCATGGGTGGACGGACCCCGATCTGCCGTGGGGCCTGGTGGAACCGTTGGCGTGGGGACCGCGGGCGCAGATCGAAGCGTGTCTGCGGGAGGCCACGGAGCAGACCGCGAAGCGGGCGTGAAGGTGGGAATCGGAAGCAGGAGCAAGGAGGGAACGACGATGAGCAGACAGACCGGACCCGGGAATCACAGGACATGGAATCGGCTGGGAAACATGGGGCTGCTGCTTGGGGTCATCGTGTTGGCAGGCTGTGGCGGGCCGCCGGCGTGGGTCACGAAAGGGGCTGGCATCTACAACGGCAAGGACGCCAAAGTGTTGTATGGCGTTGGGATTGTCACGGGGGTGAGAAATGAGCCGTTAGCCTGGGAGGCTGCAGAGACCCGCGCCCGCGCCGACATTCAGAGAGCGATCGAGACGTACATGGCCTATCTGATGCGGGATTATGCGGCCTCGACAACGGCCGGCGACCTGGCTCAATCCACCGAGGAGCAGCACATCGAGCGGGCGGTCAAGACCTTCGCCGCTGGGACGCTTTCGGGAGTGCGGTCAGTGGATCGCTGGAAGGACGAGAAGACCGGGACCTATTATGTGTTGGCGAAGATTTCTCTCCAGGAGATGCAAGAGGCGTTGCTGCAGGCCAAGGAGCTCAATAGCCAGATGCGGGAGTTTGTCCGCAAGAACGCCGAGAAGGCGTTTGATCGGCTCGGACGGGAAGAGGAGAAGCGGGCGGGGGCGACCGGTCGTGCGGGGGTCGATGCAGCCCGCAGTGGAGAGGCTGGCCACTGACGAGCAGCGAGACCGGGTGAAGACGCGATGGGGCTGGCGTGGGGGTGGCGTGGACAACAGCGGATGGGAGCCCCGTGGCGGGGAACGATAGCGGCGCCCGGGGAGTCCCCGATCAGCCTGTTCCGTCCTGTTCCAACCCCTGCAAAGGGGGACGGGCCAGCCACCAGCGCGGGTGGTGGCCCGGCCACCGACGCGGGGGGTGGCCCGGCCACCAGCGCGGGGAGCGGGCTGGCCGCCGGTAGAAGAAGGACTCAGAGTCCCCTGGAACGATGGGGACGACGAATCGGGCTGATGGGATGCAGCATAGGGCTCATCGGCTTGCTGACAGGCTGTCCGATCGTCCTGTCCAAAGTGCCGACAGGCGAGACGGTGACGGAGGAGACAGTCCTCGCGGAGCAGGTGGTAGGGCAGCCAGTGGTGACCGTGATTGCACATGCGGACGGACTCGGGTGGACGGTGGCGGTCCAGGAGCCGATCGAGCGGACCGTGGGACGACGCCGGCGCCAGCACTGGGTTGGCGAGGCGGCGGAGGTAGCGCCAGTCCGATCGCATCTGCTGGCGGCGCTCATCTGTCCGGCTGGGTTGATCGTCACGCCGGCCCTGTGGTTTTGGGATGCCAAGAGCTTGGAGCTCTGGGCGAAATTTAGCAAAGACTGTTTGTATATGCTGGGCGGCATTGTGCCCTCGGGTCATCTCGTCCGAGGGGCGGAGGAGGTGGTCGAACCGAATCGCCAGGAGCGAGGGTGGAAACCGGTGACGGAGGCGGAGGTGGGGCTCCGGGTGCGAGGGGGCGACTGGATGCGGTATGTGGTGGAGGCGGACGGGCGGAAGAGTTTGCGGTTGGATCGGCTCCCGCTGCCGGCCGGGTCGGTCCCGCTGCCGGCTCGGTCGGGGGCCGGGCAAGCCGGGGAGGCGACGGAGGTGCAGGTAGGAGTCTGGCGGCTGGGGGTGCAGATTGCGGATCGCCGGGAGCGGGTGTCGGCGGAGGCGTGGGAACGGCTGATGCGGCAGCCGGTGATCGTGGCCGACCGATGGCCCCGGAATCTCGTCGTCGGCCTCATGCCCTGGCAGGGGCTGCCGGAGCCAGAGCAGGTGCGCTGGGAACGGCGACTGCAGCAGGCGCTCGTGGAGGTCGTGACATCACGGCAGGGGCGGGTGGTGTCCTTGACGCCGGCCATGCGAGAGGCCATCGAGCGGGAGCGGGTGCGGCAGTATGCAGGCGCGGTCGCAGACGACCGGCAGGTGGCCGTGGGCCGGGAATGGGGCGCGACGGTCCTGGTGCGGCCAACGGCGCAGCGAGGGTACGAGCCCAGTCCGCAGCCCGAGCGTGGACCTCGCCCGCAACGAGGAAGCGGACCCGGCTCGCAGCGAGGAGACGGGGAGTCAGGGCTTTGGCAAATGGGCGTGGATGTGCTGCTGGTCGAGACGGGCGAGGTGCTGGACAGTGTGAGTTGGGAGGTACCGGGGCTGGCGCGGGAAGGGGCGCTGGAGGCGCTGATTGGGCGGGTGCAGCGGGTGCTGGAGCAGGCGCCGGTCCAGTCGCAGCCAGCCGGGCCAGTGCCTCCGCAACGGACCGGGCCAGTCTTGTCGCGGCCAACCCGCTGAACGGCCGGATTCCGGATGTCGGAAGGAAGAGAAGGAGACGGCGAACAGGAAGGTCGACCGGCTGCGCGCCGTGGGCGCAAGTGAGGCGATCAGGCGGCGAGCCGACTGATCCATTGAACCGGTTGCCGATCGGGCCGTGGAACGCCACTGCGGCGGAAAAGGAGGGAAGGAGCGATGGCGAAGAAGCCGAAACGGACGAGTGAGCGGAAGCGGGCAGAGCGACACACAACGCCGGTGGGAAAGCCGACACGCCGGGTGACGACCGTGGCGCAGTCGGGGGTGCCGAAGCCGACTGACACGCTGGCGCAACCGGCGGAGGCGCAGCCGGGACGCGAGCCCGGTCAACGCATAGCCGACTGGTTTGCGAAGATCCGATCGCAGTTGCGGACGCCAGTGGAGGAGTGGGTGCCAGAGGAGAGGAAGCCAGCCGTCGCGTCACCGGCCGAACTGATGACGCTGGTGGGGATGGCGGTGGTGGGTTTGGTGGAGGCGGGCCTCGCCGTGATGCGTGCTGCCAACGGGGCGGGCCGCTAATCGGGGACAGATGGAGCGGTGGTGGCCATCGAGCCGCAGCGACGCGAGCGCGGCGGCATGGGGACCGACACCGGGTGCTCTGGCAGAAGGACTGGGAAGGGGCCAGGGACCAGGACGGGGCGGCGCAAGGCATGGCTGGCGGGGCCGGTCAGGTTCGCCTGGGGCGAGGGACTTCCGGCGCCGGGTGAACTGGGGCAGCAACCGGGCGGGACGGCGGGCGCTGGCGGGCGTGGCACCGAGGCGGAGATGGGCAGCTGAACGAGGCGGGGTCTCTTCTCGTGCAGACCTCGGAGCCGAGCGAGCCGCAAGAGGCCCGGGAAGTCGGGTCTCTGTGCCGCGGCATCGCGGTCCTCGACGGGGCACGGGGGCGCATCGTCGGCGCAAGCCGTGAGATCGGACGGAGCGAACAGGAGCGATGGCAAGTCGAAAGAAACGGTTTGCGTGCGGACACCGTGGCAAAGGGCGCTGGTGTCATCGCTGTGCTGACCGCCAGGCCCAGCAGGCCGCTCGGGTGGCGGAAAAGCAGGCCTGGGAGGGGCGCCTTGCCGCGGCGCCCGTTTCCTTGGCGCACTGTCCCCGCGCGGTAGCGGAAAAAGCGCTGGCGGTGATCGCCGCCCTCGAACGCGGCGAGTCCTACCTCGCCTTCAAGGGCAAGCGGCTGACGGCCATGGGTCGGCGCGATCTCGTGTCGATTCCGTTGGGCTGGCGGTATCGGCTGCTGGCCCGCATCCAGGCTGCCGGGCTCCAGATTCTTGAGGTGCTCTCGCACGAGGCGTACAACACCCGGTTGGCGGCGAACCGGTGGCCGACGTGATCGGCTGCTGGCGTGGGGTGGTCGGGGCCGCATCGTCATCACACGCATAAGTAGGAGGAGCGGCTGGCGCTGAGTTGACCGGTCCATCGGACCGGTCGGCGATCGGGTTCTGTGACGCCACCGGGCGGATCGGGCGAATGCGGGCGGAAGCGTTTCCGCCGTGCGGGAACGAGAGGAGGGAGCGATGGCGAAGAAAAGCAAGATGGCGCGGAAGAGTGTGGGGCGGAAGAGGACGCGGATGGGGAAGCCGACGCGCCGAGCCAAGGCTGCGGCGAAGAAGCGGGCGCCGAAGCCGAAAGGAGCGCCGGTGCAGCCGGCGGAGGCGCAGCCGCCGAGCGAGCCAGCGCTGGAGAGCGGCCAAAGCGTGGTGCCAGGCGCCGAAAGCGCGGATCGCTAATCGCGGGCGTCGCTACCGTTCCAATCTGGTGGCGGCGATAGTGAAGTCCTTGGCAAGATGGGCACCGGGGACAGCCATCGCGCGCAAGCGATTTTCCGCGTTGTGAGCCAGGCGTATCCGGACGCCTGGCAAGCATTGGACCGCCTGCGGGAGCAGCGTGGGCGGGGATTGCCGGGGTGGCCGGACTGGTGCTATGTGCCGTTGCACGGCGCGGCGGCGATCGTCTCGCGCGGAGAGGACGCTATTCCCTTCGACCGTGCGCATCATATCGCCATCATCGGCGCGCTCGGCGCGTGGCGGATGACGCGCGGCATTTACCGGTTCGATCCCACCTTGTACGCGGATCTCATTACTACCGAGCTGGAAAGCGAGCTGCCGCGCAGTCTGTTGTATCGGCTGCCCGAGTGGTGTGTGTATCTGGAGACGCCGGGGTTGTGCTGGACCCTAGGGCGCGAGCAACGGCCGATCCATGGCGTGTGGCTGCATTTGGATTGGGATCTCGCGCCGGCGTCGGGTCCGGGGTCTGTCGACGAATTACGGTTGCTGCTCGATACGGCGCCGGAACCGGAGCGGGCGCTCGATCCTCGTGATGGGCTGCTATCGATTCCCCTGCTGTTAGGTGAAGGGACCATAGCAGACGCACTCCTGCGTTTCGTGCGCAGCGCCCAAGTGCGGGCGCGGGAGCGCGGGATCGAGGCTCCGGACGATCTGTTCGATCCGAATCATCTGGCGCGGGCGGTGTCGCCGATCCTGTCGCTGATCTTGTATCTCTGCGCCGATGATCCGGACATTGCGGGCCGGGCGGGGCGGCCGGGCAATCCGGAGCCGGTCCGGACGCGGCGGCAAGGCGTGCGGCTGTTTCCCGCATCCGGGCTGCGCATGTGGGATGTCGGCGTGCGGCTGGGAGCGGCCCTGCGCCGGGCGATGGAGGAGGCGGGGGCGGAAGGCGACGCGGGCGGGACGGCTGGCGAGCGGGCGAGGCCACGCGGGCACATACGCCGGGCGCACTGGCACACATACCGGGTGGGGACGGGGCGCCGGGACGTGCGGCTCAAGTGGCTCCCGCCGATTCCCGTCAATCTTGCTTGGGGCGAGGAGCTGCCGGCGACGATTCGGCCGGTCCGAGCGGAACAATTGTCTGATGGCGGGGCCGATGAACGCGGCGGCTCATGCCAAGGGGAGGCGGAATGGAGCTAGTGCAGCACACATCGCAAGAGGAAGGCTCGGTCGATTCGTGCGAGAGCAGCCAACTCGAACGTCTGCTCGCGGCCGCGTCTCGCAAGGAGCGCGCGAAGGCGCAGCGCAGCGCGCAGGCGGAACGGCTGCCGCTCGAAGCGGCGCTGGAGCGGGTCTTGGAACGAGCCAGCCGGGCGGCCAAGATGCCGTCCTTCGAGCAGTGTGTGCAGCATCGGATTCGGACGCGGGAGGCGCAGCGGCAGGCGGAGGAACGGCGCCGGCAGGCGGAGAGCCAGGCATGGCGCGGGTGGTTCGATGGGGCGGCGGAGCCGACCAATCCCGGGCCGCGCGGGATTGGGGCCCTGCTGATGGCGCCGGATGGGCAACGCCTCGAGATCAGCCGGGGGATCGGATTTGGCACCAACAACGAGGCGGAGTATCACGCGCTCCTCGCGGTGCTGGATGCCGCGGCCGAGCGGGGGTGCCGGCATCTCATCGTCCACGGCGACAGCCAACTGGTGATCAACCAACTCAGCGGCGACTGGTCTGTCAACAGTCCGACGCTGTGGCAGTTAGCGCAGCAGGCGCGGCGGCTGATTCAGGCGATCGGGACGGTCGAGCTGTGCTGGATTCCGCGTAAGCGGAACCAGGAAGCCGACCGACTCAGCAAAGTCGCCCTGGGCGGCCGTGCACACCCGATCAGGTTGCAGGATCGGCATCTGTGGGGCAACCAGACGAGGATCGGCCAGCAGTTGGGGCTGTTTGCGGTAGCGGTTGGCAAGCGACTCGATGCGCTTGGCTTGCGCCAGGACGGACGGGCGACAGAGTGGGCGCGGCGCGAAGGCGACGCGCGCATCGTGGAGAGTGAGACCCGCGGCGGCGCGCCTGGGCTCGGGCTGCCCGCCACGCAGCCGGAGGGGAGCGGCAACGAGGGTGGCAGCGTCGCGAATCGCCTGCGGACCGTTCTCAACGCCTAACCTGTCTCCCTCTCCAAACCAGATTGAAGGACGGGCCGGGCCGTGCTGCGGCAGGAACTGGACCGATTGCTCGACACATCCGCGGCGGTCTGGTATACACCGATCCCGGATGGGGCGTGTCGACGATGACAAGGAGCGCAAGCTTCCGATCACTTCCGACCCGCACACCTCTGAGAAGCTGGGCACGTACCGCATCCTCGTCAAGGGGATCGACATCTTCGGCAACGACACCTCGCAGGCCTTCGACGTGGATGTGCGATGAAACCGATACGGTTGTCTGCCCATGCCCAGCAATACACGGAGCGCCGTGGATTCACCGTTGTGGAGGTGGAGCAGACGATTCGCAACTCCACCTGGAAAGCCGCCATGGCAAGCCGGCTTGAATGTGCAAAGGACTTTCCGTTTAATCGGGAATGGAACGGAGTCGTCTATGCCACCAAACGAGTTCGTCCGATCTTTGTAGAGGAAGAGCAGGAAATCGTCGTCATCACCGTGTATACGTACTACTTCTGAAGAGGAGGCAGGGCCATGAAAGTTCGCTACGATGGCGAGGTAGATGCCCTGAGCATCACCTTCCGCGAGGGAACGGTCACGACCAAGGAGATCGGCGAAGGGATCGCGATGGAGTATGACGCCGAGGGACGGCTAGCGGGAATCGAGATTCTCGACGCCGTCCGCCGCTTTGGAGACGCGGACACCTTCCGGCAAGTTGTTCTGGAGGGTATCGGACCGGGGGCGGTTCGCCGGTAAAGCAAGGGAGTCCCTCGCGTGGCCGTGGCCGTCATTGCCTGCGACAAGGACCTGCTGGAGATCCCCGGGCGGAGACCCTCGGAAACACCGACGCAGCACCTGGTCAAGGATGACGCCGCCCCGACCGGCTGGAACGTGGCCGAAAGGTCTACAAGCAGCTCGGCGTCCGACCGGTGCTCTTCATCATAGTCGAGAAGAACGTGTACGCCGATGCCATCGGCGAGTACCTGTGGAAGACCAAGGAGTTCGGCTTCAAACAGTCCGAGGTCCTCGTCATCCACACCGATGAAGAGGGAGAGGTCACCAAGAAGGACCTGGAGAAAGCCTGCGACGCGGCGCGGGACATCGACAAGGCTGTAGCCCATGCGCAAGCCTGTGGCGAGAGCCGGGGAGAAGAGCTCTGGGCCTGCTGTCGCACACTTGCTGATGGACTGGCGAAGCACGAGATCACCGGCAAGCTCTGGGTGGTCCAGGCCGACCGCATTCGCGAATATCAACCGGATCGAGGAGAGGACTGACCTGGCGAAGCGACCCGAGAAAGCGTGGCGCGAAGTCGTGAAGCTGCGGGAAGACCGGTGGTCTGGTGAACGGCCACGCCACGTGGTTGCGGCCGATCTCGACGAGGTTCTCAGACAGAGCAGGACGCGGCTGGTCGACGAGGACCCCGACAAGGGGTTCCTCCTCACTGTCCGATAGACAACCTGCACAGCCTGATGCGGGACGTGGGGCGACGCGTGCTGGGGAAGGACGATTTTCTTAATCGAGGCCCATGTGTTTGGACGTCGGCAGTCATCGTTGGGGCGGAGCCAGGCGAAGTGAGGGGGCGGGGAAGCGGCACCATCGCCATCCGTCATGCTGATGGCCCGTCAGCGTCTCAGCCCTCACGACCAGGACGGACTCGCGCGTGTCGCGTTCGCCTGAACGGAAGCAGCCGAAGTCGGCGATCGGAGGGAACGCGGAGTTCGAAGTCCAGCTGGGGGGGCGAGCGGGCGGTACGCGGTCAAACACCGTGAACCACTGGGAGAACGGCAAGCGGGAACCCATGCCTCCGCCTCTCTCCAGGACGACGCGATGAGTGAACACCGAGGCCATGACCGATCAAGAAAGGCGGAGCGAGCCCGATGGCCCGACTGGAAGACCTGACCCGAGGCGCGACGGTCCAGGGCATCCTGCCCGACCGCCTGGTGACCATCGTGGATGTCAAGTGGCACGGCTCGACCGTGGTAGAGGTGATCTACAGGGACGCGTCCGGTCGCTTGGGGAGCGATCTCCTCTACCGGGACCGCGAGCTCACCCTTGAGATCGTCACGCAAGGGACGCCGTTCAGCTCCGACGGCGATGGCGCGCAGTTTCGGCTCGCCTCCGAGGCCCGTCGCCTCAGCCTGGCCTATCTGTTCGACCCGTTGCTCGCTGTCCACACCTCGATCATCGCGCGCCGCCGCGAGCGTCTGGAGAATCGCCTCCGGGAGGAAAAACTTCTCAAGCGCGGGGCCGAGGTTCCCGTGGACGTGGCTCCGGAACTGCCGATGCTGACGCCGGAGGAGATCGAAGACCTCAACCTGGTGGCGCAGAGCACCCGTGAGGGATCGGTGCTCCAAAAGGTGGTGTCGAAACTGGACGTGATGCGCGAGCAGATGGGGTCCGACCGGGTCTACGACGTGAGCGACGAATGCCCTGCCTGTGCGTCGCAGGCAGACAGGCTGGAGGTTGTACCGCTGGTGCGGACCGCTTCCGGGCGCCTTATGGCGCCGTTTAAAGTCTCTGACATGGGCAGCCAACTGTTTCCTTAGAGGCGGAATGCAGATGAGTACCGAAGCCGATACTTGCCGCAGATATGTCTTACCAAGGCTCTATGCGGCGGGCTGGACCGACGACCAGATCAACGAACAACGCACCTTCACCGACGGGCGCATCCTCGTTGCCGGCTCCAAGACACGCCGCGGACCGCAGAAGCGGGCCGATTACCTCTTGCGGTACTGTCCCAACGTGATGCTCGCCGTCGTGGAAGCCAAGGCTTCTCATAAGAACCCCGCCGACGGCCTGCAGCAAGCCAAAGAATACGCGCAAATCCTCGACCTGAAATTCGCCTATTCGACCAATGGCCAGGGCATCGTGGAGTTCGACTTCCTGACCGGCAAGGAATCGCGTCTGGATCAATTCCCCTCGCCGGACGAACTCTGGACGCGCCTGCAACCTCACCTCGGACTGATGAGTGACGAGCAGCTCCAACGTTACCTCGCGCCGAGCCTCCCTGTATCCGGCAAGCCCTTGCGCTACTACCAAGAGATCGCGGTCAATCGGGTCGTGTGCGCCATCTTGAGTGGGCAACGCCGGGTATTGGTTACCATGGCCACCGGCACCGGCAAGACGGACGTGGCGTTCCATATCTGCTGGAAGCTCTGGAGCACGAGGTGGAATCGCACCGGTGAACCGAGGAAGCCCCGCATTCTCTATCTCTCCGATCGCAGCGTGCTGGTGGACGATCCGAAGGACAAACAGTTCGCCCCGTTTGGCGACGCGCGCTGGAAAATCCAGGGTGAGGCGGTCAAGAGCCGCGAAATGTATTTCGCCACCTATCAGGCGATCGCCCGCGATGAACGCCGCCCCGGTCTCTATCGAGACTACGACCCCGGCTTTTTCGACCTGGTCATCGTGGACGAATGCCATCGCGGGAGCGCCCGCGACGAGAGCAACTGGCGCGAGATCCTCGAATACTTCGCGCTGGCCTATCAGTTAGGCATGACGGCCACGCCGCTGCGCGAGGATAACCGCGACACCTACGCGTACTTCGGCAACCCGGTGTATACCTATAGCCTGCGGCAAGGGATCGAAGACGGCTTCCTGGCTCCCTACCGAGTGCACCGCATCGTCACCGATGTGGACGCCACCGGCTGGCGCCCTTCCAAGGACGAACTCGACCGCTACGGCCGGCCGATTCCGGACGAGGAGTATCAAACGCCGGACTTCGAGCGGGTCGTCGCGCTGCGCGCCCGCACCGAGGCGATCGCCAACAGCATCGCCGGGTTTCTCAAGTCGTCGGACCCCTACGCCAAGACCATCGTCTTCTGCGTGGATCAGGAACATGCTGACGAGATGCGCGGCGCGATCAACAACGCCTGCGCGGAGCTTGCCCAGAAGCATCCGGACTATGTCGTGCGGATCGTGGCCGATGAAGGCGACATCGGGCGTGGTTATCTGAGCCGCTTTCAAGAGATCGAAACCCAGACGCCTGTCGTCGTCACCACCTCGAAGCTCCTCACCACCGGCGTGGATGTCCCGACATGCAAGAACATCGCCATCGCCCGCGTCATCAATTCGATGACCGAGTTCAAGCAGATCATCGGCCGCGGGACCCGGGTGCGCGCCGATTACGGGAAGCTCTGGTTCTCTATTCTCGATTACACCGGCAGTGCCACGCGGCTCTTCGCCGACCCGGATTTCGACGGCGAGCCCATCGAGCCGCCGACCGAAACGCCGGTGGATCGCCCCATCCCGCCGCCGCTCGAGCCCTACCCCGAGGCCACCGACACTTCGCCATCCCCGGTCAGGAAGGGCACGGACGAGTCTGTCTTCCGCAAGTACTATGTGGACGGCGGCGCGGTGGAAATCGCGGCCCATGTGGTGTACGAGCTTGACGCCGACGGCAAGCAGCTCCGCGTGATCAAGTTCACCGACTATGCCGCCGCCAAGGTGCGGAGCCTCTGGACCTCCGCGGCCGAGCTGCGCGGACGTTGGACTGACGCTCAAGAACGCGCCGCTGTCATCGCCGCGCTGGAAGAGCGCGGCGTCACCTTGGAGCAGCTCGCTGAGAACGTCGGCCAGCCGGAGGCCGACCCGTTCGATCTTTTGTGTTTCGTCGCATGGAGCGCGCCCCTTCGCACCCGCCGCGAGCGAGCCGAGCGGCTGCGCAAAGGTCGCCGGGACTTCTTCGAACGCTTTCAGCCCGAAGCGCGCCAGATTTTGAACGAGATCCTCGACAAATACATCGAGCACGGCACCGCCCAGTTCAAAGTGCCGGAGATCCTCAAAGTGCCGCCCATCGCGAGCCACGGCAACGTACTCGAGATCGCGAGCAAATTCGGCGGAGCGGATGCACTTCGCGCCGCGCTCGAAGACCTGCAAAACCTGTTGTACGAGGAGGCCGCCTGAGCATGGCACGGACCAAGAAGAAACCAAGCGCTCCCGCCACCACAGCCCAGGCGCTCGCGAGCCTCATCAAGTCCTGCCGCGACATCATGCGCAAGGACAAGGGGCTCACCACCGACCTCGACCGGTTGCCGATGCTCACCTGGATCCTGTTCCTCAAGTTCCTGGACGACCTGGAGCAGGTGCGGGAGGCTGAGGCCAAGCTCGAGGGCAAGCGCTTTCGGCCCGCCATCGAGCCGCCCTACCGCTGGCGCGACTGGGCCGCCAAGCCCGACGGCATCACGGGCGACGCCCTCACCGCCTTCATCAATCAGGAAGAGGCGATCCTGCCGAACGGCAAGAAGGGCCCGGGGCTCTTCGCCTATCTGCGTGCTCTGCAGGGCGCGAACGGCGGCGACCGGCGCGACGTGATCCGCACCGTCTTCCAGGGCACGGTCAACCGGATGCAGAGCGGCTATCTGCTGCGGGACATCCTGAACAAAGTGAACCAGATCCACTTCACCTCCACCGAAGAGATCTACACCTTGGGCCATCTCTACGAGTCCATGCTCAAGGAGATGCGCGATGCCGCCGGCGAGAACGGCGAGTTCTACACGCCACGCCCGCTGGTGAAATTCATCGTCCAGGTGACCGACCCGCGCCTGGGCGAAACCGTGCTCGACCCGGCTTGCGGCACCGGCGGGTTTCTGGCCGAAGCCTTCGAACACCTGAAAAAGCAGTGCAAGAAGGCGGAGGACTACCGCCGGCTTCAACGGGACACGCTCTTCGGGATCGAGGCCAAGCCCCTCCCGTATCTCCTCTGCCAGATGAACCTGCTTTTGCACGGCGTCGAGACGCCCAACATCGACCCGCTCAACGCCCTGCGGTTTCCCCTGCGCGAGATCGGCGACAAGGATCGGGTGGACGTGATCATCACCAACCCGCCCTTCGGCGGCGAGGAGGAGCGGGGCATTCTCGGCAACTTTCCCGAAGACAAGCAGACCACGGAAACCGCGCTGCTCTTTCTGCAGCTCATCATGCGCAAACTCAAGCGCCCGCCCAAGCCCGGACGCGCCGCAGTAGTGGTGCCCAACGGCACGCTCTTCGGCGACGGGGTCGCCGCGCGCATCAAGGAGGAACTCCTCAAGGACTTCAACCTCCACACCATCGTCCGCCTGCCGAACGGCGTCTTTTCGCCCTATACCAGCATCCCGACCAACGTGCTGTTCTTCGACCGCTCCGGACCCACCGAAGAGATCTGGTACTACGAACATCCGCTGCCCGAGGGCCGCAAGAACTACACCAAGACCCAGCCGCTCCAGTTCGAGGAGTTCGCACCGCTCATCGCCTGGTGGAACAAGCGCGAGGAAAACGAGCGCGCCTGGAAGGTTCCGGCCGCGGAGGTTCTCGCCAACAATTGTAACCTCGACCGCAAGAACCCCCGCGCCAAGGAAGACATCACCCACCTGCCGCCGGAGCAGCTCGCCGCCAGCATCCTGGAAAAAGAGCGGCGGATCATGGAGATCATGGCCAACATCCAGACGCTGCTGAAGCAGGGGGCGCCGTGAACGCCGAGCAATTTCACGCCCTGCTCGACAGTCCCGAGGGAGGCCGCGTCGAGTTCAAAGCGGCCTCGGGTGGGTTTCACTTCGACGACTTGGTGAAATACTGCGTCGCCATCGCCAACGAAGGTGGCGGACGCATCGTGCTCGGCGTCACTGACAAGCGCCCCCGCCGGGTTGTGGGCACAAAGGCATTCTCCGAGCCGGGACGCACGGAAGCGGGTCTCTTCGAGCGTCTTGGACACCACATTGCCATCGAGGAGTACCGCCACGAGGGGCGGCGGCTGTTGATCGTGCATGTGCCGCCAAGCCTCCCGGGAACGGCCTGGCAGGACAACGGCACGTTCTGGATGCGGGCGGGCGATGCCTTGGTGCCCATGTCCGACGACCGGCTGCGGCAAATCCACAACGAGACCGGGCCCGACTTTTCGGCGGAGATCTGCCCCGGGGCGAGCCTGTCGGACCTCGATTCAGAGGCCATCGAACTGCTGCGCCGCCTTTGGGAGCGGAAGACGCCTGTCCAGGGGATCGCCACCCGACCCGTCGAGCGCCTTCTGGCGGATGCCGAACTGATCATCGGCGGGCAGCTCACTTATGCGGCCCTCATTCTGCTCGGTACGCGGGAAGCCCTGGGCCGGTTCCTCGGCCAGGCCGAGGTGATCTTCGAGTACCGATCGAATGAGGCGCCAGGGCCGGCCGCCGATCGCCGGGAGTTCCGGCGGGGCTTTCTCCCCGTGCTCGATGAAGTGTGGCAGGCCGTCAACTTGCGCAACGACCTTCAGCACTTTCAGCAGGGGCTCTTCGTCTGGGACGTGCCGACCTTCGATGAACGCGCCGTGCGCGAGGCCCTGCTCAACGCCGTAAGCCACCGCGACTATCGCCGTGGCGGCTCGGTCTTCGTGCGCCAATATCCGCGACGGATCGAGATCGTGAGCCCGGGCGGGTTTCCCCCGGGGATCGACGAGCGGAACCTCCTCTGGGAACAGAACCCGCGCAACCGCCGCATCGCCGAGGTGCTCGGCAAGTGCGGGCTGGTCGAGCGCGCCGGACAGGGCTTCGACCTCATCTACCGGACCTGTATCCAGCAGAGCAAGCCGCTTCCGGATTTCTCCCGCACGAGCGAACATTCCGTCTGGGTCACCTTGCACGGCCAGATCCAGGACCCTGAGTTTCTCCGCTTCCTCGAAGAGATCGGCCGCGAGCGCCTGGCCGCTTTCGCGACCGAGGACTTCCTCGTCCTGGACCTTGTACACCGGGAGCAGCCGGTGCCCGATCACCTGAAACCGCGGATCGAGCCGCTGCTCGACCAAGGCGTCATCGAGCGGGTCGGCCGAGGCCGGGGCGTCCGCTACCTGCTCTCGCGCCGGTTCTATCGGTTTCTCGGCAAGGCCGGCGTGTACACGCGCAGACGGGGATTGGATCGCGAGGCGAACAAGGCGCTGCTCGTCAAGCACATCGGGGGCGCCTATCCCGAAGGCTGCGCGATGGCTGAACTTCAGCAGGTGCTCCCGGCACTCGGCCGTCGTGCTATCCAGGTTCTCCTCGATGATCTGCGTGCCGAAGGCCGGGTGCGCGTCGAGGGAAAGACGCGAGGCGCTCGGTGGTTCGCTCTCCCACAGGGACAAGAGGGGTCACGTGATAAGCCGTAGCGGATCGCTGGGAGGGCCCGCCAGGAATTGCACGCCCGATTGCACGCGCGTGCAATTCCGGTGCAATTCCTGGTCTATGTGCTTCACTGTCAAGCAGTTAGCCATGTCGCTAAAACCCAATTCCATTTCCGTCAGACGCAATGAGCCAGTTCCGGGGGACGGCACGCCATGACCACGAAATGGCCGATGGTGAGGCTGGGGGAGGTGCTGCGGCGGAGTGAGGAAACAACGGTTCTTGAACCTCATACCGAATATCGTGAGATCACAGTCAAGTTGTGGGGGAAGGGCGTTGTTGAGCGCAGAACAGTGCTGGGTTCAGAAATGGCTGGTGCCAGAAGATTTGTCGCGAGGGCTGGTCAGTTTGTCCTGTCACGAATCGACGCACGAAATGGCGCCATAGGACTTGTCCCGGAAGAACTGGATGGAACAATTGTCTCAAACGATTTCCCACTTTTCGCCGTTGACGTGACCAAGCTTTTACCGCCGTTTCTTGGCTGGATGAGCCGTACGCCAGAATTTGTAGACATGTGCAAGCAGGCGAGCGAAGGAACCACCAACCGTGTTCGCTTGCAGGAGGAGCGCTTTCTCGCTCTCGCAATCCCTCTCCCTCCACTCGCCGAACAGCGGCGGATCGTGGCGCGAATTGAAGCCCTCGCCGCCCAGATCGAAGAGGCGCGTGACCTCCGCCGTCAGGCGGTGGAGGAGACTGATGTTCTGGTTCAGACGATGGCACGTCGGGTTCTCTCGGGGGTCAACGCTCCCGTCACACAGCTTGATTCGTGGCTCGAACGAAATGGTGACGGGATCCAGACTGGCCCATTCGGGGAACAACTTGGCTCAGGGGATTTTATCGAATCAGGCGTTCCTGTCCTCACGATTGGAAATGTGCAGTACAGTGGACTCAGACTGGGCAATCTTAAGTACGTCTCCGAGGAAAAGGCGAGGCAGCTTGACCGCTACGCGATTGGAGCTGGGGATATCCTGTTTGCTCGAATGGGTACAGTGGGTCGTTGTTGCGTGGTGCCGCGCGAGTGCGAAGGGTGGCTGATTAATTATCACATAATCCGGGTAGCTCTCGACAAGTCTCGTGTAGAGCCTCGCTACGTGCATTGGACCATTCGAGCATCGTCAGAGGTTGAGGCGTACCTGGACGAGAAGATTAGGGGTGCGACCCGGCAGGGTGTCAACTCTGCGATTGTCGGCGGCATTCCATGTCGAGTCCCGCCGATGACCGAGCAACGCCGGATCGTAGCGTATCTGGACGATCTCCAAGCGAAGGTGGACAGCCTCAAGAAGACCCAGGCCGAAACCGCCGCCGAGCTCGACGCGCTCCTGCCTGCCATCCTCGACCGCGCCTTCAAGGGGGAGTTGTGATGCTGCCGAAACCTCCGCCGCCCGAAGCAGCACCGGTGGAAAAGGCGACCCGCCTTACTCGCCTGCGCGTTCGCAATTATCGCAGCCTTGCGGATGTGGATGTGCCGCTGGAATCCCTCAGCGCCTTTGTCGGGCCGAACGGATCCGGTAAAACCTCGCTGTTGCGCGCGCTGGATGTCGTTTTGGGCGAAGCGTGGCCGAGTATGCGAAGTTTCCGTATTCCCCAAGACTTCACCAACTTCGAGACAGATCGGGACATTGAAATTCGCGTGGAGTTCGACCCGCCCTATATCTATCGGGATAAGCACTCCACGGAGCACAAGGTCACCGCTCTACGGCTGACTTGCAAGCCGTACAAGAAGACCGGCAAGTGGGGCGAAGCGGGCGACCTGCACGCGGACCTCGAACCGCTCGACGACAAGGACCAGGTGCCGAACGTGGCGGTCGGCCAGCCGCAGAAGGGCCAGAAAACGCAGTTCAGCCCGCTCAGGGTGGGGACGGAGCTGCGCGACCACGCCCGCATCCTGTTCGTGGACCACCGGCGCAGCTTGGCCCAGCACCTGCCCAGCGTACGCGGATCGATCCTCGGTCGCCTTTTTCAGAAGGCGCGAAAGGAATTCTCGGCACAGCACGACTTCAAGGCCAAATACGAAGCGGCGATGGACACGCTGCGCACGGAACAGGTCAAGGAAATTGAAAAGACGGTCGCCGAGACGGCCAAACGGATGTTGGGCTTCCTCGGAAGCCAGGCAACGCAAGCCGTGGACATCGCGTTCGGGTTTGCAGACCCCGCCAACCCTTTCAACTCGCTCCGGCTGGAATATCGCGAGTCCGGATTGGCGGTCCCTGGCGAGGAACTGGGCCTGGGGATTCAAAGCGCCATGGTGGTCGGCATTTTCGAAGCTTTTCGGCAACTCGGCGGCGATTTCGGCACCATCGTCATCGAAGAGCCGGAAATGTACTTGCACCCGCAGGCCCAGCGCTACTTCTACGGGTTGCTGTGCGAGATGGCGGAGAAGAAACAGTGTCAAGTCATCTACTCGACGCACTCTCCCATATTTGCCGATGTCAACCGTTTTGAGGCGCTGAGAGTGGTTCGACGGAGCGGAGGACCGACGAGCGTGGCTTATGTTCAAGATCAGCAGCGAGCTGCGCTTGAGACAGCAAGGGACAATTTCAAACTCGGCAACCGCTTCGACGCGGCCCGGAACGAGGTGCTCTTTGCCAGCCGGGCGCTTCTGGTCGAAGGGTTTGGCGATCGTATTGCCGCGCTCATGCTTGCCGAAAAACTCGGCATCGATCCGGATGCCGAGGGACTCGCCGTCGTGGACTGCGGTGGGAAAGCAGGGATCGAACTCGTGGCGCGCGTCTGCCGGGCTCTTGAAATCCCTTTTGTCGTGCTCCACGACGCAGACGTCTGGCCAACGCAGAAGATCGCCGATCCCGCGAAACGCACCAAGCAGGAAGGGGAGAACAAGGCCGAGCAACAGATGAACCAGCGAATCAAAGAGGCAGCCGGGAAAGATGGCCCCGTCTTCGTCATCTCCCCAAGCCTGGAAGACGGGCTCAACATTAGCCGCGAGGCTCGCGATAAGCCGAGGAAGATCGCGGAAGCGATGGACAAGATTGATATACAGAAGCCCCCAACGCGGCTCGCTCCTCTGTTCGATGCGGTCAAGAAGCTGGTAAATGCCTCGAACTGATAAGCGATATGCTAGACCTCTGGGGCCAACCGACCAAACGAACCGCCGAATACTCCGTCTTCCACGATGAGAGCGAACCAAATATTAATAGGAGCATGAAATACTTGACATTTGACGGGCGATGGTTATCACGTGGCCATGCGTGCTCGAACCCGGGATGCGCGGCACCTGTCGCCCGAAGCTCAAGAAGTCTTGCGCGAGAAGGCCGTGGCCGCTGTCAAGCAGCAGGGGCGCTCCAAGGCCGAAGTCTGTCGGCTCTTGGGCATCAGTCGGCAAGCCCTGTACACCTGGTTGAAGCGCCATGCGCGGGGGGGCCGGCACCCGCTGAAAGCGCGACCCCGGGGCCGACCGCGCGGCGGCCAGCTCAAGGGCTGGCAAGCGGCCCAGGTCGTCCGCACCTTGACCCACTGCTGTCCGGAGCAGATGCACTTGCCGTTCTACTTGTGGACCCGCGAAGCGGTCGGCGAGCTGATCGCGCGCCGGTACGGGCTTCGGCTGTCGGTCTGGACCGTCGGTCGCTACCTGCGGGCCTGGGGCTTCACCCCGCAGAAGCCGCTGCGACGGGCCTACGAGCGGGACCCGAAGGCGGTGCGACGCTGGCTGGAGGTCGAGTACCCCCGAATTCGGGCAGCGGCCAAGCGCGCGGGGGCCCAGATCTACTGGGGTGATGAGATGGGGCTGCGCTCGGATCATCAGGCGGGGACCAGTTGGGGCAAGCGCGGCCAGACCCCGGTGATCCGTGGCCCCGGTCGGCGCTTTCGCTGCAACATGATCTCGGCCATCACCAATCGCGGCCGGTTGTACTTTATGGTGTTCCGGCATCGCTTCACCGCACGAGTCTTCCTCCGATTCTGCCACCGCTTGCTCCGGCACGTGAGGCATCCGGTCTTTCTGATTGTGGATGGGCATCCCGTGCATACCGCGGCTGTCACCCAGCGGTGGCTCCACCGTCACCGCGATCGGCTGCGTCTGTTCTTCCTGCCACCCTACAGCCCGGAACTGAATCCCGACGAATATCTGAACCAAGACGTCAAGACCAACGCGCTGGGCCGTCGGCCGCCCCAGGACGCAGATGAGCTGGCGGTCAACGTCCGTCGCTATCTTCGCAGCACCCAGCGCATGCCGGCCGTGGTGCAATCCTTCTTCCATCACCCTGCGGTCCGCTATGCGGCTGAGTGAAAGGCGTCAAGTATTTTGCGCTCCCGGTAATAAGCGCTGGCTCTTGATCGGCTTGCTTTTCGTTCAAACGCTGCACCTCGACGAAGTGCGCTCGGTCCTCCATTACTTCCGAAAGCGTGAACATTATTCCGGCGAAATTCACTTTTCCGCCTTGCCGGGAAGCTTCGGCGGTTCGTGGGGCGCGAAAGCGCGCGTGGCGCGGGAATGGCTACGATGCTTCCAGAACAACCTGAGCGACCGTGTCTGCTTCTCGGCCCTGGCGGTGGATCGCCACAGCCCGCGCCACGAACACAGGCGCTTCACCAAAGACTTCCATGCCTACAACCGCTTTACCGCGATGGCTCTCAAGGCAGGCATCGCCTGGCACCTCGGCCCTCGCAATCTGGATGACCTGACCATTCACTTCTTTTCCGACGCCAAGGACCGGGCAACCCGCCCGGATTGTGGATGGACCGACAACTTCGAGAGTTACCTGCCCTACCGTGCAGAGCTGGATGGGTTTCTCAGTCAACTGGATAGACGTCCGTACCCTTCGGTGAGTCTGGACCTGACGCTCCGCGACTCCACCGGCGAGGACCTGCTGCAACTCTGCGATCTGATCCTTGGCGCCACCCAGATGGTGTTGGTGGCCGGCTCTTCCCGTGCAACCAAGCAGGAACTCGGAGAAATGATCGTCCGCTGGTGCCGCGACCTGCAGCAGCCACCCTGGAACCAGCAATTCGGCCTACATCGAAAGTTCAACCTCTGGGCATTCCCGGACCAGCACGGCAGACCGTACAACCGCGTCGGGCTCGCTCTCACCGTCAACGATGGACAGATGAGGCTCCTTTAGCATTCCAATCTACGGCACAGAAGATGGAGCTCTTGCGCCTGCGCTTCGAGGAGCAGCGGAGGTCCGAGGCCCGCAAGGCCGCCGTCGCGCCCGTGGAAGGCAAGCCCGCGGGGAACCTCAAGCCCTGGCGCGAGATCGTGACGCCGCATCCCGATGTGGCCTCCGGGCGCTACCAGCAGGCCGAGTTCGCGGCCGACCTCTGGCAGGTCTACCTTGGAGAAGGATCGGACGAGTACAAGGATCCTGCCGAGTTCTTCCGCCGGACGTTCCTCACGGAAGGCCTCAAGCAGCTGCTCACCCGGGCCGTCGAGCGCCTTGCCAGTAACGGCGGCGACCCTGTGGTCGAACTTCAGACCAACTTCGGCGGGGGCAAGACGCACTCGATGCTCGCGCTGTATCACCTCTTCTCCGGCGCGAGCGCTTCGAGCTTGCCTGGGGTGGAAGACCTCTTGCGGGAACGCGGACTGACTCTGCCCAAGGGGGTCCGGCGGGCGGTGGTTGTCGGGACCAAGATCTCTCCCGGCCAGGCACACAAGAAACCCGACGGAACGGTCATCCGCACACTCTGGGGCGAGATCGCCTAGCAACTGGGCGGCAAGGAAGGCTACCAGCTCGTCAAGGAGGCCGACGAGACCGCCACGAATCCCGGCGACGCCTTGCGGGAACTCTTCAACCGCTACTCGCCCTGCCTGATCCTGATTGACGAATGGGTCGCCTACGCGCGCCAGCTTCACGACAACGGAGGCTTGGCGGGGGGCACCTTCGATACCCAGTTCACCTTTGCCCAGGCGCTGACCGAGGCCGCGAAGGCGGCGAAGAAGACGCTCCTGGTGGTCAGCATCCCCGCCTCCGAGAGCCCCAGCCCGCAGGAAGGGCGCGAGCGGATTTCCGACATCGAAGTGGGGGGCGAGCGGGGCCGGGCGGCGCTCGCGCGCTTGAAGAACGCCATCGGTCGCGTGGAGGCCTCCTGGCGGCCGGCCAGCCCTGACGAAGGGTTCGAGATTGTCCGCCGGCGCCTCTTCCAACCGATCACCGATCCGAAGCTCTTTGTCGAGCGGGACCAGGTGGCCAGAGCTTTCGTGGAGATGTATGGCACCCAGCCGCAGGATTTCCCCGGCGAGTGCCGCGAGGCAAGCTACGAGCGGCGGATCAAGTCCGCGTATCCCATCCGGAGTTGTTCGACCGTCTCTACAACGACTGGTCGACGCTGGAGAAGTTCCAGCGGACGCGCGGCGTTTTGCGTCTGATGGCCGCCGTCATCCACTCGCTCTGGGAGCGGCAGGATGGCAACTTGCTCATCATGCCCGCGAACGTACCCGTGGACGGCCCCCTCTCCTTGCCGCTCGCGCTCGACCGCGAGAACCCGAACCTCGGCCGCTATTCGGCCTGCCGGCGGGTGGCGCGGACGATTTACCTCGGCTCGGCGCCGACCCAGCGGGCCGCGAACCGCGGGATCGACGACCGGCAGGTGCGGCTGGGATGCGTCCAGCCGGGTGAGACCGCCGCCATTTTCGGTGACGCGCTTCGTCGTCTCACGGATCGCGCCACGTACCTCTACGTGGACGGCAGGCGATTCTGGTTCTCCACCCAGCCGACGGTGACTCGCTTGGCCGAGGATCGGGCCGCTCAGCTCCGCGAGGAAGACGTCCTCGCGCCGGAGCACCCGCACACCGGCCGGGACCCCGCGAGCCCCGCCCGCAGGGAAGCGGCCACCCTGCTCGATTCCCGAGGCACGAGTCCGAGAACCTACAAGAACACGTTGGTCTTCCTGGCGGCCGACGGCGGGCGGCTGAAGGACCTGGAACAGGCAACGCGACAGTACCTGGCGTGGCAATCCATCTGGGAAGAGCGCGAGTCCCTGAACCTCGATGCCTTCCAGTCCCGCCAGGCCGAAACCAAGTGCCGGACCGCCGACGAGACCGTCGAGGCGCGCATCCCGGAAGCCTATCAGTGGTTACTGGTTCCCACACAGCCCGACCCGAAAGGGCCGGTCGAATGGCAGGAGATCCGGCAGCAGGGCCAGGAGGCGCTCGCGGTTCGCGCCTCGAAGAAGCTCAAGAACGAGGAGCTGTTGCTGGTCCAGCTCGGCGGCCCGCGCTTGAGGCACGAACTCGACCGCGTTCCGCTCTGGCGCGGTGACCATGTGGGCACGAAACAGTTGGCCGAGGATTTCGCCACCTATCTCTATCTCCCCCGGTTGTCCGACGACTCCGTGCTGGCGGACGCCATCCGGGACGGCCTGTCCCGCCTGACGTGGCAGACGGACACCTTCGCCTACGCCGACCACTGGGACGAACAGAAGCGAACGTACGTCGGGTTGCAGACGGGGCCGGGCGTCCGGGTCACGCTCGACGAGCGCAGCCTCCTTGTGAAGCCAGAGGTCGCCCTCGCCCAAATGCAGGCGGAACGGGAACGCCAAGCGGAGACGCAGTCGCAGCCCGCTGGTGAATCCGGCGCCGCGACAAAGGTCCAAGAGCCGGGTGAAGGGCCACCCACCCCTCCGGTCTCCGCTCCTCCTCGTCGGTTCCACGCCACCGTGCTGTTAGACCCACCCGCATCGGGCGGGACGCAGGTCGCGTCGCGGAGGAAGTGGTCCAGCACCTGGCCGGGCTCGTGGGTTCCCGCGTCGAAGTGACGTTGGAGATTCGGGCGGATGTGCCCGACGGCGTGCCCGAGCCGATCGTGAGGATCGTCACGGAGCACTGTCGGGCCTTGAAGTTCAAGACCCATGGGTTCGAGCAGGAGTCAAGCGAGCCATTCTGCGCTTGGCGCTGAACACGACTGGGTATCTGGACTTCTCCTCGGGAAGACCTGGAGATATTCGGGAACATCCACTATTGCAGACCCCCAGCTTGCTGCGGGGTACTTTCCATGCCGGAACCTGTGTATCATTTTCGATATGACCCGCCTGTCCACCCCTCAGATTCCCGATCGCGGCAGGCGGCCGAGCCGACTCAGTCGGTGGCTTGCTGATAGAAAGATTGAGGAGGCTCGGCGCATGAAGCCTGAGGAGCGGCTCCAGATGGCCTTCGAGCTGTCCGACTTCTGTCTTGAGCTCACGCGCGCGTGTTCCGCCAAGCGCTGATTGAAACCCTGGACCGTCTCAACCGGGCCCGAGAACAGGGCCTCGTCCGGTCCTACGCGCTGGTCGGCGGCTTTGCCGTCTCAGCCTGGGGGGGTGGTGCGCGCCACGCGCGATATTGATCTGGCTGTCGCGATGGGGACCGCGAATCCCACCCTCCTCGCCTCCCGGCTGGAGGCCACGTACCAACCGGGCGATCCGGATGATCCCCTCCGCGGCGTGTTCCGGATGGAGATCCACGTTGGCGAACGGGCGATCCCCGTCCAGTTGATCGTGTTGCCGCAACAGTGGGCGGAGATGGTGTTTCGAGACGTGCCAACGGTGGCTGTCCTGGACTGTCAGGTCCCGGTGGTGAATTGGCAGGCGCTGGTGCTCTTGAAAGTCGGCTCTTCAGGAAATTGTGTGGGTAACTGAACCCTCTTGCGCTATGCTTGGCTCCTCGGAAGGAGGACCCGAGCGATGCGTGACTTCGAACGCTCTCAAGCCGTGCTGGGGCTGCAGGCCCCGTGGACCGTGGCCAACGTGGAACTGGATGTGAAGGGGCAGCCGGTGACCGTCACCGTGGAGGCGGGGCCGGGTCCCTCTCCCGGCCCGGAGTGTCGGGAGCCGGTCCCGGGCTACGATCGGAGGCGTCGCCGGTGGCGGCATCTGGAGTCCCTGCCAGTTCACGACGTGGATCCAGGCGGACCTCCCCCGCGTGAGCGGTCCGACCCATGGAGTCAGGCAGATCGCGGTGCCCTGGGCGGAGCCCGGCAGTCAGTTCACCGCCTGGTTCGAGCGCCTGGCCATTGAGCTGCTCCAGGAGTGTTCGGTGAAAGGGGCGGCCGGGCTGCTGCGCATCACGTGGGACGAGGCCTGGGGCATCACGGAACGAGCCGTCGCGCGGGGGCTCCGCCGTCGCACCCGGGACGTCGTCGCGCACCTGGGCGTCGACGAGAAGGCCATTGCCAAGGGGCATCGGTACCTCACGGTGGTGGCGGATCTGGAACGCAGCCGCGTCCGCTACCTGGCTGAGGACCGCAAGCAGGAGAGCTTGGATGGGTTCTGGGGCACGCTGACCCCGGAGCAACGGGAAGGGATTGCGGCCATCGCGATGGATATGTGGGAGCCCTACATCCAGTCGACCCGGGCTCACCTGGATGGGGCCGAGGCCAAACTCGTCTTCGACAAGTTCCATGTGGCCAAACATCTCCACGAGGCTGTGGACCGGGTCCGCCGCACAGAGCATCGGGCCCTGAAGCTAAGGGGCGATGACCGACTGACAGGGACCACGGACCTCTGGCTCATGCGTCCCAAGGACATGACGGCCGAGCAGCGGGCCACGTTCCGCCTCTGGCCGCGCAGCGACCTCACGGGGGCACGGGCCTGGACCCTCAAGGAGCGCTTCCGGCAGTTCTGGGACTATACCTACTGTGGTGCCGCCCAGCAGTGCTTTGCGCGCTGGTTCTGGCGCGCCACGCACAGTCGGCTGCGCCCAATGGCCGCCGTCGCCCACCTGATCCGGCGCCATCTTCCGAATGTGTTGACGTATCTGAGGCATCGGCTCACCAACGCGGGGCTGGAAGCGGTCAATGCCACGATCCAGTGGGTCAAGAAGACCGCCCGCGGCTTCCGCAACGTCGAGCACTTCAAGACCGCGATCTACTTCCATTGTGGAGGATTGGATCTCTATCCAACCCACACGAAAGCCTGAAGAGCCAAAAAAACGGACGAGTTGGTCGGGAGGCGGTGATCCTGGTGGACGCGTGGCGCGAGGCCGGGTGGTCGGCGGCGGCGGCCTGTCGGCTGATCGGGCTCAGCCGCAGCGGCTACTATGCCGCCCGGCACGAGCGGCCGGTCCAGGCGGCCGGGCCGAATCCCTCTGATGAGGCGCTGCTGGCGCGGATCCGGCCGATCAGCCAGGCCCATCCCTTCTGGGGCTACCGGCGCGTGTGGGCCTGGCTGCGGGATCGGGAGGGCCTCCCGGTCAACAAGAAGCGGGTGGACTCGGCTGATGCGGGAAGCGGGCTTGACCGTGAAACGGACGCGCCATGCGGCGACGCGGACGCCCAGGGCGAAGCCGAAGGCCACTCGGCCCCGGCAGTATTGGGGCATCGACATGACGAAGTTCCTGATCCCCACCCTGGGCTGGGCGTACCTGGTCGTGGTCCTGGACTGGTACACGAAGAAGATCGTCGGCTGGGACCTGGCTCTCCGCAGCCGCCGGCAGGAGTGGGAGGCCGCGCTGGCCCAGGCGGTCCAAGCCGCATGCCCGAACGGGGTCCGGGGAGCCGGCTTGAAGCTGGTCTCCGACAACGGGAGCCAGCCCACCGCGACTGGCTTCATGGCCGCCATGAGCGTCTTGGGGATCGAGCAGGTCTTCACCAGCTACGACAATCCCAAGGGCCATGCCGAGACAGAACGCCTGATGCGGACGATCAAAGAAGAGCTGCTCTGGCTGCGGGAGTTCACGAGCCTGGAGGACGCGCGGGCGGCGATCCGCCACTGGATCACGGTGGAGGACCACGAGCGCGACGTGCATTCGGCTCTGGGCTATCGGAGCCCGCGGGAGTTCGAGGCGATGCTCGGCGAGCAGGAGACGGCACAAGCGGCTGCGTAGGATGACTCACTCTCAGCACCAGAAAAAGTGTCTTGACAAACGGGGAGCATTAGATATCCACTCCCACATGAACGCTTATTGGGCGGGATTTCATCATCCGTATTTTGCGGTCACCGATGCGGAGGGCAAGTTCGAGATCAGCGGAGTGCCGCCCGGCAAGTACACCTTAGTGGGATGGCATGAGGGATACAAGATCGTCCGGATGGACGTGGCGCGACCGACCTATGATCATCCACACGTGATCCGGCAGGAAATTGAGGTGAAGCCAAAGGAAACGGTCGACGTCCACTTCGAGTTCCCTGTCCGGAAGGTCACGATCGAGTAGTCGCGCTCCCGACGATGCGCATCGAGGGGTGCCGCGCTTCCTCAGCCTGGCGCCACGTCGAAAAGGTTGCCCACGGAAGGAGGTTCTAGCTATGGATCCCAGCAAGAGAAAACTCTGCTACAGGAGTGTAATTGTCGGGCTGCTCGCGCTCTTCGCATTTGTCAGCTATGAATTGAGCGCGCTCGTCCCGAAGGCGAATGCCATTCCGGCCTTCGCGCGCAAGTACAACTTCGCTTGTAATGTGTGCCATGTTCCCGGATTCCCGAAACTCAATGACTTCGGCAATCTCTTTCGCGATCAGGGCTATCAACTGGGCACAGATGGCGACCTCCCCACGTATGAAGGTATCACGATGGGATTCTGGCCGGTCTCGTTCCGGACCACGATCGGCTACCAAGCGGCGAACGTTCGGGCGGGTGGGCAGGCCTTGGCGAGCAGCGGATTCGGCTTCACCGGGCTGGATATTTTGAGTTTCGGCACCCTGCACCGGAACATTGCGTTCGGCGTGGTCTATACGCCCGGTTTAAAGGAGGCCGGGTTCGGGACCGAATCCAGCCTGACAGACAACAATCTGGAATCCGCCTTCGTGCGGCTGATGAACCTCGAGCGGTTCCTGGGTGGCTCGAACAACACCTATTGGTTGAATATGAAGGTGGGCAAGTTTGAGTTGGATGTGCCATTCAGCGAAAAGCGGAGCCCGACGCTCAACACCCCGTTTGTGATGTATCACTACATCTCGGGGACGCCCTATCAGGGGGGACCACTCGGGGGACTTTCGACGAGGGCCTATGCCAATGCAAACGCCTTGGGAATCGGGGACAACCAGCCGGGGCTTGAGCTGAGCGGGATTATCAAGACTGATCCGACCGGCGGCTATCTTCGGTATTCCGCGTCGATCCTCACCACGAACGGAGGATCTTTCTCCAATGACTCAGGAGGGTTCGGCCGCAGCGCCTATTTCTATGGGCATGTGACGCAATCCTTCGGTGGCTACGGCATCGTAACCGGCCAACGGATCGGCGCGTTCGTGGTAGCAGGGACTGCCCCGACGCGCTGTCCGGCATCCGCTGGCGGAGGGACTGTGACGACAGGCTGTCCTGTGCCAGGGACCGCGACCCAGGGGGAACCTTTCACCAGGGTCGGAGCAGACATGAGCCTCACCTTTGACGGCCAGTGGAATCTATTCGGTGCCTTTATGCATGCGGTCGACAGCAGCAATCTGATCAGCACGCAAGCGCCAGGCGGTTTGAATGCGCAAGGGCTCCCGAATTTTCAGAACGCTTCATGGAACGGGGCCTTTGTACAGTTGGATTGGTATCCGACAGTCATGCCCATCATTAACTCACCCGGTTGGCTCCTCTCCTATCGGTATGACCTGATCCGGAACAGCCGGCAGGGAGATCCCGCATTTGCGAAGTCCTATGAGCCTGTTGCTCAAACTCATGATCGAGCCCTCTGGTCACCAGACATTGATTCGCTTCGCTCCCATGTGGGCTTCTCGCTGCCGAGACCGCGAGGGAGCGTGGCCTTTGAGAGAGTCATCCCCTTGTCTTCTTTCCGCTTCCCCGGCCAAGCCGTCGCGGTTCGCTGCCCCTGCGCCGACCGGTCCAGGCCGCCTTCCCACTCCGCCAGAGCTTCAACAAGTTATGCGTGGCGCAGAGCAGCTTCCACTCGCCGTCACAGGCTTGGCGGCCACGGCGCATGAAGCGATCACAGCCACGGGTGCTCTTGATCTGGCCGAATACCGGCTCCACCGTCTGGCCGCGCTGCGTGTACAGACGACGTCCGCGCTGCGTCAGCAGCGTGCGCTCCATGCGGTCGCGGGCCGTCAGCCCCTTCGGACAGCGGCCTCGTGGCGGTGGCTGCTCCCGCAGCGCCTTGCGCTGTTTCCAATCTTGGTTCGGCGCGATCAGCAACTCAGGTCCGGCGGGATCGGCCTCCGTCAGGTTGGCCTCGCTGCAATAGCCGGCATCTGCCAGGGCGGTCTTGATGGCCTGCGGGTGCTCGATGGCCTGCAGATTCTCCTGCGCCTGCGTCAGCATCGGATGCAGTTGCCGGACATCGTTCGCCTCCTGCGTGACGGCGGCCGCCACGATGATCTGCGCCTCCGTCACGACCGCTTGGGCATTGTAGCCTTGCACGTACCCGGCCTGGGTCTTCATGATGCGACTGTCCGGGTCTGTCACGTTCGCCTTGGCCGTGGCATCCGCTGCCGCTTCGGCCGCCTTCGGCTTGCGGCCCCGCTTCTTCTGCCCGGTGGCGGCTTCCTCGGCCTGGCGGGCCTCAAGCTTGGCCTGCTGCTGCGCGGTCGCCTCGGCCGCCGCCTGCGTCAACCGTGCCTGGCACGCCTTCAACCGGGCCAGTCGGCTCCGCCGATCCCGCAACGCCTCCGGCAGTTCGTCGCCCCGCTGCTCCGGTCCGTACAGCCGATCCTCGGCGGCATCGGTGGCCTGAGCCTCGGTCAGCATCCGCGTCACCTCCGCCGCAATCGTCTCGGCGGTCCGATTCGCTGCCAGCGCCGCGTCGGCCTTGATCTTCGTGCCATCCAGGGCCACCACCCCGACCTTCACCAACCCCGCCGCCGCACACAGCGTCAGCACCTGCGTAAACAGGGCGGCCAACGCGGCCTCATGGGTCTGCCGGAATCGGGCGATCGTGGTGTGATCGGGCCGCTGATTGGCCGCGAGCACCCGAAAGGCCACATCCCGCTCGCACAGCCGTTCGATCCGGCGGCTGGAGCGCTCCCCCAGGCAGTACGCATACAGCAGCAGCGCCACCATCATGGCCGGCTCGTAGGCCGCTTGGCCCCAGCCATCGGCTCGGTACGTCCGCTCGATCTTCGTCAGATCCATCTGGGCCACCGCATCCAGGATGAACCAGGCCAGATCGCCCTCCGGCAGCCAATCCTGCAACGCCGGCGGCATCAGATACAGTTGCTCGCGCTCACACGGCAGAAAGTTGTAGCCCATCGCATCCTCCCTTCGGTCATGACTCGGGAAGACAGTATACATATAATTGCCTAGGTGTCAAGGGGTTTGTGCAACAGGCTCCTATAACGATGTGGATTCCCACACGGCCATGATCCGCTACTACATTCACCAGTCTGCGCGAACCGATCTGGCGGTGCACGCCGAATACAACTGGTACAAGGACAAGGGAGTGGGAGTTAACGGCGAGAATTGGTACGGGCAAACCACACTCGTCGGCCTTGATTTTGCCTTCTGAGAATCAAACCACAAGGAAGATGGTCGACCTCGAACAAAAGGAGATGGATATGAACACGGTTCGAAGGGGGGCGCTGTTCATCGGCATCCTGCTCGCCATTACTGCACCGGGTGTCTCCGAGGCGCAAGAGCCACGCGAAGGAGTCCCGAAAGAACCGGAGGTGGCGGTCCAGAAGAAGACGCAGAGGAATGGCCAACAGCCAAAAGTTGCGATTGAGCAAGCGATTCAGGCTGCCGTCGATCACGTGCCTGGGCGAGTGCATGAATTGGACGTTGTGCACAAGAAAGGCAAGCTGGTTTGGGAAGTGGAAGTCATTACCTCCGAAGGAGCCCACGTCCTCGTTGACGTGGATGGTATGACAGGAGCCGTCACGCACTCGGAAGAGAAATCCATTGAGAAGTTTGCCGGCGATCCTATCAAGGGCAAGGTGGTCTTTGAGAAGCACTGTTTGAGCTGTCATGGGTCAGACGGCAAAGGGACGGGACCAATGGGGCCATTGCTGACTCCGCCAGCGGCCGACTATACCTCTGAGTCGAGCAGGGGCTAAATCGGATGCGGAACTGCTTCACACGATCCAGGAAGGTCGGTCAGGGACGGCAATGCGTAGCTTCAAGAGATGGCTGTCCAAACAAGAGATGCGGGACGTACTGGCCTACGTGCGTGTGTTGAGCCGCGGACCGGACAAATAGGCAATCGAGAACCAATGATAGTTCATCCGTCAGCCTGCATGTAAGGACTGAACCTTGGCCCTGAGCACAACTCCTCGGCAGAAAAAGGAGTGAGCACAAGTGAAAGGGATTTGCCAAGCCGGACCAGACTCGTCGGGTTCGACTGGCCATTCGAAATGGACAACACAGTAAGCGAACAAGGGCGGTCGGGATCTGTCCTGCCTTATTCGATCTGGCTCGCGGTGCCGCTGGCGGGATTCTTCTCCCTGCTCCTCCCGATGACTGCGACAGGGCAGGAGAGGAGGCTCGAAGTCCTCCCGATGCGACCGTTCAACGTCGACATCGCACTACGCCAAACCTTCACCCCGAATGGTCGAGAGGTTGGTCTGCAAGCGGGTTTCACAGCCCTCAGCTTCGGAAATTTCGAGGTAGGTGCGACCTATCAGTACTTCGGATTTGCCTCGAAAGAGCTGAAAGCTGATCTCCATTCGGTTTATCTGAATCCACGGTGGAACAACTTTCTCGACATCCTTGATTTTCCCAGCGGGATGCCGATCAACCGGCTGCTCCGACATCTGCTCTTCGGTCCTCTCGAAGATCGGGCAGTTCCCTTTGTGGGCTTAATAGGTGGAGCGGTCCTCGCGGGACCGGGGAAACGAGTGCCGACTTATCTGTACGGAGCAGATGTCGGGGTCCGCTTTCCGGTCGGACACAGCATCACATTGGAGTTGACACTCGGGTACTTCGTCTATGGAGTCGATTTCGAGGGACAAGGGGGAAACGAGCGGCAATTGCTCTTCACCACCGGGTTTTTCTTCTGAGCCAATCGGAAGGAAGGAGTTGTCACACATCGCGCAAGAGTTGGGCGCTCGTGGAGTAGCACGCATGGGCAGAACGG
The DNA here is from genome assembly GCF_965152595.1 of Nitrospira sp. Kam-Ns4a. Classification (NCBI taxonomy): domain Bacteria; kingdom Pseudomonadati; phylum Nitrospirota; class Nitrospiria; order Nitrospirales; family Nitrospiraceae; genus Nitrospira; species Nitrospira sp. Kam-Ns4a. Next base: position 182,380 of record NZ_OZ224218.1, on the reverse strand, counting down.
GAAGCCGGGCGTGGGCGTCCATTTTCACACTCGTGATGGGGTGCCTGCTTCAAGGATGTGGCTTGCCCATGGATGCTGCCCAACTTGTCCGGTCGGTGGTCCCCGATCTGCCAGATGAGCTCGATGTGATCTGTCGGCACCGGCGGTTGCAGGTTGGAATTGCAGTCGAAGCGTTTCCACCGTTTGTCTTCCCAGTGATCTGGAACGACCAGGGTCCCTGGGTGACCGGCCTGGACATCGAGCTAGTCCAAGAGATCACCAGGGCCTTGTCCAGACACTGCGGAGATCCCCCGGTGATTGCAGTTCCGCACATGGTTCATTTCCGGGATCTGTTCAGGCTGTTAACCGAGGGACAGCTGGACTTGTTCGTATCGGCGGTGTCTTACAACGTGCCACACCTCACAGCGTCTGGCCTTGGATATTCCACCCCCTATTATTATGATGCGGGCATCACCGGGATCACGCGGCGGCCGGAGGTGGTTGAGCAGGTGCGCGCCGCTCTTTCTCGGCCAGTGGAAGGCGGGGACTCCCTCGTTGCACGCAAGGGGGCGCTAACTGGGTTGATCGTAGCGGTACAAGAGGGGAGATCGCCTCACCTGTACGCAGAAGCCAATCTTAAAGGCATTCGCCTTCTGCTGTGCGATACCCTGGCCGCAGCTCTGCAATTTCGTGATCCTGCCGTTGATGTCATTCTGGGAACACAACCGATCTTGGACTATATCTTGAGGAGGGAGCGGAGGATGAAGAATTGGCAGCCGCTCGTCCTGGAGAACGGACAGCCGTTCTTGCTGAACCGCGAACTCTTTACGGTGGTCATGTCCGAGAACAGCTTTCGTCTGCAGTGGCTCGTCAACGATGTGCTGTTTCAGCTCGAGGAATCCGGTCGGATGGCAGCCATGCGCCGCCGCTGGCTTGAAGAAGACTATGTTTTTTACGAGCGTGCCACCAGTGAGGGCCTTCTCTCTGACATGCCCCGATCCCTCAATCCCTATGTGAGAGGGCGATGCCACTGGGCACAACAGCATTAGCGCAGGACCATCGTTCGTTCCAGAGTACCGGGGTGAATTAACGAAGGAGGTGGCCATCATGATTTTGTACACTGCTGCCGCCGTATTGGGATTTATGGCGACGTTGCCCGGCGATGCATTCTTCTGGATGGTCGATACTGTGCAGATGATGCAGAAAGAAGAAGTGTGTCGACCGGCTGACCAGACGTTGAGAGACTATCTCGTCAAAGGCTACTGGACGGAAGCACCCTGGCGCCCTGCGTGCAAGGAGGAATAAGTGGTACGACGGTATCGAGAAGGCGCGGGGAGGAAAGTTGTGTTCCTCCTCTCGTTCTGCCTGATAGGGCTGCTTGCGCAAGCCTGCCAGAGTTCCACGCCTCCCACTCGAATGGGCTGCGGCTTGTGCGAGGACCATGACCGTATCGTCAGGTTACAAGCTGCCCCTCATCCAAGCGGGCACCTGGCCTTCACGCATCCCTTCCTCTTGAGTCCTGAGGACTGGAAAGTCATTCTAAGGAGCATCCGCGTCCAGCGGCGGAACGAGGGGTTTCTCTTCTTCACGACCAAGGGGGCAGTGGAACAGGCTTTCTCGGACGACGAGACTGAGTATCTTGGCGCAACGCTCAGCCGGGTTTTCGCGCAAGCGCGTCCGGATGAGAAGGTCATCTTTGCCTTGAGCCGACATCCGTCGGATGTCATGACGGAGGTCACGACAGGCGGATGGTTCGTGAATGGGGAGTTCCTGCATTTTGTCTTGGCCAATTATCGGTTCGCGGTCACCATGCCGGGTGTCCGCGAGCTGTTGTGGCAAGATCCACTGCGGACCGAAGCCGGCCCCTTTTATGAGTTTGCCCCCGGCGAGCACCAAACCGTCGCGGAAGAGCAGGGCTCCTCCCGTCGGCTCTTTTTCACAACTCTGCCCTCGCTCACCATCGCCTACAAGCCGCTGCTGCTCGGTGAGCCCGCATTCTTACCCGCTGCGCGGAGTGCTCCCGCTGGTAGCGACTCGTCTTCTTCGCCGAACCGAACGTCACCGGCAAAGCTATCTCTTGAGGAACAGTTGCAGACCCTCAAGCGATTGAAGAATCAGGGACTGATCACGGATGAAGAATACCGCACTAAGAAAAAACAAGTGCTGGATCAATTCTGACCGCGAAATCACAGCGACCAATTACTGGGGCACTGGCTGCTCCATCTGTGAGGCTGTCGGCATTCCTGAATCAGTTCGACGGAAGCGTTGAGCGGCGGGACCACTTCAGACCAACGTGAGCCAGTATGTGCCTACAACCGCGACGGACAACTAGAAGCAGGGTGTGACCAAGTTGAATGTCCTCGCCGCAGTGTATTTCTATACCGCGGCAACACTCAGATTCGCTCACTTGGTGTCCTGGAATGACACAGATGAGTCATTGGGACGCAGTGCTAGCTTCAGCATTATTGTAGAGACGGCTGTGGCCTCTGTGAGCCAATGGAGTAGTGACCGGATCAGAGGAATTTCGCTCTTGGAACCTGCAGTAATTCTTGTAGCTCATAGCTCAGCAAGTCACCGATACACTCGATGTTCAGGTCTGCCGGCGGAAAGCGGGCCAATGTCTGGGGATCTCGCGCATAGTGCCCTTGACGCGGAAACACGGTGGTCACCCGGGATCGCCAGCGGGTCTTGATCGCAGCGAGAATCCGAAGCTTGTCGTCGACCACCACGTAGTGATCGGCTGGGTAGCGACGTTCGACGTCGTCCAGCTCCTGCTCCTTGTGAATATACAAGAGCACGTTTTCATCGACGATCTCGTACAACCCCGATTGCTCAATCTTCCGTGGCTGGAAGACGACATCGCCATCTGAAAGAATGACCACCTTTCCCCATTGTTTGAGATGTGTGATGACGTCGAGCGTGCCGGGAAACAAGCGATCGGCGAAGGGGTAGTTCACCAGGAACCGAGATACAGTCAAGAGGTGCGGATCGCGAGGGTGTTCCATGCGATAACGCTGCAGCGCACCCAGGTAGTCGGCATACCCCAGTTCAGCTCGCAACTGCTCGAAGATGGTCCAATACAATTGCCCCCGGTCATGGCCGACTTCCTGCTTCAGATGGTCTTTCAGATCTGCCGTGACCCGATCGTTATCCAGCAGCGTATTGTCCACATCCAGCAGGAAGACAACGGTCGGCGATCCCATGCAACCTCCTTATACTCGAACGATCAGGCGATCGTTTTGAGGTCGCCTCGAGGGGTCCTCTTGATCGGCGTACGAGCCCGCTGGCTTAGGCATTCCGGCTCCATGTCCACGTGCGAATCTCGGGCATGTCTTCCCCGTATTCGGCAATGTAGTGCTTGTGCTCGATCAGCTTGTCCCGCATCGCCTGCTGGACATAGGCGGCGCGGGACCCCAGCTTGGGCACGCGGTCGATCACGTCCGAAACCAGATGGAATCGATCGATGTCGTTCAAGACGGCCATATCAAACGGGGTGGTGGTCGTACCCTCTTCTTTGTAGCCTCGCACGTGGAGGTTCTTGTGGTTGGTGCGGCGGTGCGTCAATCGATGAATCAGCCAGGGATAGCCGTGAAATGCGAAGATGATGGGTGTGTCCACGGTGAAGATATACTGCTCCCCTGAAGGAGTGGACACTTTGGAGAGTGAGTGGTAAGGGATTGGATCACTCAACGAGGAGGTGTCCAACATGAAGGGGCGTCACTGGACTGCGGAAGAGCAACGGGCCATTGTCCTGGAAGGAATCAAAGGGGCCAAGCCGGTCGCGGAGATCTGTCGGGAGCACCAGATGGCCCAGACCCAATCCGACCAGTGGCGGGATCGCTTCCTGGAAGGGGGCAAGCGGGCCTTGACCAACGGACTCCCTGCGAGTGAGGAGGCTCTCAAGCGGGAGATCGAGAAGCTCCAGCGGCTCATCGGCAAGCAAGCCGTGGCCATTGAGCTGGTAAAACAAACGGACGAGTTGGTCGGGAGGCGGGTGATCCTGGTGGACGCGTTGCGCGAGGCCGGGTGGTCGGCGGCGGCGGCCTGTCGGCTGATCGGGCTCAGCCGCAGCGGCTCCTAGGCCGCCCGGCACGAGCGGCCGGTGCCGACGGCGGGGCCGAATCCCGCCGATGAGGCGCTCCTGGCGCGGATCCGCCCGATCACGGAAGCTCATCCCTTCTGGGGCTACCGGCGCGTGTGGGCCTGGCTGCGGTATCGGGAGGGCCTCCCGGTCAACAAGAAGCGGGTGTATCGGCTGATGCGGGAAGCGGGCTTGACCGTGAAACGGACGCGCCATGCGGCGACCCGGACGCCGAGGGCGAAGCCGACGGCCACGCGTCCCCGGCAGTTCTGGGGGATCGACATGACGACGTGCCTGATCCCGGCGCTGGGTTGGGCGTACCTGGTCGTGGTCCTGGACTGGTACACGAAGAAGATCGTCGGCTGGGACCTGGCTCTCCGCAGCCGCCGGCAGGAGTGGGAGGCCGCGCTGGCCCAGGCGGTCCAAGCCGAATTCCCGAACGGGGTCCGGGGAGCCGGCTTGAAGCTGGTCTCCGACAACAGGAGCCAGCCCACCGCGACTGGCTTCATGGCCGCCATGAGCGTCTTGGGGATCGAGCAGGTCTTCACCAGCGACGACAATCCCAAGGGCAATGCCGAGACAGAACGCCTGATGCGGACGATCAAAGAAGAGCTGCTCTGGCTGCGGGCGTGCACGAGCCTGGAGGACGCGCGGGCGGCGATCCGCCACTGGATCACGGTGGAGTACAACGAGCGCGACGTGCATTCGGCTCTGGGCTATCGGAGCCCGCGGGAGTTCGAGGCGATGCTCGGCGAGCAGGAGACGGCACAAGCGGCTGCGTAGGATGACTCACTCTCAGCACCAGGAAAAGTGTCTTGACAAACGGGGAGCATTACAGAAGGCGAGGCTGGACAACTGGTTGTGGTCGCTGGCCGATCGGTGAAAGGACAAGAACAATCGGAAGGAAGAGAAGGTACTTAGTGACCCTCGGCCATGCCGTCACCCTGCTCTGGTGAAAGGACAAAAACAATCGGAAGGAAGAGAAGGTGGCGAGCGGCTGGGGGACCCAACAGCGGATGCGGTGGGTGAAAGGACAAGAACAATCGGAAGGAAGAGAAGGCGGCTGTCTCGGTCATCCCCGGTGACCCGGGCTGGGGTGAAAGGACAAGAACAATCGGAAGGAAGAGAAGAGTCAGCAACCCCACTGGTGCGTCGAAGCCGACAAGGGTGAAAAGACTAGAACAATCGGAAGGAAGAGAAGATATTCTGTTGCCCCAAACCTCGTCATCCGCCCGTCAGGTGAAAGGGCAAGAACAATCGGAAAAAAGCATGAACGAATCGGAAGGAAGAGTCTGGCAGAACATCGTGCTGTTACGATCTCTCTTCCATCAGCATCATGTCCTGTCCGATCGCGCCCAACACCTGTGGATATTTCGAGAGCGCTTTGTCAATGGACGAACACTGTCCTATTTTCTGGACGGTCGTTCACGCGCCAGAATCGGATTGGTTTCCGCGAGGTTAACCGCACAGATTTATTACCGATCAGATCCAGATGGGTTAGAAGCGTATCTGCAAGACATCACGGTTGGACGGCCGGATCATCACGTCGGAACCTGGATGGTCAATCGGTGGTTGGTCGTCTTGCAGACACTGCATGCAGCAATCCCAGTGTGCACCGTCGCGCTGGAATGGAATCCAGTCGATGCACGAACAGCCGACAATCAGGCACGACGGGCTCGGTTTTTTCAACGCTTCGGGTTTGTACTTCCCGAATCAGGGCAGGGGTTCCGTGCGTCCACTCCGTTCGAACACCTTCAACTTGTCCATCGTGAGACAATTACATTGTGGTCCGTGGAAGAGCTATTGTGGGAATGGATGCAGTGGAAGCAGGGGCAGCAGCCACTCAGCTGAGAGAGCAAACAAAGTCAACAACAGTCTCCCCAACCCATGTTACCATCCGACAGTCCCCGAATCGGATGGGTGCTGTGCGATGAGCAAGCCATCGCATTGACGACGGTTCTCGCCTCCGCAGCCAGTCGAGCGCAGTGGCTCGCCCGCGGCTGGCGGCAACCCGGTCGCATTCGCTGCGCCTGCGTCCCCGGCGGTCTGCCCCTCGGGGTGAAATACTATGCGGCGTGGGGAACATACGCGCTGTACCCGCTCCATCGCACCGATCCCGGCCGTCATCATCCCGCCTGCCCCCTGGGCTACCGCCCCGGTTCGCGTCGCGTCCTGACCTTGCCTGCCCTGACTCCGCCCCAGTCGAACGCGCCGAGCCAACCAGAGTCGACACAGCCGATTCCGGAACCAGTTCCCACGCCGCCCGCTGAGATCATCACGCTCCGACCATCTTGGCCGACTTGGCATTGGCTGACCCCACCCCAGTCTATGAATCGCATCAAGCACCCAGCACAGCCGGAGTCGGCCCTGCCGGTTCGGCGCGCGCGTCCCACCCGCCCGCGCGCCGCCTTGCGACTGGTCTTGGATCTGCTGTGGCGCGAAGCTGGTCTGCTTGAGTGGCAACCCGCCTTTACGGGACGCCGCACCATTGCCGTAGTCGCCGCGCGGTTGCGTTCCGCTGCTGCTCGCCTGCGTATTCGTGATCAATGCCTGGCGGATTGGCTCTATCTCGCCGGTCTGCCGCCCGATCACGCCGGTCTGCCGCCACCCCCAGCTTGGACACGCTGGTGGGCTCAACTGGCGCCCACGCCACGGGGGCGATGCCGGTTGGGCTACATCCTGGGCCTGTGGCGCGAAACCCGAATCGGTCCGCCAGAACCTCCGTCCCAAGCCTCCGATTCCGCAAACACAACGCTGACTCAGGCCAAACCATCGGCTACGTGGACTAGACTGTTTATGCGCGGCTGGCCAGTCGGTCTCGACCTGGCGTACGACCAGTGGGTACATGAGCAACAACGCTGGGAACTGGTGGCGCCCGCGACCCCTTCGTCGCACCCCGCCAGCCTGCGCATCATCGCCGATCCGGCACGACCGGTTGTCTTGCTGATCCTGGTCCAACGCCACGGCATGCGCCTGCTCGTCCGGGCGCTCGCGGCCCGGCACGTGACCGATACGACCTGCTGGATCCCGTGCGAGTCGCACGCGGAACGCCAACTGATCCAGCACCTGGTCACCAGGCAACGAGCGTTTTACAAACCGTTGCCCTGTACAGTTGCACCAGACGAAGCCGCCGTCATGGGCATCCCTGACATCGTGTTGTTGGATCGCCAGGATCGCTGTGTACTGGAAGTCTTGGGTCGCCTGCGCGACCCAGCCTATACGGCGCGCTGGGCGACAAAATGCGCGGCCTATGAACGTCGCCAGCAAGCATACTGGACGTGGGATCCACAGACGCAACCCACCATCCCGCCGCTGCCCCCGGCCGATCCATCGCGCCCCCGCGCCGGTGGCCGGGCCACCCCCCGCGCCGGTGGCCGGGCTGCGGCCAAGACGAGCAATCAGATCGCTTCCCACGCTGACAGCCACGCCGCCCCCGAGGCTGGCGACCCAGACACCGATCGTCCACCAGCAGGCGTCCACCACTCGCCGTCCCCATTCCCCCAACCAACGACCCATTGCCCGATCGAACCTCCCCTCTCGACATACTCTGGCGCACAGCGCTGATTGCCCCCACATCGGCAGTGACCGAGCCAGGGACTCAGTCCCAGGTCCCCAGTGCCAGAATATACCCAGTGAGCCCATGGGAAGGGCGAGGGGGTTGGGGGTGTGGGATGGGTCGGCTCTTGGTATCAAGATTCCAGACTCAGAGTCAATCAGCTCACTGATACCCAAGAGCCCTTAGCTAGGGGGTAAAGGGGGAACGGGGGAACGGGGAAACGCATGGCAGACCTCACCAGTCGCTCGCTCGGACAGGAGTCGGGCCAGCCAACCGGATGGGGCTGGGGCTGGAGCACCCGGGTGTCGACCTGGTGGCGACGGCCGTGGGTGCGCGGGCCGATCCTGACCCTGACGGCGGTGACGTGGTTCGCGGTCCTCATCTCGCCCTGGTACCAGCTCGTGATCCGGGACGACCTGAGCTGGCCGTATCACCGGGTCTTCCTGCTCGACAAGACGCGGGCGCCCCAGCGCGGCGACCTGGTGGCGTTCATCATGACGCCAGAGCTGGCGGCGCGGGTGCAACCGCCGCGCGACCGGCCCTATGCCCGCGTGGGCAAGCTCTGGGGAAAGCGCCTTCTCGGCCTGCCGGGCGATCAGATCACCGTGACGCCGCTGCCAGATGGCCGCGCGCGCATTGCCATTAACGGCCACGAGGTCGGCGTGACGCTGACGCGGGATCGGTTCGGGCAAGACATTCGGCCGGCGACGCTGGTCTCGCCGATTCCCCCGGGACAGGTCTACGTGGCCTTGCCCCATCCGCGGTCGTTCGATTCACGCTACTGGGGGTATCTCCGTGCCGATCAGATCGTCGGGGTGGAAATCCCGCTGTTCTAACACCGGCTAGGGGCGCTGGTGGCGGCTGGCGCTTGGCATGAGCGTGAGCCTCAGCGGCCTGCTCGGCGCCGGTGACGGGGGTTTCGCTGGGGAGACGCGTTCGTTGCAGGACGAGGTGGCGGCCGTGGCGGCCCAGGGCCGCCGGCTGATGGAGCAAGCCGCCGCGGGCGGCGGACCCGCCACCCGCATCCCGGAGATGCCCGGGAACCCGTCGGGCCCGCACGAGCCGTCGGCTGGCTGGTATCTGGTGCTGTCCTGGTCGCTGCCCGAAGCGGTGCGGGAGGATGCGATGACAGAGGCGGCGCGCTGCGGCGTGACCGTGGTACTCAACGGCCTGATTGGCGAGACGCTCAACAGCACGCTCGCCGCCGTCTATGCCGTCGTCGAGGATGATCTCACACGGCTCCCGCACACGATCCTCGATCCGATCCGCGTGCGGCGTTGGCAGGTGACGCAGGCACCGGCACTGGTGTGGGCGAAGGGGCGGGATGCTCTGCTGGTGGTGCAGGGCGGGCCGACCCGACTCATGGACCAATTCCAGGCTCTGGCGGAGCGGGAACCGACGGTGGCGCCGTGGGCGCGCTGGTGTCGGCAGGGCGGCCGGACGACCTCGCACCCGGTGCCCCCGCCCCCGCAGCCCGCCGCCCCGCAACGGTATCAGTTCGCCCCGCCGGGGTGGCCGCTGCAGGAGCGCGCCCTCGACGAGGAGATCAAAGACCGGGTGGCACGAGTGGACTGGGCGACCCTCGCGGCGCAAGGGCGCGCGCGAGTGGAGGCGGCGCTCCAGGCCGGCCCCGGGCTGACTCGTCCAGTGGCGACGACCGCCCGCACCGTGTGGCACGATCCCAGCGCCACGCTCACGCAGCCCCTGCCGCTGCCAGATGGCCGCACGCTCGGGGTCGCCGGGCAGCGCCTGACCCCGTTGGCTCAGGCCACACTCCCGTACCGGTACGTGATCCTGGATGGGACTGACGCGGCGCAGCGGGCGGCGGTGCAGCAGTGGCTGCGGACCGCCGAGGCAGGCCCGCCCGTCCGGTTGCTCCTGACCGCGGGCGATGTCCGACAGGTGGCGCGGGCGCTGGGGCTGTCTCGTGCCTACTGGGCGAACGAGCCGTTCCTGGCCGCCCTCGGCGTGGAACGAATCCCCAGCGTCGTGACGCAAGTCGGCGCGCGCTTACGGATCACCGAGCTCCCCATCGCCCCGGCCCGCGCCACGGACGCCAGAACATCTCGATCGGGCCACACCACGACATCGGACAACCAGACGATCAGCCCGGGGAGGAGCCCAGCCCCCGGCCCGGGGGGTGGCTCAGCCACCTGGTTGAAACCAGAGAGGAAATCGGCCCATGCACCGTAAGACGCGACGTTGGCAAGGGCAGTTTATCCGCATCGGGATGCTGAGCGGCTTGCTCAGTCTCGGGGGGATCTGGGGGGTGAGTGACGCGACGGAACCGACCGGACCGACTCTTGCGTTGCCAGCCAAGCCGACAGGCTCGGGGTTGGCCGCGCCGACAGGCTCGGGGTTGGCCGCGCCGACCCCCGCGGGCTCACCAGGGTCCATGCCGGGGCCTGGGGCAAGGAGTGTCCCGGCAGCAGGGGCCGCGCCGACGTCGCCATCGGTCGCCGAGACGACGCCATCCGGGGAGCTGGCTCCCTTGGCGCCGGAGTTGGAGGCGTGGCGCACCCTGCTCACCCCGCTCCGGCGCGTCATGCCGGAGGCGCCGGTGTTGTGGGTCAAGCCCGGGCCGGCCGGTGCTGAAGCTCGAAGACCCTCGGCGCCTGCGCCTGGAAGCGACGGTCTCCGAAGGCGACGTGAAAGCCGTGGCGGTGGGCGACAAGGTCACAGTCGTCGTCGACGCCCTGGGCGATCGGCCCTTGACCGGCACGGTCGCGCAAGTCCTCCCTGCAGGCGATCCCGCCACGCACACGTTTGTGGTGAAAGTCGATCTGCCCCCGACGCCGGGCCTCAAAAGCGGCATGTTCGGCCGCATGCGTCTGGACAGGGGCGTGAGTCAGACGCTGGCGGTGCCTGAGCAGGCCCTGATCGAGCGAGGCCAGTTGACCGGCGTGTACGTGGTCGGGGACGACCAGGTCGCCCATCTCCGCTGGGTGAAAGTCGGGCGCCGGGTCCCCGCGCGAACGCAAGGCGGGTATCCGGCGCCGGGCGCTCTGGAAGTGGGGAACGGAGCCGATGTCGAGGTGCTGTCCGGACTCAATGCGGGAGAACGGATTCTGGCCGACGCGAAACTGGGTGTGGACGGCGCGCGCGTCGAGCCTGCCGAATCGGTCGCCTTGCCTTCAAAACCGTGACAGGTGACGCGTGCCGTGTCAGGCGTCTGGCGCGGCACGTGACAGGAACGTGCAGGGAGAGCGGAGCGCCATGAGCGAGCCAGCACGCATGGTGCCTCACCCATCACGCATCACGGATTACGGTCTCTCCGGCCGCATCGCGGCGCTCTTCATCGGCAGCAAGCTCACGCCGCTGATCATCGTCGGCGCGTTGTTGCTCGGCCTCTTTGCCGTGGTCCTCACCCCGCGCGAGGAAGAACCGCAGATCCTCGTGCCCATGGTCGATGTCTTCCTGCCTTTCCCCGGCGCTTCGGCCAAAGTGGTCGAAGAGCAACTGACCAAACCCATCGAGCGCAAGATTTCGGAGATCAAAGGCGTCGAGTACCTCTACTCGCTCTCCAGACCCGGCGGCGCGCTCCTGATTGTGCGCTTCTACGTCGGCGAGCCGCTGGAGCAGAGCTTGGTGGACCTGTACGACAAGCTGATGTCCAATCAGGACCTGCTGCCGCCCGGCGCGGGCCCGTTCCAGGTGAAGCCCCGCGACATCAACGATGTGCCGATCGTCACGATCACGCTTTCCAGCGAACGGTATTCGGAATTCCACCTGCGCCGGCTGGCCCAGCACGTCCTGGAGGAAGTCAAGAAGGTTCCGAACACCTCGGGCGGCTTCATCGTGGGGGGCAGCCGGCGCGAACTGCGGGTGCATCTCGATCCCAGCCGTCTGAAGGCTTACGGTGTCACCCCGTTGCACATCGCGTCCGTGATTCAAGGTGAAAACCTGTCGTTGCCGGCTGGCCGCTTTCAGAGCGAGAACCGGGACTACGTCGTGGAGACCGGCCGCTTCATCGGCTCGCGGGAGGATCTGGAATCGCTCGTGGTCGGCGTCTCCGAAGGCCGGCCGATTTATCTTCGGCAGGTCGCGACCGTGATCGACGGTCCCAGCGAGACGACGAGCTATATGTGGTTCGGCGTTGGGCCTTCGGCCCGTGAGGGTCTTCACGAGAGCCCCGCCGTGACCGTCGCGATCGCCAAGCAGGCGCACACGAACGCGGTGACGGTGGCCCGGGACGTCGTCCGGAAAGTCGAAGAGCTGAAGGGGACGGTGCTGCCCGCGGATGTCCGGGTGACGGTCACGCGCGATTACGGCGAGACGGCGGATGAAAAGGCCAATGAGCTGCTCTGGCACTTGCTGATCGCCGTGGCGGCCGTGGTGGTCTTTTTGGGAGTGGCCCTCGGTCCCCGCCCCGCGCTGGTCGTGTCGATTGCGATCCCGTTGACATTGGCCCTGACGCTCTTCACCTCGATGGTGATCGGGTACACGATCAATCGGGTGACGCTGTTCGCGCTGATCTTTTCGATCGGCATCCTGGTGGACGACGCGATCGTCGTCGTCGAAAACATTTACAGGCACCTCATGCTCCGCATCCTGCCGCACCGCGAAGCGGCGATCCGCGCCGTGGACGAGGTCGGCAATCCGACCATCCTCGCCACCTTCACCGTCATCGCGGCCCTGCTGCCCATGGCCTTCGTCTCCGGCCTGATGGGACCGTACATGCGGCCGATTCCCGTCAACGCCTCCATGGCGATGTTCTTTTCCCTGCTCGTCGCCTTCGTGGTCGTCCCGTGGTTCTGCCAGAAGTGTTACCGGGAAGGCGGTGAGGGGTTAGGCGTGAGGGGTGAGGGGGCAGCCACGCCTCCTGGCCAAGACCGGACCTACCGGCTGTATCAGCGGCTGCTGTCACCAGTCCTGGCCCATCCGCTCATTGCGTTCGCCGTGCTCGCCGCCGTCGGTCTGCTGCTCCTGGCCTCGCTGACGCTCTTCTACACGCGGGCCGTGGCGGTCAAGATGCTCCCGTTCGACAATAAGAGCGAACTGCAGCTTGTGATCGACATGCCGGAAGGGACCACGCTGGAAGAAACGGCGCGGGTGACCAAGGCCTTCACCCGCTATGTGGCGGCCGTGCCCGAGGTGCGGGACTATCAGGCCTATGTCGGCACCGCGTCGCCCTTCGACTTCAACGGCCTGGTGCGGCATTACTTTCTCCGAGATCAGCCCACCAAGCCGATATCCAGATCAACCTTGTACCGAAAGACCAGCGCGGAGCCCAAAGTCACGAGATCGCCCGACGCCTGCGGCCGGCGGTGCAGCGGATCGCAAGGGACCATGGTGCCAATGTCAAAGTCGTGGAGGTCCCGCCCGGCCCGCCGGTGCAATCGGTGCTGGTGGCGGAGATCTACGGCCCCGACTACGAACGACAGATCGCCGTCGCGCGCGAGGTCCAGCGCCTCTTCGAGAGCACGCCGGGCGTCGCGGACGTCGACGACTCCATCGAGGCGGACCAGATCAAATACCGTCTCACGGTGGATCGGGCCAAGGCGGCGCTGGCCGGCATTCCGTCGCAGGACATCATCGACACGCTGCGCATGGCGCTGGAAGGCGCCACGGTCGGTCTGGCGCACATACCCACCGAAAAAGAGCCGGTGCCGATCGTCCTGCGCCTGCCGCAGGCGGAGCGGACGGGGCTGGAGCACTTCGGCGAGATCGGGATGAAGACCGCCTCGGGTGGGATCGTCCAACTGTCCGAGTTGCTCAAATTGGAGCAGACGGTACAGGAGAAGACGATCCACCATAAGAACCAGAAACCGGTCGTCTACGTGACGGCCGACGTCGGCGGGGCCGGCGCCGAACGGGCGGAAAGTCCGGTCTACGGCGTGCTGGAGGTGGGGAGGCAACTCGACGCGTATCGCCTGACGGAAGGCTATCGCCTCGAGCAGCACTACACGTCGCAACCGTGGTCGGAGCGCCGGTTCGCGCTGAAGTGGGACGGGGAGTGGCATATCACCTATGAAACGTTCCGCGACATGGGGATCGCCTTCGCCGTCGCGATGCTTCTCATCTATCTGCTGATCGTGGGCGAGTTTCAGTCGTTCCTCACGCCGCTCATCATCATGGCGCCGATCCCGTTGACGCTCATCGGAATTCTGCCGGGCCACTGGCTGACCGGTTCCTACTTCACCGCCACGTCGATGATCGGCTTCATCGCCCTGGCCGGCATCATCGTGCGGAATTCGATCCTGCTCGTCGACTTCATTCGACACGAACAGGCGCGGGGCGTCCCGCTCGCCGACGCGGTGGTCCGGGCCGGCGCGATCCGCACCCGGCCGATTCTCCTGACCGCGGCGGCGTTGATGGTGGGGGCCTTCGTCATCATTCTCGATCCGATCTTTCAGGGCTTGGCCGTCTCGTTGCTCTTCGGCGTCGGCGCGTCGACCCTGCTCACCCTGGTGGTCATCCCGGTGCTCTACTCTACGGTGATCGGCGAGCGTTCCCGGCCTGTCCCTCCTCCGCCGAAGGCCCACGACGAGGATCGAGAACCGGACCATGCCGGCCGGACGCTGGAGCCCGCGGCGAGGCCGTGAGGGGGACGGCGGGCATACGAGCTCGGACTTATGGTATTCTGCGGCGGACGCAGAGAAGAGCTGGCAGCGAGGAGCTTGTCGCGAACAGCTCCGAGCGATCGGCTGCAAGCTGCCGGCTGCTTTGTCACATCAACAGGAGGGCTGTTATGTCGAGAAAGGGCATCGTCACCATCGTCACTTGTGTCGTGATCGGGGCCGCAAACCCGATCTTGTTCACCGGCGACTGGCCCGCGCAAGCGTCGCCGGCTCTCGAGGGCATGCCGGGGACCGTGACGATCGACGGCATCACGGTCCTGGACATCGGTCCGCTGCCGACCGCCGTGCCGATGCCGTCGACCAATCTGAATTACAAGGCGAAAATCGAGCTGGGCAAACAGCTCTATTTCGACGGCCGGCTCTCCAAGAATAATTCCGTGTCCTGCGCGTTCTGCCATACGCCCGGCTCCGGGTTCGCCGACCCGCGTCAGACCTCCATCGGTGTGGACGGCAAAGTGGGCGGGCGCCAGGCCCCGACCGTGTACAACACGGCGTTCAACCATCTGCAGTTTTGGGATGGCCGCGCCCGGTCGCTGGAAGAGCAGGCCATCGGGCCGATTCAGAATCCGGTGGAGATGGCGGAAACCCATGAGAACGTGGTGAAGAAGCTGGGGAAGATCAAAGGCTATCGTGAGCAATTCCGCGCCGTCTTCGGGACCGAGATGAACCTGCAGGGGATCGCCGAGGCGATCGCGGCCTACGAACGAACGATCCTCTCGACCAATTCCGCGTTCGATAAGTACGTGCTGGGCGACAAGACGGCGATGGACGAGGCGGCGGTGCGCGGTATGGCGCTGTTCAAAGGTAAAGCCCGCTGCATCCTGTGCCACAACGGCCCCAATTTCACCGACGGCAAGTTCCACAACCTCGGCGTCCCGCAGGTGGGTCCAATGAAGGAAGACCTGGGCCGCTACTACGTCACGCGGTTGGAGAAAGACAAGGGTGCGTTCAAGACGCCGACCCTGCGGAGCATCACGGAAACCGCGCCCTACATGCACGACGGCGCGTTCAAGACACTGGAAGAAGTGATCGACTTCTTCGACAAGGGCGGGGGGCCGAATCCCAACCTGAGCCCGCTCATCAAACCGCTCGGCCTGACTGCCGAAGAGAAAGCCGATCTGGTGGCGTTTCTCAAGGCCCTGACCGGCGAGCCGATCAAATTCGAGATGCCTAAACTGCCGAAGTAAAACAGTGTGAATCCTTTCGAGGTCCGCTCGCTCTAACGGCTTATGTGACCGGGTGGCATCCCGTGTTCACGGGATGCCACCAGTGCTCCCACTCACTTTACCCTGAATCCGGCGTGAAAAGCGCGGGCGTCACAGCCTAAGTCGCTGGATCTGATGCAGGGCGTACTTCCACGCGGCCTCTCGATAGCCGCTGGCCGGTAAGGTCAGGGTGGGACGATTGCGAGCGCGCCGCAACTGGGCGGGCATGGAGAGGATCCGCTGACGCAAGGTCTGAAGGGTGGCGTTCTGGAATTCCAGAGGCAAGCAGAGTCGCTTGAACCAGTTGACGAGGTTGTAGGCTAGCAGAAGAAGATGGAAGTAGGTCTCGTTGGCAAAGAAGTGACGGGTGGGAATGCTGCCCAACGCGTAATCTCCCTTGAGCTGTTTGATGAGCAACTCGACTCCGGCGCGATCGTTGTAGAACCGCCAGAGGTTGAGGGGTCGCAACGGGAGATTCGTGACGAGGACCTGGTAGTGGTACTTGCCGAGCTTGAAGAGTGTCAGCTGGGCGGTGGGCTCTTCGGCCTGCGGGCGACGGATCACGACGAACCGACAGGGATGGGGCCAGCGGGTAGGCTGGTAGCGGAACTCGGCCACCTCGATGCCTCGACTGGGACTGACGTACCGCAGACCCGACAGTTTGCGCTTGATCGGGGCGGTCAGGCGAGCCACGATCACAAATCGGGCCCTGTGTTCTTCCAGCCACTCGATCAGCTTGTGGTCGTAAAACCCTTTGTCCGCGCGGACAATCGTCAACCGGACCCCGGCCGGGATCTTCGCGAAGCACGCCGCGAGGAGGTCGAGCGTCCCGCTGGCGGTATGCGCATCCCCTGGCCGCAACTCGCCGTGCCAGAAATCTTTGGTCTGTCCCTCGAAGCAGAGCAAGGGGTGATACGACGGCCGGCCCCGCTTGACCGGGTTGTAGCCGATCCGAGCTTGCTCCTGACGGCCATAGACCACCAGCACGGTGGAGTCCACGTCCAAGATCAGCCGGGTCGGGGGCCGCGGCCGAACGGTCATCCGGCGCAGAAAGCTGTCGTGCAGGGCGCGCACCTTCGGGAGCGCCGTCGGGGCCACCCGCAGCAGGAAGCGGCGGAGCGTGGTCGCCTCTGGATAGCTCGGCAGGCCGGTGAGAGACTGGAATACGCCATTCTGCCGCAGCAACTGCGTGGTTTCGATCCGTTCGAGCCCGAGGATCATGGGGTACAGCAGGGCGAGCAGCATCTCGCCCATGCTGTACCGGTTGTTCCGCTGGACCACTCGGACATGTCGGGCGATCGCGTCCTTGAAGCCAATCCGGGACAAGAAGCGATGCAGCAGGTAGACGCCGCCGTAATGCGTCAGCGACGCGGCACCGAACCTGATCGTGAGCTTCCGGGGCCCCCGCGGCATTTGAGCCAAAGCTAACACAATGATAGCTTTCGCTCAACTCCCCCGAAGGGGCGCCAGCGGCCCGAGAATGCGCGTCAGCAGAGGATCTTGTCATTACCTGGCGCCGGATTCAGGTTTACTTACAAGGAGGCCGTTATGAGGAACGGAGTCGTTGTCGCGTGTGTCGTCGGTTTGTTCGGGTGTGGTACGGTCGCGGCGCCGGGCGTCGGCGCCGAGCCGAAATCGCCGGTCGATGGGTACGACATCCATGTGCAAGCCCCTCACATGATGCATGACGGGACCGTGGGCGGACCGTATCATCACTACTGCAAGGGCGTCTCCGACAAAATCCTCCAGTGTTTGCTGTTTAAATCCACCGATCCGAAAGCGCAGCTCGTCGGAATCGAATACTTTGTGGCAAAGGATCTCTCGCGGAAACTCCCCCCCATTAAGTGGCACCGACACTTCCACGATCACAAAGTGGAAATCGCGACCGGCCGCGTCCAGGTGCTCGAGCCGGCGGACAAGGCGAAGGAAATCGCGGAAGCCGCCTCCAACACGGACGGCGTCATCTATCATCTCTGGCAGGATGGCCAGGAATTCCCGGACGGGACCGTGACCTTCCCTCAGTCCCTCGGGCACAAGTTCACCGGACACAGCGAGTAGCTCGGCTTCGGGGTTCGTAAGCCGACAGCCATTGATCTGCAGAGCATGGTGGACGAATCTGGCCGGCGCGGACGCGCCGGCCAGATCTCGCCTGACTCGGCTGTGTGGAGGAGGCATGAACTGGTTGCGTGTTCTTGCAGGAGGTGTCCTGCTCTGGATCACCGTCGGTTGGGCCGCCGACGCGGAAGTGCTGCGGCCGCGCGTGCCTGCCGACCAGATCGACGCGGCGCGCGCCGTCATTAACCCGTTGCCCAACACTCCTGAAAACATCGAAAAGGGCAAGGCGCTGTACCACGGAAAGGCGTTTTGCGCCACCTGTCATGGGCGGGACGGGAAGGGACTCGGCGACATTCCCGGTCTGGTCGGCCGGCTCCCACGCAATTTTGCGGATCGGGCCTGGCAGGCGGCGAGGACCGACGGCGAGCTGTTCTGGATTCTGAAGAACGGCAGTCCCGGCACCGACATGGCGCCGTTCGTTCCCCTGGTGCTGACCGAAGAAGAGGCGTGGCACGTGCTTCTGTACGTGCGCTCGTTCGGACACACCGATGCACCATGATCGCCCGGCTGGAGGGACGACGAGGCCTTGTCCTGGTGTTCGTCGCTTGGTG
Organism: Nitrospira sp. Kam-Ns4a; assembly: GCF_965152595.1. NCBI lineage: Bacteria > Pseudomonadati > Nitrospirota > Nitrospiria > Nitrospirales > Nitrospiraceae > Nitrospira > Nitrospira sp. Kam-Ns4a. The sequence continues at coordinate 164,312 of NZ_OZ224218.1, read as the reverse complement.
CGTGGCGGGTGCGGTCGGCCTCGAGCCGGTGCGGCTGGCGCGCGCCGACTGGGCGGCCGTTGCCGAGCAACGAACGAGTTTCACCACTGACGCCTTCCAGTTCTCCTCCGCCAGGCGGCTCCGCTTTAGCGAAGATCCCAGCCTCCCAACCGTCGTCCCGCTCAACAAACCGGAAGATGTCATCTGGGAGCCCTCCGTCGAGGTCATCAAATCGTTCGCTCCGAAGCCCGGCCAGACAGAGGTGTCGATCAAGGCCCACGGGTACATCTATACCGACAAGCCGATTTTCAACCATGGGGACTATCGGTTTCAGGTGCGCCAATCCCTTGGACCGCAGACCTCGCTGCTTCTCAGGTACCGTCACGTGCCCCATCTCTTTCGGCTCTTCAGGAAATTGTGTGGGTAACTGAACCCTCTTGCGCTATGCTCGGCTCCTCGAAAGGAGGACCCGAGCGATGCGTGACTTCGAACGCTCTCAAGCCGTGCTGGGGCTGCAGGCCCCGTGGACCGTGGCCAACGTGGAACTGGATGTGAAGGGGCAGCCGGTGACCGTCACCGTGGAGGCGGGGCCGGGTCCCTCTCCCGGCCCGGAGTGTCGGGAGCCGGTCCCGGGCTACGATCGGAGGCGTCGCCGGTGGCGGCATCTGGAGTCCCTGCCAGTTCACGACGTGGATTCAGGCGGACCTCCCCCGCGTGAGCTGTCCGACCCATGGAGTCAGGCAGATCGCGGTGCCCTGGGCGGAGCCCGGCAGTCAGTTCACCGCCTGGTTCGAGCGCCTGGCCATTGAGCTGCTCCAGGAGTGTTCGGTGAAAGGGGCGGCCGGGCTGCTGCGGACACCTGGGATGAGGCCTGGGGCATCAAGGAACGAGCCGTCGCGCGGGGGCTCCGCCGTCGCACCCGGGACGTCGTCGCGCACCTGGGCGTCGACGAGAAGGCCATTGCCAAGGGGCATCGGTACCTCACGGTGGTGGCGGATCTGGAACGCAGCCGCGTCCGCTACCTGGCTGAGGACCGCAAGCAGGAGAGCTTGGATGGGTTCTGGGGCACGCTGACCCCGGAGCAACGGGAAGGGATTGCGGCCATCGCGATGGATATGTGGGAGCCCTACATCCAGTCGACCCGGGCTCACCTGGATGGGGCCGAGGCCAAACTCGTCTTCGACAAGTTCCATGTGGCCAAACATCTCCACGAGGCTGTGGACCGGGTCCGCCGCACAGAGCATCGGGCCCTGAAGCTAAGGGGCGATGACCGACTGACAGGGACCACGGACCTCTGGCTCATGCGTCCCAAGGACATGACGGCCGAGCAGCGGGCCACGTTCCGCCTCTGGCCGCGCAGCGACCTCACGGGGGCACGGGCCTGGACCCTCAAGGAGCGCTTCCGGCAGTTCTGGGACTATACCTACTGTGGTGCCGCCCAGCAGTGCTTTGCGCGCTGGTTCTGGCGCGCCACGCACAGTCGGCTCCGGCCGATCGCGGCGGTGGCCCACCTGATCCGGCGCCACCTCCCCAACGTGCTCACCTATCTGCAGCATGGCATCACCAACGCGGGGTTGGAAGCCGTTAACGCGACGATCCAATGGGTCAAGAAACCCGCTCGCGGCTTCCGCAACGTCGAGCACTTCAAGACCGCGATCTACTTCCATTGTGGAGGATTGGATCTCTATCCAACCCACACAAAAGCCTGAAGAGCCATTTATACGTTCTAACCTGTGACCGGAAATTGGTAGCACTAGCTCGAAAGATTCCGGATCTGCTCAAGGCGATAAATCCAAGTGAAAAAAGATATGATCCTGAGAGTACATTTATTTAGTCAGAGCCTCTTCATGGAGAAAAGTGGACCATAAGCACTACCTTTGGTCTCCATTCCGCCGTCCTGGTCGACTACCGCGACTTCATGCGCTCGTTCATGCTGTTCGCCGACGAGCGGGTGCGGGAGGCTGTGGACAAAGAAGTGGGCGAATGGCGAAGGGAAGAGGCAGACAAACAACCGCTGGCTGCTCCCCGCTCGCCACTCGCTGCCAGGCGGTCTCCTTGCGACAGGGACAAGATTTTCTCGATGTGGCCTTGTCAGAAGGATACAGATCGGGTACCCTATCCGGCATGGCGTTACACCCTGTCCTTCAAGAGAAGCTGACCGCTGGCCTGGAGCCGGTCAGGCTCGAAGGTCTGACCCGAAGGGACGCACGGCTTCCCGCCATCCGCAACAAGGTCCACACGGTGCTCGGCATGCGGCGGGTGGGCAAGACCACCTTCCTGCGCCAGATGCAGCAGGTCCAGCAGCAGGCGCTCGCCCCCGAACGGGCGGTGTACGTGAGCTTCGACGACGATCGCCTGGCGGACCTGCCCCTTTCCCAGCTCGATGCGCTCTTGGAAGAGTACTACCGTACCTTTCCGCAGTTCCGCGGCCGCGAGCTCGTGTGGTGGTTCTTCGACGAGATTCAGGTGGTCTCGGGCTGGGAGCGGTTCGTCCGGCGTCTCATGGACACGGAGAAGGCCACGGTGGTGGTCTCTGGGTCCTCAGCGCGGCTTTTGTCCCGGGAGGTCCATACTTCCTTGCGTGGCCGGGGATTCGAGACGGTCCTCCGGCCGTTCAGCTTCCGCGAGTTCCTCCGCCACCGCCAGGAGGAGCCGGCGAAGCCCGTCGCCCGCCTGAGTGCGGCCGAGCGCTCGCTCATCGAAAAGCGCTTGCTGGAATATCTGCAGGTGGGTGGATTCCCCGAAGCCCAGGGGCTGGAGACGCGCCTGCGCATCCAATTGCTCCAGAGTTACGTGGACACGTTGCTCTTGCGCGATGTGGTGGAGCGCTACCAGGTGAGCCAAGTGGCCGCCCTGCGCTGGATCGCTCGGGTGTGCCTGCGCAACCCGGCTGGCCTCCTCAGCGCGCATGCGCTCTACCGCGACCTCAAATCCCAGGGGCATGCCGTCTCCAAGGACACGGTGCATGCCCTCCTCGGACACCTGGTGGATGCCTTTTTGCTCTCGCTCGTGCCCTTGGCCACGGACTCCGAGCGGCGGCGCAACGCTAACCCTCGCAAGGTCTATCCTGCAGATCCAGGGTTGATTCACGCCTTCGAGACGAGCGGTCGTGCCAATCTGGGCCGTGCGCTGGAAACGGCGGTGCTGAACGCCCTGGCCTCACAAGGGGCCGAAAGCGGTTACGTCAAGACCGACGACGGGTTCGAGGTGGATTTTCTCGCCCGCATTCCAGGTAAGCGGGAACGCCTGATTCAGGTATGCGCGGACCCGACCGCCCCAGAGGTCCTCGAACGGGAGTTGCGGGCGCTCGACGCAGCCGCTCGTGTCCATCCTCGCGCCGAGCGGGTCCTGATCGTGTCGACGCGAGACCAAGCGACGCAGGTGTCGGCCGACAACATTCGGGTGTGCGCAGCGTACGAATGGTTCCTGGAGGAAGAGCGATGAGCACGATGTTCGATCTCCATTCCTCCTCCTCCTCGCCGATTACCGCGACCTCGTCCGGTCTGTTTTCTCATCGCAAACGAGGCGAATATTTCGCCTTTCTTTAAGGCGAATCCTGCTTGACTTTCGCCTTCTAGGAAGGCGAAAATGGCGCCGATGGACACGGACGCGACAAAGCTGTACCGCGCCCGGCTGGCCGAAATGCTGGCCGATTCGTTGGCCGCGCCACTGCCGGCGGGAACGCCGCGCCGCGTTCATGGGACGGTAAGCCTCCCCGGCAAGGCCACCGCCGTCATCGGCATGCGCCGCGCGGGCAAGACGATCTTCCTGCATCAGCTACGCCGGGAGCGCCTGGAGCGCGGCGTAGCGCGTGAGCGGCTGCCCTACATCAATTTCGAAGACGAACGCCTCGGCGGGCTCGAGGCCGGTCACCTGCATCTGCTGGTCGAGGAATACTACCGCCGGTATCCGGCATATCGTGGGCGCGAGGTGGTGACGTGGTGCCTGGACGAAATCCAGGTCGTGCCAGGGTGGGAGCGTTTCGTCCGCCGGCTGCTGGACACGGAGAAGGTGGAGGTCTTCCTGAGCGGGTCATCGGCGGCACTGCTGAGTCGCGAGGTGGCGACCAGCATGCGCGGCCGCGGCTGGGAAGTCGTCATCCATCCGTTCAGCTTCGAGGAATACCTGCGGCACCACGGTCAGGAGACACCGCAGCGGCTCGACCGGATGACCTCGGCCGAGCGTTCGCGTCTGGAACACGCGCTGTTGGCGTACCTGGACGCCGGCGGTTTTCCGGAAGCCCAGGGACTCGCCCCTCCGGATCGGCTGACGCTGCTGACTCAGTACGTAGACGTGGCGATGTTGCGCGACGTGGTCGAGCGGCATGGCGTCTCGAACGTGGCCGGGCTGCGCTGGCTGGTACGGCACCTGCTGGGCAACCCGTGTGGACTGTTCAGCGTGGAGAAGTTCTACGCGGGGCTCAAGTCGCAGGGCATCGCCATCTCGCGCGAGACCGTGCATCACCTTGTGGGCTACCTCGAGGATTGCTTTCTCGTGCGCACGTGCTGGGTGGCGGCATCGTCCGAGCGGCGGCGGATGGTCAATCCGCGGAAGGCATATCCGGTGGATCCGGGGCTGATTCCGGCGTTCGATCGGACCGGGCGTGCCAATCGCGGGCACGCACTGGAGACCGCGGTTCGGATCGAGCTGGAGCGGCGGCGGATGGAAGTCTCGTATGTGCGGACCCGCGAGGGGTACGAGGTGGATTTCCTGGCTCGGCGGGCGGGCGAGACACCGGCGCTCATCCAGGTGTGCGCCGAACTCGACGACCGCGCAACACGCGGGCGCGAGGTGCAGGCGCTCGTGTCCGCGGCGGCGGAGTATCCGCGCGCCAGCCTGCACCTGATTACGCTGACGCCGGAAAGTGCCGCGGACGTGCCGCAAGAGGTGCAGGTCCACGCGGCGGCGGTATGGCTACTCAGCGGCGCGTCGTAGCAGGGGAAAGGGCGTGACCGTCTTCGACCTTCACTCGCGGATTCTCGCTGACTACCGCGACTTCGTCCGGTCTTTTTTCCTCATCGCCGACGAGCGGGCGCGGGCGTTCGTGGGCCAGGCCCTGGAGGAAGAGGGCCACCTCTGGCCCGAGCCGCTGGTGCAGTTGAGCCCCGCCTATGCGCTTGGCGCGAGCGTGGACGGGCTGGCCCGGGAGGGGATCATCGCTCAGGAAACGGCTCGGATCTTCTGCCGGCCCGACGGAACAGGGTTCCGACTCTACCGGCACCAGGAAGAGGCGATCCGCAAAGCCCTGGCCGGGGAGAGCATCGTGGTGACGAGCGGCACAGGCTCCGGCAAGAGCCTCTGCTACTACCTGCCGATCGTGGAGAGCCTGGTGCGACGGCCCGACACGGGCGACCGAACCGCCGCGCTCATCGTGTACCCGATGAACGCGCTGGTGAACTCCCAGTTCCAGGCGTTGACTGCCCTGAAGCAGCGCTACGAGCAGGCGCTGGCACGGCCCTTCCCGGTGACCTTTGCGAAGTACACCGGCGAGACGACCGATGCGGACCGCGAGGAGATGCGGCGCCGTCCGCCGCAGATCTTGCTCACCAACTATGTGATGGCCGAGTTGCTCTTGGTCCGTCCCGAAGACCAGCGGTTCTTGGACCGCGTGGGCGGGGGCTTGCGGTTTCTGGTCTTCGACGAACTCCACACCTACCGTGGCCGGCAGGGGGCCGATGTGGCGATGCTGGTGCGCCGCCTGAAAGAGCGCTGCGCTGCGGATGGCCTGGTCCACATCGGCACGAGCGCCACGATGATCGCACGGCCGCAGGCGACGGCAGAGGAGCGACGCCAGGCCGTGGCCGACTTCGCCACCCGCTTCTTCAGCCAGCCGTTCGGCCCCGAGCAGGTGATCGAGGAGACGCTCGCGCCGTTCACCGAGGGCAGTCCCTCTTCGAGGGAAGAACTGCGAGCGGCGCTAGAGGCGGCACCGCCAGCCGATCTGGCCGCGCTCCGGCGACACCCGCTCATGCGCTGGCTGGAATACGAACTGGGCTTGGAGCAGGAAGCCGATGGAACGTTGAAGCGCCGCACGCCCAGGTCCCTTTCGGATGTGGCCCGACAGCTTTCCGAGATCACGCGGTTCGAGTCGGAGCACTGTGCCAGGTACGTGCGCGACGTCCTGGTCAGCGGGGGCACGCTCCTCGCCGATGGTGGCACCAGGGCCGTGGCCTTCAAGCTGCACCAGTTCGTGGCCCAGGGCCGGACGCTCTACGCGACGCTGGAAGCCCGAGGGCAGCGCCAGTTTTCCCTCGAAGGCCAGCTCCAGGCAGGCGAAGGAAAGCTGTTTTTGCCGGTCAAGTTCTGCCGCCAGTGCGGCCAGGACTACTACCACGCGCTGCGGGCAGAAGACCGCTTTCTCCCTCATCCGGTGGGGGCGGAGCCCGATGAGGAAGAGGGGCACGCCGGATATCTGATCCTTGCCCCCGAGGAAGGAGATTGGTCGCCGGAGCAAATCCCCGAGGACTGGTTCAACGCCAACGGAAAGCTCAAGGCCACCTGGAGGGAGCGGGTTCCGCAGCCGGTGTGGGTGCTCCCGGACGGCTCCTTCAGCACCACACCGAGGCCGGCCGCGCAGAAGATGTGGTGGCAGCCGCACCCGTTCTCGCTCTGTCTTTCGTGTGGCGAGTACTACACCGGACGCGAGCGGGAATTCGTCAAGCTGGCTTCTCTCTCCAGCGAAGGGCGCTCCAGTGCCACCACGATCCTGTCTAGCTCGCTGCTCCGGCATGCGAGCCTCACGCAGGCGGCGCGCGACAAGCTCCTCACCTTCACCGACAACCGCCAGGACGCCTCGCTGCAGGCCGGGCACTTCAACGATTTTGTCCAGGTGGCGCTGCTGCGCGCGGCGCTCCATGCGGCGCTGAACAGGGAGAAAATCCTGACGTTCGATCGCGTAGCGCAGGAAGTGGTCCGAGCGGCGGGCCTACGCGTGGCCCACATCGCCAAGAATCCGGAACTCGATCCGGACGCTCCCGCGGCGCAGGAGGTCTGGCAGGTGCTCACCGACCTCACCGAATACCGCCTCTACGAAGATCTGCGCCGCGGTTGGCGAGTGGTGCACCCGAACCTCGAACAGGTCGGACTCCTGAAGGTGGAGTATCGCGGTCTGGATGACCTTTGCCAGAGCGCGGAGTTGGCGGCGCTTCATCCGTGGTTTGCCGGTGCTGCACCGGAAGACCGAGCCTCGGTGGTGCAAGCGATTCTCCAGCAGTTCCGCCGCAAACTCGCGATGCGCGCCCGGGTGCTGGAAGAGCCGTTCCAGCAGCAGCTCCGCCGCCGCGCCGAGCAGTACCTGAACGAGTTTTGGGGCCTGGATCCCGACCACGACGAACTGCGCCGGGCCAACCGCTTCGTGCGCCCTGGTCGCTCAGGTCGCCCGGTGGATGGCTTCGGCCTGGGTAAGCGGAGCCTCATCGGCCGCTGGCCGCTTCCTGCGCGCCCGCCTCGGGCTGAGCGGCGAGGAGTACTGGCGCGTGCTGGACGGCCTGCTCGATCTCCTGGTGCGACACGGGCTGCTCGCCCGGCTGGATCCGGTGGACGACCACCAGCTCTACCAGCTCGACGCCTCCTGCCTGCGCTGGTGCCTGGGCGACGGGTCTCCACCCCCTCCCGATCCCCTGTATTCGCGGCGGGCGGGGAGTGCGGGTTACGCTGCGTCGCCCCGCACGGTCAACGCGTTTTTCCAGCGCTTCTACCAGATCGAGGCAGCAAGCCTGGCGGCCCTCGAGGCGAGAGAACACACGGCACAGGTGGTGCAACCCGGCGAGCGAGAGCGGCGCGAACGGCGCTTCCGTTGGGAAGATCAGGACCGGACCAAGGAAGCCGAGGTCGCCCGCCGGCTCCCGTACCTCGTCTGTTCACCGACCATGGAACTCGGTGTGGACATTGCCGATCTCGAACTCGTCCACCTGCGCAACGTGCCACCTACACCGGCCAACTACGCGCAGCGGAGCGGGCGCGCCGGCCGGCAGGGTCAGCCGGGACTCATCGTGACCTATTGTGGCGCGCTCAACAGCCATGATCAGTACTACTTCCGCCGCCGCGCTGAGATGGTCGCCGGACGTGTCCGCCCACCCCGCCTGGACCTCGCCAACGAAGCCCTGTTGCGCGCTCACATCCATGCCGTGTGGCTCGCTCACGTGCGCCTGCCCCTGGGCCGGTCGATCGAGCAGGTGATCGATACGGATCGCGACGAGCTGCCGCTTCGCGAGCAGGCCGCGGCCCAAATCCAGCTTGATGAGCCGGCTCGGCGCGAGCTCGAGCGCCGCGTGCGTCAACTTCTCGCCGCCAACGAAGGCGTGCTCACTGCCAGCGGCTGGTTCGGCGATGGGTGGATTCGGCAAGTGATCGAAGAGGCGCCACGGGAACTCGATAAAGCGTTCGATCGCTGGCGCGAGCTCTATCGAGCGGCCAAACGGCAGCGCGATGCGGCCAGGCTCGAGGAGGACCGGGCGCGCACGGTGGACGAGCAGCGCCGGGCCAGGGACCGGCAGGACGAGGCCCGGCGTCAGTTGAACCTCCTCCTCCAGGTGGGTGTGGCCCGCGAAGAGGGCGACTTCTACCCGTACCGCTATCTGGCGAGCGAAGGGTTCCTGCCCGGCTACAACTTCCCGGCGCTCCCGGTGCGTGCCTGGGTGCCGCGGGGCCAGGAGGGGGACTTCATTCCCCGGCCTCGGTTCCTGGCGATCCGCGAATTCGCTCCCCAGAACTTCCTCTACCACGAGGGCCGCCAGTGGGAGTCCGTGGCCTTTCAAGCTCCCCCGGGCGGCCTCGATGAGCGCAAGAGTCACAAGCGGCTCTGCCGGGCCTGTGGCGCCTTCGCAGACCCCGATCTCGATCTGTGTCCGGTTTGCCACACCCGCTTCGACGGCGAGAACAGCCTCGTGGCCACGCTGCTCGAGATGCCGAACGTCCGGATGAGACGGCGCGGCCGGATCACGGCCGACGAAGAGGAACGGCGACGGCGAGGCTACGAGCTGGAGACCTGCTTCCAGTTCGCCCCGGAAGCGTCCGGCTATCGCGTCCAGGAAGCCGATGTGGTGGCGGCAGGCAGCACGGTTCTGCGGCTGGTGTACGCGCCCGCGGCCACGCTCTTGCGGATCAATCACGGCTGGAGAGGCACGGAAGTGCCGGGGTTTCTCGTGGACTTCGAAGGCGGCGAGGTGTTCGCCTCCGCGCTGGAGCAGGCGCATCCAAAGGCTCGGGCGCAACGGCTGGAGCGCGTGAGCCTCGCGGTTCGCGCGACGCAGAACGTGCTCCTGGTGCGGCTCGTGCAGCCGGAGGCACGAGACGACGACATTGTAGAAGCGACGCTCCGCTACGCGCTGAAACGCGGGCTCGAGGAGGCGTTTCAGCTCGAAGAGACGGAACTCGCGGCGGAGCCGATCGGCAGCGGCGACCATCGAGCGATTCTGCTCTACGAGGCGGCCGAAGGGGGAGCCGGTGTGCTGCGGCGACTCGTCGAAGAGGCCGACGTGCTGGCCCAAGTGGCGCGCATGGCGCTCGACATCTGCCACTTCGACCTCGCCGACGCCGAGCTGAAGGATATGAAACCCGATTGCCGCGCGGCCTGCTACGAGTGCTTGCTCAGCTTCGCCAACCAGCACGAGGCGTTGCAACTCGACCGGCACCGCATCCGGCAGATCCTGCTCGACCTGGCCGAAAGCTGCACGGAGCCGCGCGTAAAAGGTCGCTCCCACGAGGAACACCTTGCGTGGTTGCGCTCGCTCACCGACTCCCGCTCCGAACTCGAGCGGCGATTCCTCCACGCCCTCGCCGAGGGAGGGCACCGGCTGCCCGACGAAGCGCAGAAGCCGATCGCCGAGCCGCCCTGCATTCCGGACTTCTTCTACGAGCCGAACGTGTGCGTCTTCTGCGACGGCACCGTCCACGACGAACCGGCACAGGCGGCTCGGGATCGCGAGATCCGTGGCGAACTTGTCCGTCGCGGCTACCGCGTGATCGTGATCCGGTACGATCGAGACCTTGCGGGACAGATCCAGCGATATCCTGAGGTATTCGGCTGAATCGGCTGGGAGCGGTCGCCCGGGCGCTGGACGCCGACACGAAGGGCCCGCTCCGCCACATCCACCGCCGCGTCGGCACGGCGATCCTCTTCGAGTCCTCGGGCGGCCAGACAGACAAGGTGGCGCACCTGCCGGAACTGCGCTTCGCCCTCGGCGAGCCCGAGGTGGACACGACCTCGGTGGACAACGCCGCCTTCGCGCTGGAGAACAAGTCCTATTTCATCCGCAAGGTGGGCTCGGATGGGTTCAAGATCGGCCACCAGCCCACAATGAAGAAGGTGGTCAACGACCGGCGCGCCTCGCTGGATGAAGAGACCGAGATCAAGCCTGCCCTTCGCAAGCTCGTCGAGGCGGAGTTCCGCCGGGGCGCGAGCATCCCCGTCGTGGCGTTCCCCCGCGACGGTGCGGAGGCGCCAGATTCCCCGCGCCTGACACTGGTGATTGGGGACCCGGAGGCCGAGTGGACGGGGAGTGGCGCGCGGCGCGCCGAGATCGCGGAATGGACCAAACAACGCGGCAAGTCCCCGCGCCTCTACCCGGGATCGCTCGTGTGGTGCCTCAAGCAGCCGGGGCGAGACCTGCGGGAGAAGGTCGAGCTCCTGCTCGCCTGGAAGCGCGTCGCTCGCGAAGTGGCCGAGGGCACGCTGGGGGGCGACGTTGACCGGGCGGATCGTATGGATCTCCACGCGAAGGTCGAGGAGGCGGAGGAGGCTGCCAAAGAGGAGGTCTGGGGTGGCTACCGGTTCGCGGTGATCTTCGCCCCCCAGGAAGCAGACGGGCTCAAGGTCATCGACCTGGGGGCTGGTCACTCCTCGAGCGGCGAGACGCTCTGTGGGAGGGTCATCTCGGCGCTCAAGTCGGCGGCACTCCTCAACGAGTCGGTCGGTGCCGGCTACATCGACCGGAACTGGCCGCCCGCATTGAAGGAATCTGGCGCGTGGCCGCTCGCCAGCCTGCGGCAGAGCTTCCTGAACGGCTCGCTCACGCGCCTGCTCGATCCCGATACGACCCTGCGGGGCAAGATCGTCGAGTTCGTCGCCAGGGGTGACTTCGGCCTCGCCTCAGGTCAGAGGGCCGACAGAACCTATGAGCGGGTCTGGTTCCAGGAGCCCGTCAGTTCGGACGAGGTCGTCTTCGAGGCGGGGGTCTTCCTGCTGACGAAGGCCAAGGCGCAGGCGCTCAAGGCTGGGGTTCCGGAGCCTGTTCCGGAACCTGAACCGGTCCCTCCGGTATCCGGTCCCGAACCGGGTTCCGAATCCGAACCCGGCCCGCAACCTTCCCCGGGGGTTGCAACAGTTCTCGTGTTGTCTAGAATACTATAGAAATACATGCTGCTCTATGAAGCATGAAATTAAGCGATTGGGCGAAGAAACAAGGCGTCAGCTACCGCACGGTCTGGAACTGGTTTCGGCTCGGCAAGCTGCCTATCCCCGCCAGACAGTTGCCGAGTGGGACGATCATCGTTCAGGAGGCATCAGAAGATAACGGCATCGCCGTGATCGATGCCCGTGTTTCCAGCAGTGATCAGCGCCCCCATCTGGATGGACAAGTGGCCCGTTGCCTGGAATACGCGAATGCCCGAGGGCTGTCGGTAAGCCGGACGGTCACTGAAATCGGCTCCGGTCTGAACGGCCATCGAAAGAAGCTGATGCACCTTCTGGCCGATCCCAGGGTCAAAACCATCATTGTGGAACACCGGGACCGGTTGATGCGCTTTGGAGCGGAGTACGTGGAAGCGGCCCTGACTGCCCGCGGGGCACGCGTGTTGGTGGTAGACGAGTCTGAGCTTCAGGACGACCTGGTGCAGGACATGATCGCGGTGCTGACTTCGTTCTGCGCCCGTCTGTATGGACGCCGCTCGGCCAAGAATCGGGCCAAGAACCTGATCGCGGCCTGCAGGGAGGGCGGATAGGTGGCAGCTCAACGCACGTATCAAACCCGCCTGGTCATCCCGCCGAAGGCGGACAGCCTGCTCGGGGCCTATGCCGAACTGTATGGCCACGTGCAGCGCACGCTGTTTGCCGCTATGGCACGGGGCGAGAGCCCGGAGTCCTTGAAGCCCGCCTATCTCCAGCGTTTTGGCCTGACCGCCCGGCAGTTCAATGCGATCTGCCATACGCTGAAGGGCATGGTGTCCTCGATCAAGGAACGCCGCAAGGGACTGATCCAGGAAGCCCGGACACGCATCAACACGGCCGAAAAGCGGCTGGCTGCGCTGGACAGACGCCACCGCGAAGAGACCGATGCTACGCAGCGCGCGTGCCTGGCCAAACGGATCCATCAGAAGAAGCGCCGCCTGGCCATCCTCCGGCACCGCTTGGCTCGCCTGGAGGACGATCACGCCCATGACCGGGTCCGGATCTGTTTTGGCAGCCGGCCGCTGTTCCGGGCCCAGTTCCATCTGAAGGAGCATGGCTACGCGTCTCTGGATGAATGGCGCACCGCGTGGCGACGTGCCCGTGCGAGCCAGTTCTTCGTCCTGGGATCGAAGGACGAGACCGCCGGGTGCCAGGGGTGTGTGGCGGAATACCTGGGCCATGGCCGTTTTGCCTTCCGGCTGCGTCTGCCGGACGCTGTCATCGCGGCCAACGGGGGAGAGAAATTCCTGCGCGTTGAGGCGACGCTGCCGTATGGGACTGAGCATGTGGTGGCGGCGCTCGCCCGGCAACAGGCGATCAGCTACCGCTTTGTTCGTGATGCCAAAGGCTGGCGTGTATTCATCTCCACCGGAGTCCTGCCCGTCAGGCTCCAAAGCGATCGGCGGCTCGGTGTGATCGGGCTTGACCTCAACAACGACCATCTGGCTGTAACCGAAACCGACCGGCATGGGAATCCGTGCGCCACGGCGAAGATCCCGCTGGTCACGTACGGGTGCAGCCGAGAACAGGCCCAAGCGCGCATCGGCGAAGCCGTCAAGCAGGTGATGGCATTCGCCCGGGGAACACACAAGCCCCTGGCCTTCGAGCGGCTGGCGTTCGCCCGGAAGAAGGCGCAGCTCGAGGGCAACGGTGTCCGCTATCGCCGGATGCTCTCGGCGCTGTCCTACGCCCGCATCCTCGCCATCCTCAAGGCCCGTGCTCATGATGCGGGTCTGGAGGTGCTGGAGGTCAATCCCGCCTACACCTCGGTCATCGGTCGGCACAAATTCGCCCGCCGTTATGGGCTTTCGACTCACCAGGCCGCAGCGTTGTGCCTCGCGCGGCGGGCTCTGAAGTATTCCGAGCGGCCAAACCGCCGCATGAGCGACCAGGTCGCCTTCTCCCTACCCGTGAGGAATCGGGACAAGCACGTCTGGTCGTTCTGGCGGCAGGTCGCCAGGAAGGAAGCGGCGCTGGCAGCGCCTCGCTGGTCGGGCATGGCTCGATCCTGTCGGTCACCTGCCGGACGGTCCGGCAAGGCGCCGGCAGCGATCCTACCGGCGAGTGCAGGTGGAATTCCTGCACGCGAATCGTCATCAGCGCCGTTCGGGTGACGTGCTGTGGAATGGTTTTCCATGGTTTTAGGAACGGTCAGGAAAACCAGCCATTGGATGCCTCCCAGCTTGCTGGGGGTTCTTTCCGTGCCGGAACCCGTGTATAATTTCCCCGTATGACTCGCCTGTCCACCCCTCGGAGTCCCGCTCGCGGCCGGCGGCCGAGCCGACTCAGTCGGTGGCTTGCCGACAGAAAGATTGAGGAGGCTCGGCGCATGAAGCCTGAGGAGCGGCTCCAGATGGCCTTCGAGCTGTCCGACTTCTGTCTTGAGCTCACGCGCGCGTGTTCCGCCAAGCGCTGATTGAAACCCTGGACCGTCTTAACCGGGCCCGAGAACAGGGACTCGTCCGGTCCTACGCGCTGGTCGGCGGCTTTGCCGTCTCAGCCTGGGGGGTGGTGCGCGCCACGCGCGATATTGATCTGGCTGTCGCGATGGGGACCGCGAATCCCACCCTCCTCGCCTCCCGGCTGGAGGCCACGTACCAACCGGGCGATCCGGATGATCCCCTCCGCGGCGTGTTCCGGATGGAGATCCGCGTTGGCGAACGGGCGATCCCCGTCCAGTTGATCGTGTTGCCTCAGCAGTGGGCGGAGGTGGTGTTTCGAGACGTGCCAACGGTGGCTGTCCTGGACTGTCAGGTCCCGGTGGTGAATTGGCAGGCGCTGGTGCTCTTGAAAGTCTATGCGGGGGGACCAGTGGACCTCCAGGATGCCCGGGAGATCGTCGCCGTTCGCCAGCCGAGCTCTGCCGAACGGACGGCCCTGATCGCTCAGGCCGAAGCCTTGGGGATGGCGGAAGAAGTCAAGACGTTGTTCGGCACGCTCGGTGGGTGAAGCCGGTGCGAGAGAAGAATGGCTTCGGATCACGGCAGTCTTTGGGGGCCGTCTTCGCCACGACCTGTTCGAGGGCCATGGCGGACGTGTCTGGGGTGAACGGGGAGCGGCCTTCGCGGACCACCCTTCGCGGTGTGGCGACCTTGTACGAAGGTTCCATGACAGGCCTCCCACCATCCTCCCGGGCCTACAGGCCGGGGAGGATGGCAACACCAGGGCCCAAGCCGGCCGTGGTCCCTGCCAGTGGACCACGTCGGCCGCCCCGGCCGTTCGCGGCCAAGCGGGTGGCTGCGCAGGAGCCAACACCTCAGAGCTCACCAGGTGGCGAAGGGGATCGCCGACAGGATGGGGTGACGCTCAAGCCTCGGCGAGCAACTGGTCTACGAGGGCCTGAATCGTCAGCGGGGCATTCCCCTCGGCCCGATTGTTGACAAGCACATAGGCGCGGCGGCCTTCGCTCACAGCCTGCCGAACCAGTGCGACCGTATCCCGCCGCATCTCCGGTAACTCGGCGACAATCCGTGTGTAGGGTTCAGCCCGTTTCTTCGCTTGCTCGTACGACATCCCGAGCGGTGTGAGGAGGCGCAACACCGTGAACGGGGCCGTGAAGGATCCGATTCGCTGGTGCTGCGTGACCAATGGCGGCATGGCGCTCCAATGGTTATACACGTGCGCGATGCCGTGGCGCTCGAGGACGGCCCGGTAGTCCGGGCCGAGCAGGCCGGCATTGCGGATTTCGACCGCGTAGCGCACATCTGTAGGAAGCTGGCTGAAGAACTGATCCAGCCGAGCGCAGAACTCGGCGGCGGCCATCCCATGGCGCTGAACTTCAAAGATGAGGGGGCCGGTGTGCGGAAGAAACCCGGCCTCCCGCAAGGGCGCGAGCACCGCATCTTGAAACAAAGTGGCATCGAGAAACCGCGGATTCGGCTGGCCGGCCTTGGCGCCATACCGCGCCTGTTGGGCGTACACGGGGATCGTGATCGCTTCCCAGACCTTGAAGCACATCTCGAAGTCTGCAGGGATCTGCGCGAGATAGCGCCGGAGTTGGCTGACGGTCGGCGGGTGGTAAAAGGTGCTGTCGTTACCGACGGTGCGAAACAGGGGTTCGCCGCGGTACTGAAACTGGCAGTATTCGCCCAAGCACTCCGCCGCAAAGCGGCCGTTGGGGTAGTCGCGCTGGTAAATCTGGCCGTGCCAGCCTTCGTAGGTCCAGGTGCTCGTGCCGAACCGGATGAGCGGGGAGAGGGGCATGGTCACGAGGATACGGCTAGCTCACGACATGTTCAGCAGGCTCGAGATCCGGGGCCAGAGCCTGGCATGCTAACCACCTGAGGTGCGTGACCGTCACGGTGACGGTGGAGAACGATTCCTCCACGACCCCGGTCACGAGATACGCCTGGTTCGGCGCCAGGAGATGGCCGTACCGGCTGTAGACATCAGGGAACAGGGTCGCATCGTAGAGTCCTGTCTGGTCCTCGAAGGTCACAAACTCCATCGGCTCGCCTTGCTTCGTGGCGGTGATCTTCTCGGTGAGCAGCCAACCGATCAGGGTCACCTCTTGCCCGACGTGCTGGCCGAGGGCCTGGGCGGGAAGGGAGGGGAGGTGACTCACCTCGTCCTTGAACAGCTCCAGGGGATGGCAGCTCAATGGAAAGCCGAACAGCTCCAGCTCGTGCGCGAGCCGTTGCGGGAAGGCATACTCAGCCGGAATCGGCAGAGAGCCCGGCGGCCTGGCCGCTTGGGAGGCGAAGAGTCTCCAGAGCAGAGCCGGGCGGGTGAGTCCCTCCGCGATCGAGTCGAGACAGCCGGCCTTGATGAGCAGCCTCACCTGTGCGGCCTCGGGCTGCAGCCGCTCCAGCAGGTCGCGCAAGGAACGGAAGGGTCCGTGCGCCTGACGCTCCGCCACGATTCGCTTCGCGAAGTCCTCCTGGAGAGACTTGATCTGCATCAGCCCCACACGCAGCGTGTGGCCCGATCCTGTGTATGCCCATTCGCTCGCGTTGATGTCCGGCGGGAGAATCGCGAGCCCCATGCGCCGCGCCTCCGACAGATAGGCGTACGTCGAGTAGTACCCGCCCTGATGGCTGATGACGGCCGCGATGAACTCCGCCGGATAGTGGGCTCGCAAGTACGCTGCCTTGCAACTGACCTGCGCGTACGAGACGGCGTGCGGCTTGCAGAAACTGTAACCGGCGAAGCTCATGATCATGGCCCAAATCTGGTCGATCACGGACTGCGGCACGCCGCGCGCGGCGGCGCCGGCGTAGAATTGTCGCTGATAATCCCGAAGCTGCCGGGCTTTGTGCTTCTTGCTCAAGACCTTCCGGAGTTGATCGCCATCCTCCATGGAGAATCCCGCCAAGGCCACCGCGACCTTCATCACGTCTTCCTGGTAGACCATGATCCCGTGCGTCTCCGCGAGCACCTCATCCAAGATCGGATGGAGCGAGGCGTACGGGCACCCATGCGCGCGGCGGACAAACTCCTCCGCGAACGTGTTGGCGGCCGGCCGGATGAGCGAAGAGAGGGCAACCAAGTACTCGAACACGTCTGCCTGCGCGCGTCGCGCCGGCGGCATGCCGGTCCAGAGTTTCTTGAGCAGGAGCCGGGTAGCGGGCGACTCGATAGAGAAACACCCCATCGTATCGCCTCGCCGAATCAGCTCGTTCGTGGCCGGATCGTTGATCGGATCCCAGGTCGCATAGTCGGTGGCCCGGCCGGTGTTGCGCTCAATCGCGGCGAGGGCGTCCCGGATCACGGCGAGCGACCGATTGCCGAGGAGGTCGATCTTGACCAAGCCTGCCTCTTCGGCCTGATCCTTCTCCCATTGAATCACAGGCCAGCCGGAGGCGGACCGTTCCACCGGGACATACCGTCGAATCTCGTCAGGAACCAGCACAACCCCTCCGGGATGGAGACTGAGATGCCGAAAGTGCCCGCGGAGTTGGACGGCCCAGCCTAGAATCTCCGGCCACGGGGTTCGGAGACCAAGGGCTGCGCAGACCTGCGTCGCCCAGCTCTTGACAGTCATCCCAGGCGCCACGTCCACGAAGTCGGCACGCCGGTGGAGGAGCGAGAGGGCCTTGCCGATCTCGGCGGCGGGCATCCCATATACCTTAGCGATCTCGCGCAGCGCGCCTCGCAGGGTCAGGGTGTGCTGGGTGGCCACCCTCGCGGCCCGGTGTGGCCCGTAGTGCGCGAACACCCATTTGAGCAGGGCGGGGCGCTCATCCCATGGGACATCGAGGTCGATGTCTGGCAGATCGCGGCGGCTGAAGTTGAGGAAGCGCTCGAACAGCAGATGGTGTCGCAGGGGATCGACGTGGGTGATCCCGAGGCAATACGACACGATGGAGGCCGCCGCGGAGCCCCGGCCACAGGTCCGGGGCGCTTGCCGGACAATCTCCTCGACGACGAGAAAATAGGGGGCGTACCCCTTCTGCTGGATCACGGCCAGCTCCTGCTCGATCCGCTGCGTCACCCTCGTGGACAGGGCACCGTAGCGCCAGCGCGCCCCCTCGTAGGTCTTGGTCCGTAACATCTCGAAAGCGGCCTCGGCGGACAACTGGTGGAAGGTGGGCAAGATCGTCGCGGTGAAGTCCCAGTCGTGGTGGCAGCCCTCTGCGATGCGGCGCGTATGGGCGAAGGCGTCGGGGACGTGGGGAATCAAGCGGGCGAGCGCCATCTCCGGCATAAGCCACTGTGACGGGGCGGCGCAGGCTTCAGGACGAAGCCGGGAGAGGGTCGTGTTCAGGGCAATCGCCCGGAGCAGGCGGTGCGCGGCGTAATCGACAGGCCGAAGGAAGAAGGCGCGCGGGGTCACCACCGGCGGCAGTCCGCTCTGCCGGCTGAAGGCCACGGCCTCGTGTAACGTGGGGCCAGGCGTCAGCTCCACATAGAGGTCTTCCTCCGAATCCCGACGCCAGGCGGTCAGGGCGGCGCGGTCATCGGAAAGGATGACTAATCCGGCTCGATGCTGGGCGACCGTGGCGGTGAAGTCGAACGGCTTGTCGCCGTGTCGAGCGGAGAGGATCCGGCAGAGATTCGCGTGGCCGGTCGGGGTTTTGGCCAGCAGGACCGCCCGGTGCGACTTGTCAACCAGTTCTGCGCCCAAAATCGGCTTGAGGCCGGCATGCCGCGCGACCGCGAGGAACCGGATCGCGCCGTAGAGCCCGTTCGTGTCGGTCAGCGCCAGCCGGTCCTGGCCTTGCGCGCGCGCCGCCGCGCAGAGCGCTTCGAGCGTCGGCACCCCTTCCATGGGGGAGTAGAGCGAGTGCGTATGGAGATGGACGAAGGCGGACGACACTTACAGGCTCCTTCCATAACGAATCGCCCGTTCACCGAACCGGGCCTGAAGCTGATCGAGCGCGACGGCGAGGGCTCGGGCGCGCGCTCGCCGTAACTGGTCATCGCGGGGCGGCTCCTCGAAGAGCGAACGCTGCTCGGCGAAGTCCGCGAGGCCGGTCAGACTGACCGTCAGCTGGCAGAGGCGGATCCGGCGGCGGAAGCTGCGCTGGAAGAGCGACGCGAGCACGGGCGAGAGATCGGCTTCCCAACAGGTCTCTGGCAAGACGCGCGCTTGGCGCGTGACCTCGACCTGATCGCTGTAGCGAATCGTGAGGGACACTAGACGGCAGACGCGCCGTTGGCTTCGCAGGGTGCGGCAGAGCCGCTGCAGGACCTCCGAGAGTCTGCCCCACAGCACGGCATCCTCGATCTCCTCCGACTCGAGGGTGGCGGTCGCTTCGAGAGAGGGGCAAGCAGCGGGCGGAAAGACCGGGGTATGGTCGATCCCCCGCGCCCATTGGGAGAGCGGGCCCGCAGCGTCGCCGAGTGCGAGGGTCAATGCCTCGAGGGGACTGTCCGCGACTTCGCCCAGTGTACGGAGGTTGAGATCGTCCAGCCGCGCCAGGACAGGGCGCATGCAGGGACACTGCAGTCCCGGCAACAGGCGAATCGGCAACGGCGCCATGAAGGCGCGTTCAGATCCAGCCCGGACCGCGTAGAGTTCGGCGGGCTCGACCAAGCGCGCAGCCGTCTGTGCGACCAGCTTGTTGCTGCCCAGGCCGGCCAGCCCCTCGAGCCGCGTCTGCTCGACGATGGCCCGTTGGACCTTGACCGCTATGTCGCAGGCCGGACCGAAGAGGCGCTTCGTGCCGGTCACATCCAGCAGAAACGAGCCGGGTGCCACGGGTTCCCAGAGGGGCGCATAGTGCGTGATGACAGGGAGTAGCGCCTCAGTGGCGCGCTGGACGCGAGTGGGATCGGGCGGGACGACCACGAGGGCTCGGCATCGCCGTCTTGCCTCCTCGAGCGACATCCCGACCGATACGCCGTCTTGCTCGGCTTCACGAGAGACCTCGCACAGCCGGGCGCGCGGGGTCACGAGCGGGGCGATGGCGACCGGGCGGGTGACGAGACGGGGCTCCTGCCTGCGGGCGAGCGCAATCTCGAACGACGGAATACTGAAACAGAGAATCTGCCGATCCATCGAGCGGGCTTACCGTGTCTGATGGTCTCCCGAGGGGTTGCAACAGTTCTCGTGTTGTCTAGAATACTATAGAAATACATGCTGCTCTATGAAGCATGAAATTAAGCGATTGGGCGAAGAAACAAGGCGTCAGCTACCGCACGGTCTGGAACTGGTTTCGGCTCGGCAAGCTGCCTATCCCCGCCAGACAGTTGCCGAGTGGGACGATCATCGTTCAGGAGGCATCAGAAGATAACGGCATCGCCGTGATCGATGCCCGTGTTTCCAGCAGTGATCAGCGCCCCCATCTGGATGGACAAGTGGCCCGTTGCCTGGAATACGCGAATGCCCGAGGGCTGTCGGTAAGCCGGACGGTCACTGAAATCGGCTCCGGTCTGAACGGCCATCGAAAGAAGCTGATGCACCTTCTGGCCGATCCCAGGGTCAAAACCATCATTGTGGAACACCGGGACCGGTTGATGCGCTTTGGAGCGGAGTACGTGGAAGCGGCCCTGACTGCCCGCGGGGCACGCGTGTTGGTGGTAGACGAGTCTGAGCTTCAGGACGACCTGGTGCAGGACATGATCGCGGTGCTGACTTCGTTCTGCGCCCGTCTGTATGGACGCCGCTCGGCCAAGAATCGGGCCAAGAACCTGATCGCGGCCTGCAGGGAGGGCGGATAGGTGGCAGCTCAACGCACGTATCAAACCCGCCTGGTCATCCCGCCGAAGGCGGACAGCCTGCTCGGGGCCTATGCCGAACTGTATGGCCACGTGCAGCGCACGCTGTTTGCCGCTATGGCACGGGGCGAGAGCCCGGAGTCCTTGAAGCCCGCCTATCTCCAGCGTTTTGGCCTGACCGCCCGGCAGTTCAATGCGATCTGCCATACGCTGAAGGGCATGGTGTCCTCGATCAAGGAACGCCGCAAGGGACTGATCCAGGAAGCCCGGACACGCATCAACACGGCCGAAAAGCGGCTGGCTGCGCTGGACAGACGCCACCGCGAAGAGACCGATGCTACGCAGCGCGCGTGCCTGGCCAAACGGATCCATCAGAAGAAGCGCCGCCTGGCCATCCTCCGGCACCGCTTGGCTCGCCTGGAGGACGATCACGCCCATGACCGGGTCCGGATCTGTTTTGGCAGCCGGCCGCTGTTCCGGGCCCAGTTCCATCTGAAGGAGCATGGCTACGCGTCTCTGGATGAATGGCGCACCGCGTGGCGACGTGCCCGTGCGAGCCAGTTCTTCGTCCTGGGATCGAAGGACGAGACCGCCGGGTGCCAGGGGTGTGTGGCGGAATACCTGGGCCATGGCCGTTTTGCCTTCCGGCTGCGTCTGCCGGACGCTGTCATCGCGGCCAACGGGGGAGAGAAATTCCTGCGCGTTGAGGCGACGCTGCCGTATGGGACTGAGCATGTGGTGGCGGCGCTCGCCCGGCAACAGGCGATCAGCTACCGCTTTGTTCGTGATGCCAAAGGCTGGCGTGTATTCATCTCCACCGGAGTCCTGCCCGTCAGGCTCCAAAGCGATCGGCGGCTCGGTGTGATCGGGCTTGACCTCAACAACGACCATCTGGCTGTAACCGAAACCGACCGGCATGGGAATCCGTGCGCCACGGCGAAGATCCCGCTGGTCACGTACGGGTGCAGCCGAGAACAGGCCCAAGCGCGCATCGGCGAAGCCGTCAAGCAGGTGATGGCATTCGCCCGGGGAACACACAAGCCCCTGGCCTTCGAGCGGCTGGCGTTCGCCCGGAAGAAGGCGCAGCTCGAGGGCAACGGTGTCCGCTATCGCCGGATGCTCTCGGCGCTGTCCTACGCCCGCATCCTCGCCATCCTCAAGGCCCGTGCTCATGATGCGGGTCTGGAGGTGCTGGAGGTCAATCCCGCCTACACCTCGGTCATCGGTCGGCACAAATTCGCCCGCCGTTATGGGCTTTCGACTCACCAGGCCGCAGCGTTGTGCCTCGCGCGGCGGGCTCTGAAGTATTCCGAGCGGCCAAACCGCCGCATGAGCGACCAGGTCGCCTTCTCCCTACCCGTGAGGAATCGGGACAAGCACGTCTGGTCGTTCTGGCGGCAGGTCGCCAGGAAGGAAGCGGCGCTGGCAGCGCCTCGCTGGTCGGGCATGGCTCGATCCTGTCGGTCACCTGCCGGACGGTCCGGCAAGGCGCCGGCAGCGATCCTACCGGCGAGTGCAGGTGGAATTCCTGCACGCGAATCGTCATCAGCGCCGTTCGGGTGACGTGCTGTGGAATGGCTTTCCATGGTTTTAGGAACGGCTAGGGGCTGAGATGCCGGATCACCCCGACCACGATGCCCTCGATCTGCAACCGGTCGGTGTCCTGCACCACGATGGGCGGCATGGTCTCGTTGGCCGAATGGAGTTCAATCCGGTCTCCCTTGCGGTGATAGGTTTTGATCGTGGCTTCGCCATTGAGCAGCGCAATGACCGTCTGGCCGTTGCGAGCGGTGCCCTGCTTCTGCACGACCACGAGATCCCCGGGCAGAATTCCGTCGTCCCGCATGGAGTCGCCTTTGACGCGCAGAGCAAAGGTGTGTCGCCGCCTCACCATGCTCCGCGGGACCTCGACCTGTTCTCCGTCGGCCTGCGGAAAAGCTTCTAAGGGCGTGCCGGCCACGACGGTGCCGACGAGGGGAATCCGAGGCAGGGCGGCCAACTGCCTGATGGCGACCGCCACCAGCCCAGGAATGCGGCGGGTGCCGATTTCGTAGCGCGCGATGGTTTCCCGGGCGGTCCCGAGCGCCGCGGCGAGCGCCGCCTGGGTCCATCCTAATTCCTGTCGAGCTCGTTTCAGTTCGTGTGGCTGCATGTGACCAATGGTCACATAGTCCCAGGCCCCAAGTCAAGCCTGGATCACCGCTTGGCATCCGGTCGGCGAACCGCTGGAAGGCACGAAGAGGGGCAGTGTGAGCCCGCGCGCCTGCGGCGCGGGTGGAAGCAGCGTGGCGGGCGCGAGGGGCGGGGTGCCCGCACGGAGTCGAGCACGGCGCAGACGGTCTGCAGGAGCTCCGGGAGACTCACGGGGCTTTGGCAGAAACGGCACCCCGAGCGACGCGATCGGTCCGCAGAGAGCCGGCGGGGCCGTCCCGGAGACCAGGAGAACCGGTGTCGGCGGGCGAGGCGGGGTGATGGACGGCGTCGCCCGCACAGCCTGGAGCAGATCGAAGCCGGTCATCCTGGGCATGCGCAGATCCGTGATGATGAGGTCGATGGAGCTCGGGCGTTGAGTAAAGAGCGTGTACGCCTCCAGCCCATCCGACGCTTCCAGGACCGTGTACCCCTGCCTGCGGAGGGTGGCGGCGATGAGGCTCCGAACACCGGGCTCATCATCCACGACCAGGATTGTCGTATACTGATTATGAAAGCGCCGCGTCCGAATGTGGTCCGACAGTCCGATGACCCTCATAGATCGCGATGCCGGGGGAGAACGGAGACGCGGTGTGCCTGGGGTCCCGTGCGTTTGACGCTCAGCAGCCTCACACCCAGGTCGTGGTGGAAGATGGCGCGGGGCGAGGATCAATCCTGGACACCCAACCGATCGGCTGACGCCCAGATGGTCAGCGGGACGTGGCGCTCGATGCTGATGATTGACGGGAAGGTGAACGACGCCTACCATACCAGAACGTTGCTGGAAGGTGTTGACGAGAGACTGCCGGGAAAGCGCACCCTTTTAAGGGTGGGAGGAGGTCACGGCGACAAGAGACCGTCAACGGGATAACGAGGAGGGAAGAGATGCTGAAGGATATGAGTCGTGTTCTGTGCGGGTTCCTCTGCGCCAGTCTGGTGGTGCTCGTCTCGGTACTCGTGCCGCCAACTGGCGGCTGGACGACGGCGATCGCCATGGCGGCGGAGAAAACCGAACCGCTGGATCTCAATACAGCAACGGTCGAGCAACTCAAGACCCTGCCGGGCATCGGGAACGCCTACGCCAAGAAGATCCTCGACAACCGGCCGTACAAGCGGAAAGACGAGTTGCTCCAGAAGAAAATTCTCCCACAGGCGACGTACGAGAAGATCAAGGACCAGATTGTGGCCAAGCAGAGGTAATCGCGAGGCTTGTCGAGAGGGGATAGGATGAAAGTCACGGCTGTCATCACGAAGGAAGAGCGGTGGTATGTCGCCCATTGTGTAGAACTTGGCGTTGTCAGCCAGGGGAAGACCATTGAAGAGGCCAAGGGAAATCTCAAAGAGGCTGTCGAGCTGTACCTGGAAAGTTTCGGAACAGAGGGACTACCCGAAAGCCCAGGTGAAGTAGTTCTTTGCCCTCTCGAGGTAGCGATCGGTGGCTAAACTCCCGGTTCTCTCTGGCAGGGAGCTGGTGAAGGCTCTTGAGAAGTCAGGCTTTCACGTTGTGCGGCAAAAGGGAAGTCATGTGAGCCTGTTGCTCAAACTCATGATCGAGCCCTCTGGTCACCAGACATTGATTCGCTTCGCTCCCATGTGGGCTTCTCGCTGCCGAGACCGCGAGGGAGCGTGGCCTTTGAGAGAGTCATCCCCTTGTCTTCTTTCCGCTTCCCCGGCCAAGCCGTCGCGGTTCGCTGCCCCTGCGCCGACCGGTCCAGGCCGCCTTCCCACTCCGCCAGAGCTTCAACAAGTTATGCGTGGCGCAGAGCAGCTTCCACTCGCCGTCACAGGCTTGGCGGCCACGGCGCATGAAGCGATCACAGCCACGGGTGCTCTTGATCTGGCCGAATACCGGCTCCACCGTCTGGCCGCGCTGCGTGTACAGACGACGTCCGCGCTGCGTCAGCAGCGTGCGCTCCATGCGGTCGCGGGCCGTCAGCCCCTTCGGACAGCGGCCTCGTGGCGGTGGCTGCTCCCGCAGCGCCTTGCGCTGTTTCCAATCTTGGTTCGGCGCGATCAGCAACTCAGGTCCGGCGGGATCGGCCTCCGTCAGGTTGGCCTCGCTGCAATAGCCGGCATCTGCCAGGGCGGTCTTGATGGCCTGCGGGTGCTCGATGGCCTGCAGATTCTCCTGCGCCTGCGTCAGCATCGGATGCAGTTGCCGGACATCGTTCGCCTCCTGCGTGACGGCGGCCGCCACGATGATCTGCGCCTCCGTCACGACCGCTTGGGCATTGTAGCCTTGCACGTACCCGGCCTGGGTCTTCATGATGCGACTGTCCGGGTCTGTCACGTTCGCCTTGGCCGTGGCATCCGCTGCCGCTTCGGCCGCCTTCGGCTTGCGGCCCCGCTTCTTCTGCCCGGTGGCGGCTTCCTCGGCCTGGCGGGCCTCAAGCTTGGCCTGCTGCTGCGCGGTCGCCTCGGCCGCCGCCTGCGTCAACCGTGCCTGGCACGCCTTCAACCGGGCCAGTCGGCTCCGCCGATCCCGCAACGCCTCCGGCAGTTCGTCGCCCCGCTGCTCCGGTCCGTACAGCCGATCCTCGGCGGCATCGGTGGCCTGAGCCTCGGTCAGCATCCGCGTCACCTCCGCCGCAATCGTCTCGGCGGTCCGATTCGCTGCCAGCGCCGCGTCGGCCTTGATCTTCGTGCCATCCAGGGCCACCACCCCGACCTTCACCAACCCCGCCGCCGCACACAGCGTCAGCACCTGCGTAAACAGGGCGGCCAACGCGGCCTCATGGGTCTGCCGGAATCGGGCGATCGTGGTGTGATCGGGCCGCTGATTGGCCGCGAGCACCCGAAAGGCCACATCCCGCTCGCACAGCCGTTCGATCCGGCGGCTGGAGCGCTCCCCCAGGCAGTACGCATACAGCAGCAGCGCCACCATCATGGCCGGCTCGTAGGCCGCTTGGCCCCAGCCATCGGCTCGGTACGTCCGCTCGATCTTCGTCAGATCCATCTGGGCCACCGCATCCAGGATGAACCAGGCCAGATCGCCCTCCGGCAGCCAATCCTGCAACGCCGGCGGCATCAGATACAGTTGCTCGCGCTCACACGGCAGAAAGTTGTAGCCCATCGCATCCTCCCTTCGGTCATGACTCGGGAAGACAGTATACATATAATTGCCTAGGTGTCAAGGGGTTTGTGCAACAGGCTCATGTGAGCCTGCAGAAAGGATCGTACAGAACCGTGGTACCCCTTCACGACGAGCTGGCTAAAGGGACGCTGTTAGGTATTGCGAAACAGTGTGGGTTATCCAGGGAAGACTTACTCAAGTTGATAAGAGAGTGATCTACAGAAACAGCCTATCGCGACTGAGTTGCGCTGAGCTGGCTCGCTGGCGCGAACCTGCTTTTCCTGAGGGCGGTCGCCGCGGCGAGTGTCGCATGGGCGGACTTCACCGGCCGCGTCGTGAGCGTCGCAGACGGCGACACCATTACGGTGCTGGAGGAAGGTCGTCAAGTCCGTGTGCGCTTGAACGGCGTCGATGCGCCGGAAAGCCGTCAGGCGTTCGGGCAGCGCGCGAAGCAATTGACCGCCGAGCTCGTCTTCGGCCAGACTGTCACGGTCCGCGAGCATGGGTGGGATCAGTACGGGCGGGTGATCGGCGACGTCGGACGACCGGACGGCCGAATCCTCAATGAGGAGCGGGTGCAGGCGGGACGGGCCTGGTGGTCCTGCCGGTATTCGCGCGACACGCATCTGGCGGAACTGGAGCGCGAGGCGCGGGCGGCGCGGCGCGGCTTGTGGGCGGATTCGTCGCCGATCCCGCCATGGGACTTCCGCCGTCCCGATCGGCCCCCGCGAGCGCCCTGTTCGCTGAGCGCCCCTTATGGCGCGGCAGGCGGATCTTGATGCCTGGCTGGCGGAGGATCATGAACGCCGACCGCGCCAAGGGCGCTGGTGTGACGGCAAGACCCCGCTGCAGACGTTTCTCGACAGTGTGCCCTTGGCGAAGGCGAAGAGGATCGCCGCATAACCGATGAGGGCGAGGACTCCGTGACCGTCAGATGAAGTCTTGACATTTACACTTTTCACCGAGGCTGTCCCATCTGCCAAGAGGCTGTTGACCAGATCCGCGCCGCGCTCGACCACCGCGTGCGCCTCGCACTCTATGACCTGCGCACCGGCTAGAACCGGGCCGACTGGTTGGCCAAGGCAAGCCGGTACGGCGTCAACCGCGTTCCGGCCATCGTGGTGAACGGGACGCGGCTGGATTGGTCGCGGCACCAACCGATCCCTGTGGCGCAGCTCCGCTCAGCCGGGCTGTGCGCCGCTGGCGCGTCCTCTGCCCGGACCGACTCAGCCATCCACTCCCCCACCGACCGACCTTAGCAGAGACCAAGACCGTTCAGACTTTTCTGGCCAACAGCCCCGGGCAGCTTTCCGTGTCCCACGAAACTGCTTGACTCTATACCTAGATCAAAGGTGTAAGGTTATTGCCGTCCCGTCGGCATAGGAAGATCTGGGCCGCTGGACGGCTGTCGGCACGCGCCGACCACGACCGATCGGTCGAGAAGGGCCTGGGCTGGTCAGCCTTCGTGGGAGGGAGACGATGAAAGCCAAAACGACGAAGGCGTTGCTATGGACAGGGCTGGTCGGCTCAGGGATTGTCGCGCTGTGCTGCTTCACGCCCGCTCTGGCCGTTCTCTTGGGCGTCATCGGACTAGGAGCCGTCACAGGGTACCTGGACGCTGTCCTCCTTCCGGCTCTCGCCGTGTTTTTGGCGATCACCGTTTATGCAGTGGCGCGAAACCGACAGGCAACGGGAGCCGCATGTTGCGCCGCTCATGAAAGCGATAGTCCGAAGCGATGAAGGAAATGCACGGAGAGACGAATGACTGACTGTTGCCAGATGCCTGCGAGCGGCACGAGCAAGGGACGGGGAGCTCTCCCCCTGTGTCATCAATGCGGCCAAGAAGGCCGCCCGGTTGACAGGATCACAATTCAAGCGCTCCTCAAGCCCGAGGCGCGAGGCGCGGTGACCGGGGACCAGTACCTATTTTGCGAGACCCAGGACTGTCCTGTGGTGTACTACGGTGGGGATGGGACCCAGTTCAGCAAGGATCAGATTCGGGTGCGGGTCGGGCTAAAGGAGAAACAGGATCCGGTCCCGGTCTGTTATTGCTTGAAGGTGACAGAGCGTATGATCCGCGAGGAGATTGAACGGAGGGGGCGATCTACGGCGTCCGCCCGCATTCGGGCCGCGGTCAAAGCAGGGAACTGCCGATGCGAGGTGGAGAATCCGTCAGGGCGGTGCTGCTTGGGGGAGGTCATCCGGGCGGAGAAGCGGGCAGCGAGTGAGCGCAGCGGGAGGGAGGCAGCCTTCGTGCATCCGTAAGAGAGGGGAGAGGAGGGCGAATGTGTGTCCGTCGGTAGAGACCCTGGGGCGAGTCGCGCCGATCGAGCCGCTTGCGACCGAGACAGTCAGACGGCTGCTCGGCCTAGTTGAATCCATGCTGGGATGGAGGTGCAGACAGGCCGGGCTTGAACCGCGAGAGGAAGCGATCCGGCGGTATGTGCTCACGCAGTACCCGTTGCTGGGCCGTGCGCCCACTTGCCAGGAGCTGGCGGCTGCGCTGGGTCTTGACGAGCCGGATCGCGTGCGGGCGACGCTTGAGCGATTGCAGGCGCTGGACCTGCTTGATCTGGACCCGGGGTCCGGTGAGATCCGGCTCGCCTATCCCTTTTCCACGGTCCCGACCAAGCATCGCGTGCAATTCTGCGACTGGGCTGCGGCGAAGCCGGTCTATGCTCCCTGTGCCGTCGATGCGCTGGGCATCACCTTTCTGCTGAACCGCGATCTTTCGCTCCGGTCCGCATGCGGCAGGGATGCCCATCGCGATCGACGTGCGAGACGGGAGAATCGCGAGTCACACCCCGATCGAGACGGTGGTGTGGATGGAAACCGCATACTCGGGCCGCGCCTGCACGTCGGTCTGCCCAACGATCGATTTCTTCTGTTCGTCGGCACACGCCACAGCCTGGTGGCAAGCGCGGCCGCACGAGTCGGGGTACGTGCTGAGCTTAGGGGAGGCCCTCTATCTGAGCAGAGAGATTTTTGTGGATCTGCTCAAACGGCAACCTGACCTATCGTCGTCCAACATCACAGCAGTCTCTCCGCCTGGAAGGGGAAACACGGCGATCGCCGCCAGCTCGATCGGGAGTCTCGTCACCGCCTTTCTGGCGTCGGTGTGCTGCATCGGGTCGGTGGTGTTTGCCGCCCTCGGCGTGGGCGTGGGAGCGACGGGGTTCCTCGCGAGCACGGCTGGGTTCCTCAAGGCGCTGGTGCCCTATCGCCCGCTGTTCATGGGGCTGACCGCGGTCTTGCTGGGCGTCAGCTTGTATCTGGCCTATCGGAAGCCGAGAGCCGTGTGTGTTCCTGAGGCTGTGTGCGTTCCCTGTGCGGCATCTCGTGTGAATCGGACGGTGCTTTGGCTGATGGCTATCCTGGCGGTCGTCTTGATCCTGGCGCCATATTGGTTGGAATGGGTGACGGGCTCCTGAGCAATCAAAGCCTTGTCGAGCTGGAAGGAGGTGCATCCGAATGAGAAGGGCCTTGCTTGGAGTTCTGTGGATCGTCGCCGGAGTGATGTTCTGGGGGCAAGCCGTGGTGGACGCCGCTCCGTCACAGGATGCCCCGCTGGCTGGCCCGGCTGACGAGATCATCACGCTCAAGATTGACGGCTGGACTTGCGCGAGCTGCGAAAAGGGGATTCGGCGGGCGCTGCTCGCGGTGCCGGGCGTCAAGCGCGCCGACGTGAGCTACGCGCGCGGTGGGGCTGTCGTCGAAGTCGCCCCCGGTCGCGTCAGCCACGAGCAATTGATCCAGGCGGTCGCGAGCGCCGGCACGATCCTGTCTTCCTATCGGGCCAGCGTGGTGCCGAACGGAACGCTGATGGCCCGGTCTGCCGAGCAGGAGGGGCCATGGAGCTGGGTCTGGGACCGCTTCAAGTAATCGTTCTGCGGACCAATGCACAGGTGCGGAGGGCCGTCGTGTGTGGGGGCCGGTCTCTCGGGAGCGCGTTTGTCGCGCTGTCCATGCTGGCGGCGGGGCTGCACGCTGGCTGGGGGCAGGTTCAGGCAGGAGAGCCTGAACTGCCCGGCCAGGTGGTTCGCCTGCTCATTACCATCAAGGCGAGGGAATTCCGGCCTTCTCCGGTCACGGTGCCGGTGGGGCGACGGGTGGAGCTGGTCTTCCACAACCAGGATGCCGAGCTGCACGCGGTTGTGCCGAAGCGCTTGCTGGAGGGGGTGCCGCTTCATGTGGACGGCAACGGCGCGACGCAGTTTGGGGAGAAAGGGTTGGAACGGGTGCTCATTCCGTCGGGCGGGCGGGAAGAGATTCAGTTTGTGCCGACCGCGGTCGGCACGTTTGAGTATCGCTGCGATTTGCCAGGGCACCAAATGGTCGGGAAGATCGTGGTGGAGCAGCAGCCAGCCGGGCCCCGCGCCGTCGTGGAAGCGGCCCCCCAGGCTCAGGGACAACGATAACAGGAGAGGAGGGAGAGGAATGCCAGATCATACGGCGGTCCCGACCGGACGGGTCACGGAGTTTGAAGAGCTTCGCCGACTCAGTCCGAAAGTCACCGGAGGCTTACTGCGCATGCGGCAGGAGGCCTATCGCGATGCGACGGTAGCCGCGAAATACAAGCTGCTTACGGCCATGGCGATCTCGGTGGCCATCCGCTGCGAACCCTGTATCCGGGCCTATGTGCAGATGGCCTGCGACAAAGGGATCACACGAGAGGAGTTCATCGAGTTTCTCGAGGTCGCGATGACCATGCAAGGGTGCCCGGGGGAGGAGTGGGCGGGCAAGGCGTGGGCAGCGTACAAGGAATGCCTTGCCGGCACCGGGCCGGTGCAGCGAGAGGACTGTTGTGGCCACTGAGCCTGGTCTGACCCTGGGGCGCCGGCGCGTCCGTGGACGCCGCGTTCTTCTGCCAGTCCTGCTGGCGAGTGTGTTAGGGGGGCCTCTCGATCCGGCAGCGGATGAGGGGATCGGCCCAATCCTTGCGGAGGCCGAAGCCTTTCTTCACCAGGGCACCTTGTACCTGGCGCTCGAGCGGCTGCGAGAGGCCGCACGGCTCGCCCCGGGTGATTACCGACTCTATAAGGTACGGGGCGATGTGCTGATGTCCTTCCGGCGCAATGAGGAGGCGGTGGCGGCCTACCGTGAAGCCGCGGCCCGCGCGCCGGATGCGCTGGACGTGCAGTGGGCCCTGTGGGCGCTGCTGGATCGCATGGGGGCGCAGCGCCAGGCCATCGAAAGCCTGCAGGAAATTGTGAGGCTGGATCCCGACAATCCCTTAGCGCATCTCCGGCTGGCCAGAGCGCTCAGCCAAGCGGATCGCCTGGAAGACGCCGCCCTGAGCTATCGGCGCGCCGTTGAGCTTGAGCCGGATCATCCCGCGCTGCGGTTGCAGTTGGCCCGCGCGCTGTTTGACATCCTGGATTATCCGGGGAGTCGTCGCGAGGTGGACAGGGTGTTGACCCGCACCCGCCAAGGCGAGCCCGAGTGGGCCGCGGCGCAGGACTTGCTTGCTCTCCTGCGAGGGGAAAGCTATGACAGGGGCCGGCGGTGGGATCAATCGCAGACCCTCCGCAAGCTCCCGTGGTACTCTTCGCGAAATCTGAAGGAGGCAGTGTTGACCCGGGGCCAGGCGTGGCGGCTGATCGAGCAAGGTCGCTACCGCGAGGCCGAACCCGTCCTCCAAAAGGCGCTGACGCTGAACCCCGAAGACCATCGGGCGTGGTACGACCTTGGCCTCACCCGCATGGAACTGGGTCGCTATGAGGCGGCCATCGAGGCGTTCGAAACGGGGATCAAGCTGACGAAGTTTGCGGAGTTCTATCCGGATTCCGTGTTTCAAATCGGCCGGTGCTTGGCGAAGCTGGGCCGCTGGCGCGAGGCCATCGCACGGTATGAGCGGGTTCTGGCAATCCGGGATTGGCGGCACGAGGACTTCTATGCCCTGAATTTTCCGGACCTGGCGAAGGTGCAGGCGGCGCTTGAGGAAGCGCGCCTCCATATCCAGGCTGATCTCGGCACCCATGAGGCGTCTGAGGTGGTGGTCCAGGGTGAGCGCTTGGGACCCGAGCCCTATGAATATCCGCTGCCCCCGTTGCGCAACGGTCACAAATATGTCGAGCCGTTGCCGACCCTGGACGAACTCACCCCGATCGGCACGGACACGGTGCATGGCGCGTTCCGGCAGCTCATCACGGCGCGCACGGTGATCCAGGACGATGTTCAAACCGGGCTCCATGAGTTCATCCCCGTCAACCCGACGGATACCTTTCAGCAGCAGGACCCGGAGGTCTACCTGGTCTTTACCCTGACGAGCAACCAAGAGGACCTCGAGGTCAAGGTCACCAGCCGGTGGGTCGCCGAACAGGTGAGAGGGCTGGCGCCGGGCACCCTGGTTGGCACCGACACGATTCTGCTGGGCCTGAACGAGCGATCCGGGTATTTCCGGTTAGTCCGGCACCAAGGTGGCTGGTCCCCCGGCCTCTATCGCGTCGACCTGTATCTAGGGCCGCAGGTCTCCACCTACACGCACGCCGGCGAGGTCCGATTCCGGGTGGTCAAGGATTCCCGCCCGCTACAGATCAAGCGGTAAGGATGTCCTTTCGCCGGTGAAGGGCTCAAAGACAGGAGTCGTCGTATGAGCGGCCGAGCCTCGCTGAAGGTGCAAGTTGAGGCATGAGATGAAAGTCCGGATGAGATCCGGAAGATCCGTGGCCAGGAAGACGGAGGGGATGAACATGTTGTCCGTTTTCTCGCAACGACTTGGAACGGCTCTCCGCTTGACTCGTGACCATGGGGCAGCGCGCCCTTCCGGCGAGAGGGATGACGTGGCGCTCTGGAGGAAGCAACGAGGCACGTCACCACTGGAGTAAAGGAGAGCATTCCATGGAAGAACAATCCCGCAGTCGGTGGATCTGGATCGGCGGCATCGGGGCAGGCTTGGCCGCGCTCTGCTGTTTTACGCCGGTTCTCGTCCTGTTACTCGGGGCGGTCGGACTAGCCGCACTGACCGGATATCTCGATTATGTGTTGCTTCCCGTTTTGCTCGTCTCTCTTGGGATCTTAGTGTACGGCTTGTCCGGGCCACGGGCCGGCGCAGGCCATCAGTGCTGCGCCGACGCTGCAACGCGACCGTCCGGTACCGACAGGGCCCGAGAGGTGAAGCATGGATGATTGCTGCCGGAACCACCCACCGAGACCTGAGCCGAAAGAGCCAAAGCGTTGTAACAGCTGCATGCAGCCGGGAAAACCGGTGACTCACGAAACAGTCGCAGCGCTCATCAAGCCGGAGTTCCATGACACCGTCAAGGGGAGGGCCTACGCTTTCTGCGACACTCCGACCTGTCCGGTGGTCTACTACACGGCAGACGGCTTGCAAGTCCTGAAAACCCAGCTTCGGGTCCGGGTGGGAGCCAAGGAAACGGAGGATCCGATCCCGGTGTGCTATTGCTTCAACGTGACGGAGCGTATGATCCGCGAGGAAATCAAGCGGACCGGTCGGTCCACAGCCGCGTCCCGTATTCGGGCGGAGGTCAAGGCCGGGAACTGCCGTTGCGAGGTGGAAAATCCTTCCGGGCGGTGTTGCCTGGGCGATGTGGTCGCTGCCGAGAAACGCGCCGCTCGTGCCGTCGCTGATCTGCCTTCAAGGCGAGGGTAGACGAGCATTCATGCGGAGGGCGAGCAGATCGATCCACTTCGGTTGGCGTGTGGCACCGTCATAGAAATCCAAAGAGCTCCGTCGGGATCGACAAGCATACGTGCTCCTTATTTGAAGGCGCCATCCATGTCGTTGCTCAACGAGCCGGATGTTGTCGCCATCCTCGACAACCTCAGAGAAGGAATCCTGGTGGTAGATCCTTCCCTGACCGTGATCTATTGTAACCCGGCCGCCTCTGAGATCACCGGCTTTACCCCGTCCGAGATCCTTCACCGTCCCTGTACCGAGATCCTTGAAGGATCGCTGTGCGATTCCCGCTGCTTGATGGCGGAAGCCCAGAATGGGCGGTTCACCGCTGATAGTGAAGTTGAAATTCGCCGAAAGGATGGCGGAGCGCGGACCATTGCGTTGACGACGGCCCTGCTCAGGGATTCACGCGGTCATACCAAGGGGGTCGTGGTATCCTTCCGCGACATCTCAGAGTACCGTTTACTGAAGGAGGAGCTACGAAGAAAATACCAATTCGATAAGATCATTGGTAAAAGCCGAGGGATGCAAGAGGTGTTCGATCTGATCCGGCAGGTTAGCCCGACGGATGTCACGGTGCTGATCACGGGGGAAAGCGGCACCGGGAAGGAGCTCGTGGCGCAAGCGATTCATCACCTCAGCCCCAGGTCCACACGCCCGTTTCTCAAGGTCAATTGCTCCGCCCTGCCCGAGACGCTCCTGGAAACCGAACTGTTTGGTCATGTCCGAGGGGCTTTTACCGGGGCGGTCCATGCCCGGATCGGTCGGTTTGAAGCCGCAGACGGCGGCACCCTTCTGCTGGACGAGATCGGGGAACTGAGCCCCTATCTCCAGGTCAAGCTGTTGCGGGTGCTCCAAGAGAAGGAGTTTGAGCGGGTCGGCGAGACAAAGACCCGGAAAATGAATGTCCGGATCCTGGCCTCGACGAACAGAGATCTCAAAGAGCAACTCGCGCGAGGAGCGATCCGGGAAGATCTGTACTACCGGTTGAAAGTCGTTCCGATCCACCTGCCGCCGCTGCGGGACCGAAAGGAGGACATCCCGCTGCTGATCAAACATTTTGTCACCAAGTTCAATCACGAGATGAACAAGCACATCCTCGGGCCCGATGCGCGAGCCATGGGTGCGTTGCTCGATTATTCCTGGCCTGGGAACATCCGCGAGCTTGAGAATGCCCTCGAACATGCCTTTGTCCGTGCGCAGGGTGTTATACTGACATTGGCCGATCTCCCGGAAGAGGTGCGTGCAAAGGCGCAACGGCCGCACGAAGAGGAGAAGGCACGAATTCTCCACGCTATCAAACAAGCCGGTGGGAACAAATCGGCAGCGGCTCGCATGCTGGGAATCGGCCGGGCGACCCTTTGGCGCAAGCTCAGGAAATGGCAGCTTCCTCAAGAACTGCCAACCCGCGGTGGCAGCGGCTCAGGCGGCCAGCCGTGAAACACCGGAACGGATCTGCTGTTTCGTGAAACAGCCTCCCGACGCACAACTCCTCGTCTCCGCATTCGCTCCCTCGCCAACCGGTTGAAATCATCAATCGATTGGCTGCCCACATGCGGCTCCAGTGGCACCGCTCGTGGCACATCACTTGCTATTACCGGGAGCGCAACATACTTGACGCCTCTCACTCAGCCGCATAGCGGACCGCAGGGTGGTGGAAGAAGGTTTGTACCACGGCCGGCATGCGCTGGATGCTGGGAAGATAGCCACGGACGTTGGCCGCCAGCTCATCCGCGTCCCGAGGCGGCCGACGGCCCAGCGCGTTGGTCTTGACGTCTTGGTTCAGATAGTCGTCGGGGTTCAGTTCCGGGCTGTAGGGTGGCAGGAAAAACAGACGCAGCCGATCGCGGTGGTGCTGGAGCCACCGCTGGGTGACGGCCGCGGTATGCACGGGATGCCCATCCACGATCAGAAAGACGGGATGCCTCACGTGCCGGAGCAAGCGACGGCAGAATTGGAGGAAGACGCGCGCGGTGAAGCGATGCCGGAACCCCATGAAGTACAGCCGGCCGCGATTGGTGATGGCCGAGATCATGTTGCAGCGAAAGCGTCGACCGGGGCCGCGGATCACCGGCGTCTGGCCGCGCTGGCCCCAACTGGTGCCTGCCTGATGGTCCGAGCGCAGCCCCATCTCGTCGCCCCAGTAGATCTGGGCTCCCGCGCGCTTGGCCGCTGCCCGAATCCGGGGATACTCGACCTCCAGCCAGCGCTGCACCGCCTTCGGATCTCGCTCATAGGCCCGTCGCAGTGGCTGCTGCGGGGTGAAGCCCCAGGCCCGCAGGGAGCGACCGACGGTCCAGACCGACAACCGAAGCCCGTACCGGCGCGCGATCAGCTCGCCGACCGCTTCGCGGGTCCACAAGGAGCACGGCAAGTGCATCTGCTCCGGACCGCAGTGGGTCAAGGTGCGGACGACCTGGGCCGCTTGCCAGCCCTTGAGCTGGCCGCCACGCGGCCGGCCCCGGGGGCGCGCTTTCAACGGGTGCCGGCCACCCCGCGCCTGGCGCTTCAACCAGGTGTACAGGGCTTGCCGACTGATGCCGAAGAGCCGACAGACCTCGGCCTTGGTACGCCCCTGTTGCGTGACGGCGGTCACCGCCTTCTCGCGCAAGGCCTCTTGGGCGTCGGGCGTCAGGTGGCGCGCATCGCGGACTCGAGCACGCATGGCC
Source organism: Nitrospira sp. Kam-Ns4a (assembly GCF_965152595.1). Taxonomy (NCBI): domain Bacteria; kingdom Pseudomonadati; phylum Nitrospirota; class Nitrospiria; order Nitrospirales; family Nitrospiraceae; genus Nitrospira; species Nitrospira sp. Kam-Ns4a. The sequence goes on along the minus strand of NZ_OZ224218.1, from coordinate 128,274 downwards.
GACTGATAACCATCGCCAGTCAAATGTCAAGTATTTCATGCTCTGATTAATAACTCATTAACCCGAGTGTGTGATCTGGCTTACGGACGGGAGCGTTGCCGAGGATTATTTAGAAACACACCGCCTTCGCAAGGAGACCGATAAGGGGGTACCGATGTCATCCCAGTCATGGGTGATCGAGTTGCGTGAGGCGTGGGATCCGGGACTCTGTGGGGGAAAGGCGAGCAGCCTCGCCCGGTTGCTTCGCCTTGGCATCCCAGTACCGGATGGCATCTGCCTCACGACTGCGCTCTCTCGTACCTGGCTGGAGGCATGCGGCGCTCTGCCGCTGATCGAACGGCTCCTGGTCCGGGCACCGGGCTGGCGATCGGGCGATGGGAACGATCTCTTGGCGGCAATCCGGTGGCATATCGAAGAGATGCCGCTTTTGCCGGACATCGTGGCGGTCATTCGTCCGGCGCTCGCTCGGCTGATCGCGACCTGGCACGGCGGCCTGGTGGTGCGTTCGTCGGCAACCTGCGAGGACACGGACCGGGCGTCCCACGCCGGGATTTACGCCAGTTACCTCGGACTCTGCGACCCGGAATTGGTCCTAGCGAAAGTGAAGGCCTGCTGGGCGGCTCTGTGGACCGAGCAGGCGTGGGCCTATCGGCAACGTGCCGGGCTGGCTCATCCCGACGTTGTCATGGCCGTGATCGTTCAGGGGCTGATCGCCGCCGAGCGTGCCGGCGTTGCTTTCTCGGCCGATCCAATCAGCGGCGAGAGAAGCCTCGTGAGAATCAACGCCGTCTGGGGAATCGGCGAACCTCTGATGGCTGGCAGGGTGATCCCCGATGAGTTCACCGTCCGGATCCCTGATGAATCCACGGGAGTGGAGCCAGTCGTGGCACATGAGCGCATCGTGCGGAAAACCCACATGACCATCTGGCGCGATGGCCGCCTCATAGATGTCTCGGTGCCGAGGCCCAAGCGACGCGCGGCGGTCTTGACCGAGCCCCAAGCGCTCCAGTTGGCCAAGTTGGTGAAACAGATCGAGCGGTGCGCAGGAACGCCCCAGGATGTCGAATGGGCCTTCGACGGGCACGCGTTCTGGATCCTCCAGGCCCGCCCGATCAGCATCCTGCCAGACGGCACGGCCAAGGGCATGGTCTGGACAAGGGCCAATCTGAAGGAAATCTTCCCGGAACAGCCGAGCGTGCTCGCACTGTCGTATCTCCAGATCTTCCTCGACAGGATGTTCCGGGCGTATTACGGCAAGCGGGGCTATCCGGTCCCACCGGAGGTCCGGTTGGTCAAGAGCTTTCGCGGACGGCCTTACCTGAATCTCACCCTCCTTCAACAGATGACTGCGGCGCGCGGTGGAGAGCCCGGCATCGTCCCCAGATTACTGGGTGGGGCCGATTCATCAACGCGCATCCCTGTCCCCCACAGACCGACTGTGAGGAACAGGGAACTCCTGCGGCTGGCTTGCGAACTCGCCGTGTCCCTTGTTTGGACGCCTGTTCGGGCTCAGTGGCTGTTCCGTCATGTTCGGACGATAGCCAAGCGGCTAGGGCGAGTACCGCTGCAGGTGCTCACAGATCAGGCCCTGCAAACCCAAATCACCCCATTCATGGGCGCCATGGTGCACGAAGCGACGCTATGCCGGATCCAGGAGGTCATCTCGGCTGAGACGCAAGTCTATCTTGTGCTCGAGAACCTTCTAGCCGCGTGGCTCCCTGAGCGATCCCCTGAGCTCCTCGGCCGGCTGCTCACGGGTCTCGGAACGCTCCCGAATGCCCGTTTGACTCACCGATTGATGGCACTGGGCGCGCTGGCCAGAAGGGAAGAACGAGTCAGGATCGTCTTTTCGCAGGATGCCCGTGAGCTGGCTCGCCGGTATCGGGCCGAACTGGCCGGGACCCGGTTCCTGGCGGAGTTCGAGCAGTTTCTCGACGAGTTCGGCCATCGGGCTCCATACGAGTCCGATGTGATGTCTCCACGGTTTCGTGAAGATCCCACACCGCTGTTTCGAATCCTTCAGGCTTATGTGCAGACTCAGACGTTGGAGGAGGTCGAGAGCCATGTTCAGATCCGTCGGCATGTCCGGCGTCGGGCTGTGGAAGAGGTGCGGCAGGCTCTCTTCCCGGGTTGGCGCGAAGGGGTGCCTCTCCGCTGGTGGATCTTTCGGGCAATCTATGGCGGCCTCTGCCGGTTGCTCGCGCTGCGGGATGAGGTTCGTCATGTCACCACGCTGCTCGTTGTGGAATTGCGCCGGGTGGCGTTGGAGATTGGCCGGCGAGCCGTCCAGCGGCAGATCCTGACCGCGCCGCAAGAGATCTTCCTGGTCACATGGGAGGAACTGCCCACCATCTTGCTTGGGCAGCGCTCCGCGATGGAGTGGGCAAGACTCCTCGAATCGCGCCGGCACGAACGGGAGCAGGAGGCGGCCTTGGAGGTGCCGGATCTGCTCGAGGGCGAGCATCCGTCCTTCGTCTCGCCCGGCCTAATCCAGAAAGGCGACTGGAGCGTGGCATCCGTGTTTTCCGGGCTCGGTGTGAGCCCAGGCTGTGTGACCGGGAAAGCGCGCGTGCTTCGGGCCGGCCAGGAAGTCGCCCATCTGGACGGGGCCGACATTTTGGTCCTGCCCGTCATCGACCCGGTGTGGACTCCGCTGTTTCCGTTGGTCCGGGGCCTTGTCGCGGAGATGGGCGGCATGCTCTCTCACGGCGCGATTCTGGCCAGAGAATACGGGCTTCCGACGGTCGTAAATGTGCCAGGCATCATGGACCGGCTTCAGGACGGCGACCTCATCCATCTCGATGGAGCCACCGGACAGGTGCAGGTGCTAGAGAAATCGGCTAATGGAAAGGATCCCGTGGCATGCTCACCGCACTCCATGTCTTGACCCATCTAGGTCTGAGCTGGGTGGTTGCCAATCTTCGGGCCGTGAGCCGGCGGGACCGAGATCTGATTGTCCTGGCCGGGCTTCTCCCCGATCTGGACGGAGTCGGTCTGCTCTGGAGCGAGGAGGCCTACCTAGCCGCGCACCGGGTGGTTGGCCATAGCCTCGTCGGGGGGGCGCTCATGATCGCCTTCCTCAGCCGCATGGCCGAGCAGGGCCATGGAACTGCGATCCTGGCGCTGGCGGCCTTTCACCTGCATCTCCTCCTGGATATCATCGGGACCGGCGGGCCCCCGGTCCGTTATTTCTGGCCGATGAGCGGCTGGGGCTGCTCTTGGAGCGGCCACTGGGAATTGGCCTCATGGCAGAATACGGTTGTGATGGTGGGCACCCTGCTGGCCGTGCTCTGGGTGGGCGGGCTGAAGGGGCGGACGCCGGTCGAATGTCTGTCGGTTCGGGCCGATCAGGCCGTCGTCTGTGCGCTTCGGGCCATCTGGCCCAGGCGCACGTCCACTTGAACAGGTTGAGCAGGAGGTCCTCACCGATGCAATCTCCCCTTGTCTGGGTCTGGTTGTTCCTGCTGCTGATCGTTCTCAGTGGCAGCCCGGCGGCCACGTCGGTCGCGTCCCCCGCCCTCGCCATGCCCGAGACCAGTCCCGTGCATGTCCATCCGGGTCCGCGCCCCATCGAGAAAATCCGCTATTCGGAATTCAATCACCATGCCGCGGGCGCGGCCGTGTTGCTGCTCGGCCTGCTGGCGATGGGGACCGAGGTCGGGATCACCCGGCGCCCTCACCGGCAGGCGCTGCGGTGGCTGTGGCCTGCCGGGTGGGTGCTCTTCGGGACGTTCTTGTTCATCCGCAGCGATCCCGATAACTGGCCGTGGGGATCGATCGGCCTGCTGGAAACCTTGCGCGATCCCGAGACGCGCCAGCATAAGGTGGCCGCCGTGGTGGTGTTGGCGATCGGGATCATCGAGGGTCTGCGAACCAACGGGTGCCTGTGCAGCCGAGGGTGGGCACTCGTTTTTCCATTGTTGGGGATCGCCTCGGGGCTGCTCCTCGGACTCCATTCCCAGATTCACGTGTTGACGCCCCGCGTGTACCTCCATCACATCGCTGGAGCAGTCCTCGGGGTCCTAATCGGGACGAGCAAGCTATTGTCGGACCGCGGGGTGCTGCCGGGGCCATGGGGCCCCCTGCTCTGGCCAATTCTGCTGTCCCTGTTCGGAGTCCAGTTTCTCTTCTACACCGAGCAGTAATCTGGAGGCGAAACATGGAGGCGGTCTCCGCACCGGCCGAGGGGTGGGCGGCCCGGTTGACCTGTCGGACGGTCACCTGGTTCGTGCTGGCCGCCGGTCTTCTCTTGCTGGCCGGGCTTCTTTGGCAGACAGGACCAGCCAGTATTGCAAGCACGGTGAAGAGTGCGGGTTGGCGATCCCTTCTGGTCGCGGTCCCCTATCTGTTGGTGGCTGTGTGGGACACGGTCGGCTGGCAGTTGGCGTTCCCGGTGCCAGGCTGCCCGCTGCGGTATCGTGATCTCTTTCGGTACCGGCTGGCGGCCAAAGCGATCCATGACCTTGCTCCCACCTGGTCGCTGGCGGGGGAACTGACGAAGGTCTATATCCTTCGGCTGCACGAGGTGGCCTGGGCTCCGGCCGTCGCGTCGGTGGTGGTAGCCAAGGCCACGATTACGTTGGCAGAGCTGGTATTTCTGCTCATGGGGCTGATGGTGATCCCCTTGGAAGTGCCGGCAGCGCACGCCTTGTACCCAACCGTGTGGGCCGGGCTGTTCATCGGTGGGATAGGAATTGTCGGAGTCCTTGTCTGGCTGCGAAAAGGCCTGTTTTGCCCGATTCTTGGCATCGGGCGCCGGGCCGACTTCCTGCCCCTGCGGATCGATCGACACGAAGAGGTTCTCCGGACGATCGATTGCCTGGTGAGGGACTCCATCTGCGGGCGAAACCCTCGCTTCTGGCTCTCCACTGTGGCGCACTTGCTCGGCTGGCTGTCCGGTGCGGTGGAAATCTGGTTCGTCATGGTGCTCTTGGGAGTGCCGGCGAATCCGGCGGATGCGGTGGCCATCGAGGCGCTTCTGCTCATTGTGCAAGGGCTCACCGGGTTTATGCCGGCCAACGTTGGGACCTTGGAAGCGGGTGCGATGGGGGTCTTCTTGTGGTTTGGATTACCCGCACCGAGCGCCCTGGCGTTTGCCCTGCTCCGGCGACTCAGGCAGGTCCTCTGGATCCTGGCGGGATTGGGGATTCTGGCTCATCTGACCCGCGGCGCTGCGCCGGCCGTGGCGGAGTAAGCTCTAGCGCGCTCTTGGCCTGCTCGCTCCTGCTCTGGGTGGGCCCGTGCGTGGCGGCAGCCGATACGAGCGTCATCCCGATCCCGGTCGTGCCGGTTTCCAAGAACCAGGGCGCCAGCGTCGGGCTCATCGCGCCGATCTTGAGGACCGACGCGACCGGCGAGATCCAACAGATGGTCACGCCGCTCGTCCTCTACAACGACAACCTGTTCGGCACCAAGGTCGCGGGCACGTATTTTCGGTTCTGGCCGGGGACGCGGGTCTTGAAGCTGACGGCCTCCTACTCCACGAAAATCGAGCGGCGACTGCGGCTCGACTACCTGGACCGGAATTTCGGCGATGGCCGCTACGTGCTCGACCTCAATGTCGAACTGGACAAGTCGGCCTCCGAACGGTTTTTCGGATTCACGCAGCAGAGTCGTCTTGCGGATCAAAGCAATTACACGTTGCGCGAATCGCGCGCTCGCGTCTCGTTGGGCTGGAAGCTCCCTGATCACTGGATTCTGGGGGTTCAGGAGTTCTTGCGCGACGATACGGTGCAACCCGGCGCCTTCCAGGATCAGTTCCCGTTCACGAAGACCGCGTTTCCCACAGTCCCGGGCGTTGACGGCGCGACGCTCTTGAGCCACCGGCTCTGGGCGCTCTATGACAGCCGGGACGCCTGGTTCACACCGACCGAAGGGAGCTACCTCTTGCTGTTCGGCGAGATCGTCCAGAGCTTTCGCGGCCCGGACGCCCTATACACGCGCTACGGGTTGGACGCCCGTCATCTAGCTTCTTTCCGCAACAAGCAAGTCGTCCTCGCGGCCCGCGTGTTGCTGGAATCGGTCAACGGCCCGAACATCCCCTTCTTTGACCGCAGCACCCTGGGCGGCGAGAACACGCTACGCGGATTCGGACAAGATCGGTTCATAGACGATACGGTGCTCGCCGTGAATGCGGAAGCCCGCATCCGGCTCTTCCAAACCCGCCTGTTCAAAGCCGTCGCTGATTGGGAAGTCGCGCCTTTTCTTGATGTCGGCCGCGTCATGGGCTCCTATCGAGACGCGTTTCGCGGGTACGAGGTCAATCCGGGAATCGGCGTCCGCGCAGCGGCGCGGCCGTACACCGTGGGACGTGTGGACATCGGGTTCGGACCGGAAGGCAAAGCAGTTTTCGCCGGCCTAGAGTATCCGTTCTGACCGGTCCTGCCACTCGGTTCACCAACCAGGGAGGATTCTCGGACCGTTCAGAGGGGCGGCGTCCGCTCAGCAGTCAGGGGGGTCTTGCGGTGCGGTACGGGATCGTCTCCGGGCCAGAATCTGAATCACGAGCCAGCCGATCAGCGCGCCCGCGACGACATCCGAGAGATAGTGGCGGTCCAGATACACCCGGCCCAGAGCCACGGTCGTCGCAAGCAGATAGAGCGGCCATCGGAGCCTCGGACAGAAATGGGCGAAGGCCGCGGCCACAGCGAATACAGAGGTCGCATGGCCGGAGGGAAAGGAATCGAACTCCGGACTGAATGTCGGACCCAAGGGGAGGTCTGTGGTGACTGCTACGGAGGGGCGCGGCCGTCCAACCAGGTGCTTCAGTGTGAACTCCAGCAAGCCCGCCGCAACGAACCCCCAGGCACTCAGCCACGCCGCCTCCTGCAGGCGGCCTCGCCGGGACCGATACATCAAAAGGTAGAGCAGGAGACAGGCCACAAGGAGCGTGACCCCATTTCCAATGGGATTCACAAGCTCGATGAGCAGATCGAGAGGACGGTTGTTCCAGGACTGGACCAAAGCTCGAGTTGGCTGATCCAGCAGGAGCGTGCCCGGGAGGAGCAGCCCCACGACTGACGCCTTCGTCAAAGGCCCCGTCGATCGAAGATCCCCGAGGAGTCTCCTCAGCCTCATGTCGTCGGCTCGTCCCTTCGGTCGCTAGTATCGGCAAAAGGCCAAAGCGGGTCAATCACCGCGCGCGGTGAGCCTTTCTCTTGGTGCCTCCCTGATGTCCGCTCCGGCTTCTGAAGGTTGTGTCCCGATTTCCGTGGAAATTGGCTTCTCCCGGCATCTGGCTTGAGCAATGACCTCCGCATTTGCCCCAGGATCAACGATCTCCTCTCGGTCCATCCCCTGGCCTCGGCGCTCAGGCGGCTCGTGGAGCCTCCTCGGCCGCGTCTGGCACCAGGTCGCGCCAGCCATCGACCGGCGCCTCCGAATCTGCCCGCTCAGGATCAACCCAAACAGCAAGAGTTCCACCGCCTGCGCGGTGGGCAACGCCCCGTGCGGCTTCACCCGCCGGCGGAACTCCCATGGAACCGCTCAATGGCGTTGGGGGGCCGCAGCGACTTCCACTGACGCCTCGGGAAGCGGTCAACGGTCAGCAGGTCCTAGCCGGCTTCCTCGAGGCTCTCGGCCACCTGGGGCGCTCGCGCGCGCCATTGGCTGAGAAACGCCCGGTACGCGTGCCGGGTGGCGTGGAGGGGCTCGGCGTAGACGATCGCGTGATCGTCCGTGCGGATCTCCTCGACGGCCTGCGTCGGGGCATGCCGTTCCACACCCGCCAGGCGGGTCCCCGGCAGCGTGTGGACCGGACCGCGCGGCCCGGTCACGCCGGGCCAGGTCGCCTCCCCCGCCGCGCGCCAGCCGGGGGGCCCGTCGATCACACACCGCCGCGGCCGGCGCAGCCCCCGGGCACTCAGCCCTTCCAGGAGGCCTTGCCAGGCGGGGGTCGCGACGCTCGTGAGCCGCTCCAGGTCGAGGCCCCCCTGCTGCCCATCGACCCGGACGCCCAGCGCGACCAACACCGAAGCGGTCACGACCTGCTGCGCCAGTCGCACGCGCCGCGCCACGGCGTCCAGATCCAGAGCGACGCCCCGCGCTGCCGTCAGCGGTCGCTGGCGCCATGGCTCAACCAGGCTCTTCATCCGACCCACCAGCCGGGAGCTGGCGCGCTTCGACAGCGGCGCCCCGCGCCGCAACGGAGCCAGCGCGCCTGTGATCCGTCGCTGGTTCGCGCCCGTCCGAGAGGCCCCCAGCCCCGCCTCGTCCACGGCCCGCGCCCGGCGCTCATCCCGCGGCAGCCGGGAACGCTGCCCTTCGCCCCACCGGCCGTCTTGCGCAGACGCCCCCGCGGCCGCTCGACCGGGGCCGCCCCCAACCCCGTCGTGATGGTCCGCGGCTCGCTCCCGTGCCGATCCCCGCGCCGTCCCTCCGTGCGTGGAGACGGCAGGGCCGCCAGGGTCTCTGTCAGCTCGCCCTCCACCAGCGTGACGATCACCTCCCGGATCCGTGCTCGCAACGCCTCCGTCAACCGGTCCGGTCCCAAACGGGCTTCCCCTGTGCTCCGAACTGGAGGAGCCTGCGTGCTCAGAGGCGTATTCCTCCTTTAGTTTCGGCCCTCCCCAGGGCCGGTTATGGTGATGCCGGGAGGATACGCCTTTTAAATTTCCACGGAAAGGGGGACACCACCCTTCTGAAACAGCCCGAGCAAGCCGCCTGTTTCACGAAACAGTCTCCCACGAGTGAAGGTTTCTCTCCGCCAGGCTAAGTGGCTGAAACTCCAAGGCCTTAGGAAGCGGAACCAAGATCGGCGCGGCTGGCGTACAGATTGCTTCTCTGTCCGGATGGAAGAGGCCCATTGCCGGGAACGGGTAACGGGCGCGTGCTGCGCGTGATCGGCGCGGCGCGATGGGTGGTTACGTCGACCGCAACGGCATGAGCTGCGATACCACAATCCAGTTGGATAGAAAGGGCGAAGCAATGAAAAGCGCTCGGCTAGCGCGATGTGGGCTCTGGTTGCTGATCCTGACTCTGGCCGTGGGCGCCGGCGTGTCGCACAGCCGGGCGGCAGATCTTGAGCGGACGGTGGAGAAGATCGCGAACAGTCCGTTCCAACAGACGGTGAGTCAACTGGAGGCGGCGGTGAAGACGAACCGGCTGATGGTCGTCGGCCAGATGAATCATCAGAACATGCTGACGATGATGAATAGGAAGATCAAGGGGAGTCAGACCATCGAGGTGTTTCATCCGCAGTACGGGAGGGCCTTGTTCGAGACCAACCCGGCGGCCGGTATCGCCATTCTCTTGCGGCTGTATGTGTACGAACGGGCTGACGGCAAGACTGTGGTGACCTACTACAAGCCCTCGGCCGCCTTCGCGCCGTTCAGGCATCCGGAGCTGGACAAGCTGGGCGAGACTCAGGACGGCATTCTGGAGGCGATCGTCGAGGCGGCGACCCGATGAAGGGAGGTGACGGCAGTGTTGGACTGGATGCTGATCGTGACGGTGATCGGCATGGGAGGGATCGCCGCCTGGGCTGGGGGGCTCGCCATCCTGAAACACATTGGCACGCGGGCTCCCCGACGATCCGCATTGACGGCGAGGACGTGGAAGTGGCGGCCCGATCACGGGACGATTTCGGCGTGAAATGCCGGCTCTATTCGGTGTCAGGCCGCCTCGTCGGTCTGCCGGATGAACACACGCTCCGGGCCGCGATCCGGACTGCCAGGCAGAATGTGCCGGAAAGATGTCGCCCGTCTTCGAGTGAATTGTCACGCGATGTTCGACGCGGAACGGATCAGGAAAACGTGAATCCCCATCGCGGAAGATGACGCCGAGCTTCTGGCGGTCCTGCGGGATCGGCTGGAGTCTGACGGATACTGGATCTCGACCGCACAGAACGGGCGTGAGGCGCTGAAACAATTCCGTGCGGGACGGCCGGACGTCATGCTGGTGGATTTCCAGATGCCGCTCATGAACGGCTGGAAGTGCTGCAGGCACTCCGGCAAGGGGGTTCTCTGACGCCGGTGATTATGATGACGGCGGCGCTGCAGCCGTCGCTGACGGAACTCTTCCACCTAGCCGGAGCGTCTGACTGTCTTCGGAAACCATTCAACGTGACTCATGTGACCACAGCGATCGAAGCGGTGTTGAGCGGGTCATCGCGGCTAATGCAAGAGGAGAACAACCCTTGAACCGCCAGGAGCCAGACCGCCTGCGGATCACCTGCAGGACGGAGCAGGGGCGGCTCAGGCTCGTGCTCGAAGGCAGGTTGGATCCGAGTTCCGTCTGGGAGCTGCTCAGACGGTTGGAAGCCACCGAGCCTGGAGTCTATCCGCTGGTGCTGGACTTGAACGGAATCGAGGGGATCCATTGGTTTGCGAGCAGCCTTCTCTGCTCCGCGCTGGCACGCGTCGTCCGGGAGAAAGGCCGTGTCCTGCTCGCATTACCCGGGAAGCCCGGCGAGGTTGCGTTCGACGCGGAGAGACTCGACCCGGATTTGTTGCGATGGCCTTAGGCGGTGTATCTGCAAGGTGGGAAAGGCTCTGTTTCAAGCTGAGAGCCGGAGGTGAGCGAGCATGGTCTGCGTCCGGTGCGGAGGCCTCATGGTGACCGAGGAGTTCTGCCATGTCCTGGACGGAGCGATCGGCTTCTACGGACGCCGGTGTCTCCTCTGCGGCGAAATTCTTGATCCCGTGATTCTGAACAACAGGCGGAAGCCACCTGATCCCAGGGGTCGCTCCAGGGCACGCCTGTTTCGAATTTCGCAACAACGCTGCGGTAGGGAGTGAGATGGGTTGTAGGCAACTCTGGCACCAGCTCCTAGCACGGAAAGGAGATTCTATGAATAGGGCCCCCTTTACGTTGGTCGACAGTCGAGGTATGAAGGCCCGACTGTCAGGGGTGAGCAACCACCACCAACGAAAGCAACCGTCTTGATGGTCAAGTCCCTTCTGTTGAGAGTCGCCAGGGTGTCTGATGTTTAACGATCGCATTCAGAATCATCAGCAGCTTTCGCATGGAAGCGACCAGAGCGACTTTGGGCGGTTTCCCGGCGGCCCGCAGTCGCTGATAGAAGGCTGCGATAGTCGGGTTGCATTTCATGGCGACCAACGCGCCCATATACAGGGCAGCCCGGACGACGGTTCGCCCGCCCCAGGTGGTCCGGCGGCCTCGCAGGGTGCCGCTGTCGCGGTTCAGCGGTGCCACGCCGACCAGCGCGGCGATCTGCTTGTGGCTCAACGTGCCCAGCTCAGGCAGAGCGGCCAGCAGTGTCCGGCTGAGGACGGGCCCGACGCCCGGCACGCTGCGCAGCAGGTCTTCACGCTCCCGCCAGAGGGGTGTCGACTGGATGTGAGCCGTCAAGTCCTTGTCGAGAGCCACCAGCTGCCGCTCCAACCATTGCAGGTGCGCCTGGATTTGTCGTGCAATCCCGCGGGGGGCCGTCCCGCGCTGGCGGTTTCGTTCGGCGACGCGCATCTCAATCAGTTGTCGGTGCCGCGTCAACAGGGCCCCCAAGACCTGCGCGGCTTCGTGGGGCAACGGGCGGGCCGCCGGGCGCACGGCTTCGGCGAACCGGGCCAAGACCTGGGCATCAATGGCGTCGGTCTTCGCCAGCTGACCCGTGGCTTTGGCAAAATCCCGGACCTGCCGTGGGTTCACGACCGAGACCGGCAGTCCTGCGACCGCCAGGGCACTTGCCAAGGGACCCTGCAGGCCGCCGGTCGCCTCCAGGACGATGCAGACGGGCCTCAGCGCGGTCAGCCGCTCCACCAGCCTGGCGATTCCCGCCTCTGTATGGGGAACCACTTGGCGTTCACCCGACGGGCGGTGCGCCACATCCAGCTGCGCCTTCGCCACATCAATGCCAACGTACAGAGCACCAGTCTCCATCTCCCATCTCCTTGTACCAACCCTCCTGTCCAGGCTCGGCCTTGCAAGATGCGGGCTCTCGGCCCAGGCAACCGTACGAGCTCCGGGGAGGAAGGACGTGACGAGCCAGGCTTTCGTTCGGTCTCAAAGGACCGGGGGGGCATCGGTCTATCACGTCCCAATTCGTTGAGCTGCCGCATCATAGCTAGTACAGCTCATGATACAAGGGGGTCGCAGATGTTGTCCGTCGGCTTGGATGTCAGTGGCAAGAGGCTGGTGGCCTATGCGGTCACTGAACGGAAGCAGCGCGTGTTCGAGGGAGAGCAGCCCGCCTCTCGGGTGGGCCTGCGGGCCCTGCTGCGGCAGGTGGGCCCCGGGGCCAAGCTCGTCGCCGTCGAAGCGGGCAATCAGATGAAGTGGATTGCCGAGACCTTGAAGAAGCTGGAGGATGTCCAGGTGCCTGTTGTCCATCCCAATGAGGTGAAGTGGATCACCGAGAGTCGGGGCAAGACGGATCGAGTGGATGCCAAGAAGCTGGCGGAGTTGGCCCGGGCGGGGCTGCTGCCCCGCGCCGTCCATGTGGTGGAGGGGCCGGTGCGGGAGCTGCGGGAGGTGGTCAGTGCCCGGCAGCAAGTGCAGAGCAAGCGAATCGCGCTGCTCAAGACGATCCGGGGCTACGTGTACCAAGAAGGGCATCGGCTGCCCGAGCAGTGCTTTGCGGGCACCGCCTGGCGGGCGCAGCTGGCGCGGCTGCCGGTGAGCCCCCCGCTGCAGCTGATCCTTGAGACGTTCATGACCAGCATCGAGGCGTTGCTGGCGGCCGAGCAGCGGCTGACGGTCCGGCTGCGGGCGATTGAGGATCCCCGCTGTCTCCTCCTGGAAAGCATTCCGGCCATCGGGCCACTGGGAGCCCGGGTGGTGGTGAGCGCGGTGGATGCGGCCCAGCGGTTTGACGACCAGAAGGCCGTGGCGAACTACGGTGCCCTCGCTCCCACCATCTATCAGAGTGGGGCCGTCCGCCAACTCGGGCGGATCAATCGCGACGGCCGGTTGGAGGTGCGCCGGGTGCTGCTGCAGTGTGCCCATACGGTGTTGCGGATGAAGAGCCAGGGGCCAAGCCGCTCCAACAGTTCTACGCGCGGATTGCGAAGCGACGGGGGAAGAAGATCGCCGTGGTGGCCCTGGCGCGCAAGCTGCTCACGACCGCCTACGGCGTGCTGAAGTTGTGCCAGCCCTATGATCCGCGCCGGCTCCAGCCAGCCAGCGCGTAGCGGGCGACTGACAGTCGGGCCAGGTTGTCTCGCCCGGATGGACAGGCACAGACAGTGAGCCCGCATGTCCCTTGAGGACACGACCTCGTGTTGGAGATTGGGGGGCTGTCTTTGCGCCGGAAGGTTGGGCGATCGAGCCCGCATGGGAGGTTAGCGGTCCATCTTTGACAACGTCAGGGCCTCGTATTCCCTGTTGACAGAGGCCCTATTCATGGGAGGTGACGCCATGAAAACGCTCGTGACGGGGGTGTGGGGGACCGCCCTGGTGCTGTGGGGAGCTGGCTGGGCCCTGGCCACACTCCAAGAGGTTCCCTCCGCAGGGACACGAGCAGGAGAAGAGGTGATTACGCTGAAGATCGAGGGGTGGACCTGCGGGAGCTGCGCGCGGTACATCCGCCGGGCGTTGGTTGGCGTGCCGGGGGTCAAGGGTGTGGAGGTAAGTTACGCCCGGGGGGGAGCGATCGTGACGGTGGAGCCAGGCCACGTCACCGCTGAGCAGCTTATCCGGGCAGTGGAAAGGGCCAGTCCCCTCATTCCATTCCGCGCGACAGTGATCCCGAATGGCTCGCTGCCGGCGGAGGAGGCTGAGCACTCGGACGGTGGGCTCAAACGTCTGTTCAGGTAGGCGCGGGCTCCGGGCGGTTCCGGGACACACAGTGCGTGTGGGACGCCATTTGAATGGATGGGGATCAGCCAAGGCTGGAGATGCCTGGAATGGTCGCGGTAATGCCAGAAGTCCGAGAAGCGCACGCAAGCGAGCAGGGCCGGATGCGGTTTGCGTTGGTCCATCTGTCCGGCAGCCGGCGGGGCGAGACGCATGAGTTCGAGGTGGACCGGCTGGCGATAGGCACAGATCCAGTCAACGACCTCGTGTTCGACCCCGTGCGTGATCCCGCCGTCTCTCCGTGGCATGCCGAGTTGTCCATCGAGAACTGCGAGTTAGTCCTGCGTGACAAGGGGAGCCAGGGCGGGACCTTTGTCAACCATCAGTGCGTGGCAGAGGTCATCTTGCAGGACGGGGATCTGATTACCTTCGGGCAAGGCGGGCCACAGCTCAGGGTCCGGATCAGGCCTGAGCAATATGCCCAATGCAAGCCGTTTCGGGACATTCTGTGTGATTGTCGGGATATCGCCGCGGCCAGCCGGCGTGGCTGGCTGATTAGCACCGCATTGTTCTTCCGCCATCTGCTGAGTGACCTCGCCTTTCATGCCAGCGTGCCGGTTCGAGTCATCGCGGGTGCGGTGCTGCTGCTCCCGGTTGTGCTGCTCGGGGGACTGCTCTATTCCCAGTACGCCACCCGGCAGGCCTACGAGCAACAGATTGGTGCACTCCTGAGCCAGATTGAAACCGGCCGGGTCTCCCAGGTGAGTCTGGCGAAACAGGTGGAGGAAGCTCGCAAGAAGGCAACCGAATTTCATGCGGAGCAAACAAGGCAGTTGGAGGCGCTCGCGGCAGCGCTCAAGCGAAAGCAAGAAGGAAAGGGAGCTCAGGCTGAAGTCGCGACGCTGAGACAACGGCTCCAGGCACTTGAAATCGAGCGGGTTGCTAGTGAGCGGATCAGCAAGACCTTTGCTCGTGGGGTCGCGTTCCTGCTAGGCACCTACGGATTTGTTGAGACGCGCACCGGTCGGCCGCTGCGCTACCAGGGAGTGAACGCATCGGGGGAGCCGCTTCGCGACGCGGACGGACATCCCCTCTACACCCTCGAAGAAGGGAAGCCGCCCGTGATTGTTCATTTCACGGGGACCGCGTTCGTCGTCGACGCACGTGGGCTCCTGTTGACGAACCGACATGTGGCGCGGATGTGGGAGACCAGTCCTGCGGCCCAGGAGCTGGTTGGGATGGGGGTCGAACCGCGACTGCTCACGCTCAAGGCTTTCTTCCCCGGGGTGAGCGCGCCTGTCGAGGTCTCAACGAGGAACGTCTCCGAACGAGCCGATGTGGCGCTGCTGCAATTCGATCCAGGTCCGCTCACGCTGTCGGCGTTGCCGCTGGCTCCCAGCGATCGCCCCGTCACGATCGGCGAACCGATGCTCCTGCTGGGCTATCCGACCGGCTTCGATGCTCTGCTGGCCCGAGCCGATGAGAAAACGAGTGCGGACATCGTGCGCATGGCTGGCGAGGACCTCGATCGGCTAGCACAAGAGCTAGCGGCTCGCGGGCTGATCCGCCCGTTGGCCACCCAGGGACATGTTGGCGATGTGCTGGCGGATCGGCTCATCTACGATGCCCAAACCACCTTCGGCGGCAGCGGAGGCCCGGTGTTCAATCTGCGAGGGGAAGTCATCGGGATCAACTACATGATCCTCCGGCGATTCGGCGGCGCGAACTTTGCCGTGCCGATCAGGTTCGGAGTCGAGTTGCTCGGTGAATCACAACAAGCCGAGCGCCTGAGGCCAAAGCGAACAAGGAGGCAGGCCGATGGATGACAGGCTGAGACACCGGCGAGTTTCGATCATACTGTGTTTGATGGTGGCCGTTCTCCTACCGCCGGGCGTCCAGGCTGCCGAACCGGTTCGCCAAGTGGAAGCTGCCAAGGCGCTCGGGCAACCTGCGACCTTGCGTGACTTGATCCGCCTTGCCCTTGAGCGGAATCCCCGCATCGCAGCGGCGCGGCACGGTCTTCAGGTCGCCGCCAAAGGGATCGATGCGGCGAAAGGGCAGCAGTACGGCCGGTTGGAGTTCCGCTCGGAAGACTTCACGTGGGGGCCACTCAATAACAAGCTCCCCATGCAGAGCCTGGTGATCGACCAAGCCAGACTGGTCCAGCAATCACCCGGCGTGGCCGCGTTCAACCGCAACCTGTTCAGCTTCGGCGGCACACTGACGATCCCGATTTATACCGGCGGACGCCTCACGAACCAGATCCGATTAGAGGAAATCGCCGAGCGATTGGCCGCCGATCGGCTGGCTCAGACGCGAGACGATCTCATCTTCAATGTCTCGAGCACCTATTACACGATTCTGCAAATCAAGGAGTTCATCAAGGCCACGGAGAAATCGGTCGAGCGCCTGGAGGAATCCAAGCGCGTCGTGGAGGCGCGCCTGAAGGCCGACAAAGCCACCCCGGCCGATGTCTTCAAGATCAACACGCGGCTCGCGGCCGTCCGCCAGGAATTGATTCGGGCGAACAATGCCCTCGCCCTCGCCTATGGGGCACTGAACACGCTGCTCGGAGACGACGCGGTGGCGCCTCCGCCACGAATCGAGGAACGCCTGGCCTACCAGGCCGTTCCATTGGATCTCTCGAAGAGTGTGGAAGACGCTATGGCGCGCCGACCCGACTTGCAGGCCAAGCAGAAGGAGGTGGAGATCCAGGAGAAGAGGATCCAAATCGCCTTGGCAGAGGCACTGCCCCAGGTCGCGTTCAACGGCATGGCCCGCGGCGTGATGGGCGAGGAATCGAAACTGTTCGACCAGCAGTTCGGGGGCATCAGCCTCTCGGTGCCGCTCTTCGCCGGGGGAACCATCCGGGCCAAGGTGACCCAGGAGCGGGCGCGGCTGCTGCAGCTCCAGGAGGAGCTCGCCCAACTGAAGCTGGAGGTGACCCAGTCGGTGCAGAGCACCTACCTGCGTATCGTCGAGGCCGAAAAACGGATCACTGTCGCGGAAGCGGCACGGGCGGAGGCTCAAGAGGTGCTTCGGGTTGAACAATTGAAAGTTGAGGTAGGCAAAGGGGTCATCGAGAACCTGCTCGATGCCCAAGCGGCCATGCTGCAGGCCGAGCAAAGCTACGCCGCTGCCCTGGCCGATGCCAATACCGCTCGCGTCGCGCTGGCCAAAGCGGTCGGGGTGATGGAGACGCCGAACTGAAGGAACGGAAGATGGCTCAGGGAATCGCGCATAGGGTTGAGGACAGTCTGAAGATCGTGCGCTCACTGGAGACCCGGGGCTGGTGGATCAGACTGCGTAAGTGGGTCGTGACCGGCCTTCTGCTCCTCGTCATCTATTACGGTGCGACCTCGATTGCGGCGTATTTGAGCGCCCCACGCATCGAGATGACGATGAGCCCGATTGCCGGGCCGGTAGCGGTGACGGTCGTCCCGGCCCAAAAGGGCGACATCAAGGCGACCGTCACCTATACCGGCACGGTCCGGCCGTGGTTCGAGGTTACCGTCTCTCCGCGAACAACTGGCTGGCTTGAGCAGATCTTGGTGGATGTGGGCGACCGGGTTAAGCAAGGACAGGTGCTCGTTCGCTTGGATACGCGCGAGTTGCGGACCCAGTTGGCGGAGCGCCGAGCCCATCTGGTGTTTCTGGAGCAGGAATTCCAGCGGGACACCCGGTTGGTCCGGGAGAAAGCGATCCCGCAATCCGAGGCCGACCGAACCAAGATGCTGTTCGACGAGGCCAAGGCCCAGGTCGAGAACATCGAGACCCTCCTGAGCTACACCGAGATCACCTCGCCGATCGATGGCGTGGTGACCGAACGGCTCTTGTTGGACCGCCCGGGCCAGTTAGTGAATCCGGGCACCCCCGTTTTGAAGCTTGCGGACGTCAGTCGCATGCGCATCCAGGTCAAGGTGGCGGAGAAAGATGCGCCGCATCTGAAAGGGGGGCCGCCCGGAGAAGGAACCGAGGCGGTCGTTCGGTTCCCGGCGCTCGGGGACAAGACCCTTCCTGCCACTGTGTCGGAGGTCTTTCCCCCGCTGGATCCGACCACCCGCACGACGACGGCGGAGTTGGTGGTCAACAACTCGGATCGGGCGATCCGGGCCGGGATGTATGCGGTCGTCGATCTCGTGCTGGAGAAGAAATCGGATGCCATCCTGATCCCCCGACAGGCGGTCCTGCAGGTGGATGGCCAGGCGGCGGTGTTCGTCACCGACAGCGTGGTCGCCATGAAACGGCCCGCAACGCTCGGCCTTGCGGCCAAGGATCTGGTGGAAGTGCTGGATGGAGTGAAGGAAGGCGAGCTGGTGATCATCAAGGGCAACCGGGGACTCACCGATTTTCAGGAGGTGCGGGTCGTAGCCGGCCTCTGACGGCTGACACGGGGGCTCAGCAGGAACACCGATGAATCACGTCTATCGTTCTTACGACGGCAAACCGGTCGAGTATCGGAGCATGCCATGGCTGCGCAAGCTCCCGATTCTCGCGGTCGAAAAGCCGATGCTCATGATCCCGGTGATCCTGCTGATGGTTGTGGGCGGGGTGTACACCTACGGCAAGACCGTTCGGGAACTCCAGCCCTACCTCGAGAACCCCACCGTCGGCATTATCATCAACTATCCTGGTGTGGCCGCTGAGGATATGGAAGCCTACTTTGCCCGGCCCATCGAACAGAAGATGACGGTGCTCGATGAAGTGACGTTCATCCGATCCAATTCTCAGGAGGGGCGCACCGAGATCATCGTCGGGTTCGAGTACTACTCCGATATGAACAAGCACAAGGTCGAGGTGCAGACCCTGCTGTCGAACATGCTCAACGAGCTACCCATCGACAAGGACAACACGACCAACCCCTGGGTCGTCCACGTCGCCAACGACAACGTTCCGATCTTGGACCTCAACATTTCCCGGGAAGGGTATGACGAGGTCCGCTTGCGCGAGTTCGTCGAGAACACCCTGCGGGACCGACTGGAAGCAATCCCGGGTGTCCAATCGGCGATTCCCTATGGAGGCAAGCGACGGCTGATCTTGGTGGAAGTGGACCGGGATAAGCTCGCCGCCTATCCGTTCGGGCTCATGGACATCAAGACGGCTCTCGAGCAGCAGCATATCAGTCGTGCGGCTGGCAAGTTGCGCAATCCTGAGGCGGACATCCTCGTGCGCGCCGATGAGCGCTTTCGGAACCCGCTCGAGCTGAACGATATCCCGATCGTCACGGTCGGAGACCGCGTGGTGTATCTGCGGGATGTCGCGGAGGTGAAAGACACCTTTGCGGAGGTCACGAGCGCCTATCACTTCAATGGGAAGCCTGGCCTGCTCATTCAGATCGTCAAGCAGCCCGAGGCCAGCGACTACACCGTGATCGAGCGAATCATTGGCTCGGAAGACACGGGATGGGTGAAATCGCTCAAGGCATTCCTGGGCTTGGCCACTGATCGACAACCGGGTCTGATGGACGAGTTCGTCAAGGAGTTTCCCGGCCTCAAATACGAGGTGGCGTACAACCGGAAGGCGTTCCTCGAGACGATCATCGACAATGCCTGGCAAGAGATGATGCTGGCTTTCATTATGACCGGCATCGTGGTGCTGATCTTTATCCAGACGATCACGCCCACCTTCATCGTGCTGGTGACGCTGCCGGCTGCGGTCGCGGCGAGCTTCATGTTCTTTCCGCTCGCCGGCCAGACGATCAATACACCCACCCTCATGGGCATCACGTTCGTCATCGGGCGGCTGGTGGACGACTCGGTCGTGTTGATCGAGGTGATCAATCGACATTTGAAGTTCGGCAAGACGCCCAAAGAGGCGGCCATCGACGGCTCTCAGGAAATTCTCCTGGCCAATATCCTCTCGGCGCTGACCTTCATGATCGCGCTGACCCCGAATCTGGTGCTCCGGGGCACGATGGGGACGGGATTCCGGGGGATGACCTGGCCGATGGTTTTCGCGATGTTCTTTTCGGCCTTCCTCTCCCTGACGCTGAACCCGATGATGGCGGCCTACCTGTACAAGCCGTATCAAGAGCGGCTGGCCAATCCGCTCGATCGAATCCTGCGCGTGCTGCTTTATCCCTTCACGAAGCTGATCGAAGGGACCGTATGGCTGTACCGGCATGTGCTGGCCTTGGCGCTGGACCACCGTGTCATTGTCGTGGCCCTGGCCGCCAGCTCGATGTACATCGCCTACAAGATCTGGCCGACGTTGGGTTGGGAGGGAATGCCGCTGCAGGACACTGCGCAGGCGGTCGGCGAAGTGGAGGCGTGGCCCGGCACCTCATTTCAGGAAACGGAAAAGATCGTCTCCAAGATCGAAGAGATTTTGCTTCGGCAAGCTGAAGTCAAACTCGTCTCCACCCAGATCGGGTTTGAGCCCGCCTTCGGCACCTACTTCTCCGGCTTCGGTGTCCGCACGGTCAACCGGGCGTTCTTCAAGATTACGCTGACGAACAAGGAGGAGCGGGTCTGTCAGTTCTACAACCGCTGGGCGGACCATATCCCCGGGCTGTCCCTCCTATTTCAGCCCTGCTCGACGCTGAGCGATCGGGACATCTGGCAGATCCTGGATGGCGTGCAACAGGAGGCGATGGAATCCATCCCTGGCATTCGCAGCCTGTGGCTCATGGAAATGGGGGCCACGCCGGTGAACACGGCTCGGGCACCGGTCGAAGCGGTGATCAGAGGCCAGGACTTGGAGACCCTGGCGAAGATTGGAGACCAGGCACTCCAGATCGCAAAGCGCACCCCTGGCGTCGTCCAGCCCTTCACGAGCTGGTCCCTGAGCATGCCCCAGTACCACCTCAAGATTGACCGGGTGCGGGCCAAGGAGCTGGGATTGGCGGTGCCCCAGGTCGCCATGCAGGCCTACTACGCGCTGAACGGTGGAATGACCTCAGAATTCTTCAAGCCCGAAGAAGGCTATCGGCATAGTCGGTTCCTGATCCGGTACAAGCCGGAGCAGCGCCTGACGCCGGAGGACCTGGAGCAGGTCATGCTGAAGACCGCGGATGGGCGGCAAGTCCCACTGAAAGAAGTTGCAGTCCTGGAGCTGAAAGACGGGACCGATCTGGTCTACAAAGAAGACCTCCAGTACGCCATGAGCGTGCTTGGCCAGTATCGTGGGATCGGGCTGAAGATGGCCACCGCCGGGGTCATCATGGGTCTCAAGACCTCCATCCCGCTGCCTAAAGGCTACACGGTCCAGCCCAAGGGACTCATGCTCGACATGTTAGACAACCTGTACCGGCTCTATGCCGCCCTGGCCCTGGCGATTGTGATTCTGTTGTTCCTGCTCCTGCTCCAGACTCAGTCCTGGGTCGGGACGATCGCGATCCTGATGGACGCGCCGCTGGAGGTGTTCGGGGCCATCTATTTCCTGTATTGGCGTGGGATGTACTGGTCCCCGCCGGTGGTCTGGGGATTGACGATCGCCACAGCGGCGGTGATGGCCACCGGCATCTATCTTATCGATATCATCGAGCAGCAGCGGGCGGAAGGCCTCTCTCGACGGGAGGCCGTCATCAACGGCGGTGCGATCCGGTTGATCCCGGTACTCATGACCGCCATTACCTTCACCGCCGCCTTTATTCCGCCCATGTTCGCCCCGCCGACCGGGATGGACCGATTCCGTCCGATCGCGACGGCCCTGATCGGCGCCATGGTCAGCTCCACGGCCCTGAGCCTGATCGTCGTACCGGTCACGTACACACTGCTGGATGACCTCAAGGAGTTTCTGTGCCGCGTGTACACGGCCAAGCCTGTGATGGCCGCAGCGGAAGGCCCAGCTCCGGCGCTGGCCCCGGCGGCGGGCGAAGCCAGAGCCGCCTTCAACCTCGAAAGGGAGGCGGCGCTAGGACGAAGCGGCGATGGTGAGATCGAACGACGGAAGAAGCAAGCCGCTCCGGCCCTTGACCCGGAACGGCGGCGATGAACGCGGTGCTAGAAAGGAGGGGTGTAGATGAGGATCGCAACGGTCGAGACACGTGGACTGAGCGGAGTTGGCAGAAGGATGCGCTTGGCAACTGCACTGCTCCTGGCTGTGGGCTTTCTCTCCTGGGGGGGCGGAGGGATCGAAGCCGGGGAGGTCAGATTCTCCGGCGGCGTGATTGTGGAGCAGGTTTCAAGCGTTCCGTATGCCCAAGCGGTTGCCAAGATCGAAGCCGCGATCAAGGGGGCCCGGCTCGTCGTCGTCGGCGAGCCCAATTATCAGATGATGCAACGCATGGTGGGTCGGGAGCGAAAGGGCGCCAAGGCTTATTTTATCTTCCGGCCAGACCTTGGCACCCCCATCTTCGACAATGATCCCAACGCGGCCATGGAGATTCCGTTGAAGATCCTGATCATGGAAGGGAGCGACGGGAAGACCGTCATCCGGTACAAGAAACCGTCTTCGGTTTTGGCCGACTACAAAGGTCTCTCGGGGTTAGGCCAACAACTGGATGACATCATGGCCAAGATCGCCGAGGCTGGCATGAAGTAGGGCATGGACATCCGCCATACTGAGGCCGTCCACTCTATCACCCAAACAAGAGGAGGAACTTTCATGCGAGGCATGGTGAAAACTGGAATTCCCGGTCTGCTCCTTGTAATGGGAGGCTTGGCCGCCATCGCCATGACTGTTGTGCTGAGGCCGGCCTCAGCGCAGGGATCGCAGGAAATGAGCGGCATGGCTATGCCCAAGGACCGGGTGATGATGATGTCGAAGTACTCATTCCAGGACACCGTCAGTCGGATCAAGCAAGCGATCGAGGCCCAGAACATGATGGTGGTCTTCACGGCGGACCATCAGGCCATGCTCAAGATGGTAGGGCTCGACACCAAGGGGATGCTGACGATCGAGTTTTTCCACCCCCGGTACGGCAAGGTAGTCTACGAGAACGACCATGCCGCCGGAATTGAAATGCCCCTTCGGCTTGTCGTGATGGAAGGCGCTATGGGAACGATGGTGACCTACCGGAAGCCATCCCAGACCTTCCGCAAATATCCCAAGCTCGACAATTTGGGCCAAGAATTGGACGGGGTAATCGAAACCATTGTCAGCACTGTCACGAAATAGGCTGGAGAAGAGGAGGATGGCCATGTGGAGAGGACAGAGACTGCAGTCGAGCGTCGCCCTTATCATCGCCGTGTTGCTGACAACCGGATGTGCGGGGATGATGACGAAGATGATGGAGATGAAGTATCCGGACCGTCGCTTCGTCGTTTCAGCATACCCCTTTGACGAGACGGTGAGCCGGGTCAAACGGGCGATCGAGGCCAAGCAGATGATGGTGGTCTTCACGGCCGACCATCAGGCCATGCTTAGCATGGTTGGAGTGAATGCGAAGGGGATGCTCGGCATCGAGTTCTTCCATCCACGGTATGGGAAGGTGATCATGCAGAACGATCACGCGGCCGGTATCGAAATCCCGCTGCGGCTGGTCGTGATGGAAACGCCGGATGGCAAGGCGATGCTGAGCTACTACAAGCCTTCGATCATCTTCGCGAATTACAAAGGGCTGGGCGGAATGGCTCGTGAACTGGACGGCGTCTATGACGCGATTGTGGCTGCTGTGTCGAGCTAAGCCTGGTGCCAGCCACGACGCTTTCTCACCAAGGGGGAGCCCATGACGGCCACAAAGACCATTTGCGTAGGGGCATGTGCCGGGCTGACGCTGGCTTTCACCGCATTGGCAGACCCTTTTCTTTGCTCTGCCCTCACGGTTGAGCAGGGTCCAGGGAGCAGTTCGCCTGTGGAGGAAGAACGCTATACGCGCTTCTTCTCCCCAGCCGCTGAGTACGAGTTCGAGTATCCCGCCGGCTGGGCAGTGCGCGACCGGCTCAATGAAGCTGAGCCAGAAGTGGGCTTTATCGCGCCGTCCCTTGGGGCCAAGCCATTGGGCGTCGTGCTCAGGGTGTGTCGGCCGGCACAGACCCCAGCCGCTCGGTTGTTGGAGCAGGTACTGCAGGAACTGTTGGATCTGGCCAAGAGCGGCCAGGCGCGTGTTATCGAGATCCGCTCCGCTCAGATCGGCGGGAACCGGGCTCGCGTGGTGAGACTCGTCAGAACCTGGCACATGCCACTTAACCTCTGCGAGATGCTCAACCCGCAGGAGATCACCGAGCACTCTGTGGTGGAGCGGTACCTGCTCATTGAGCGTGAAGGGCGATTGTATTCCGTTTGCTATGTCGTTCCTGAAGACCATGACGCGCGACTTGCCGGTGTGTTCGGGCATGTGATGCAGACGTTTCATTTCCTGCCCGCCGGACAAGGAGGCCATCGGTGAACAGGACGCCGGGCCATGGTGAACGAGAGCCGGAACTCCGCGGCGGACTCGCCCTAATGGTTCTTGTGACGCTGTGTTGCGTCGGGGTGCCGCTTCTGACCGCAGGTGGGGCGGGTGTGCTGGCGGGTTTGGTCCTGGACACCTGGCTGCCTGTGCTCGCAGGACTGGCGCTCATGTTGCTGGGGGCGGCCCTACTGTGGCGGCGAAGGCACCGGTAGAGAAACGGCTGGGCTTCTCAGGCCTATGCGTGCGCGCAAGTGGCGAGGCATGCGGAGACCGAGCACCATACGAGGCGGAGTCCTGCTGGCCTGGGGAGCCTTCCTCCGCCTGACTTGGGCCGAAGACCGGCCGCTCGCCCCGACGTTTACGCTGCCGGACCTCCAAGGCCAACCTGTGAGCTTGGCGGCGTATCGAGGAAAGCTCGTCCTCATTAATTTCTGGGCCACGTGGTGCCGGGAATGCATCTGGGAGATGCCGGAGCTGGAGACGCTCGCTCGGGCCTTGAACCCCCAGGAGCTCGTGGTCCTGTGGCACTCGACCGATCTGGCAAAGCCTTGGTGTCGGAGTTCTTGATGCAGGAACGTCTGCAGGTCAGCTTTCCGGTGCTGCTCGATTCCGAACGTTGTGTTGCCCAGCTCTATCGGGCCAGGGGCATCCCGGTCACGATGATCGTCGGCCGGGACGGCACGTTGATCGGCGCCGTCTACGGCACCCAGCGGTGGGGCAGCCCAAAAGTCATGGTCCAAGTCCAAGCGCTCCTGGCCGGGACCGCTCCCTGAGCCTGAGGGTCATGCCAGGGGAGAGTGCGAAGCGATGAGGAAGAGATGAGATGGTCTGCGGCGGGCTGGCTCAGTTTCGTGCTCAAAGGCCTCCTGCTCTCCCTGATCGTCTAGCAGGGTGTTGAAAAACTGACATGCACGGTCTCAATTCCCCCTCACAGTTGAGGCGGCGGCGGATTTCCCCTGCTCCCCATGGAGCCAGGTGGCCAACTCCTCATCGGCTGAGGCTCACGGACCATACCGCTTCACTCCTCTGGCGATCAGGTGACCGGCGCCAGCGGCTGCAGCGGGCGAATCCCACGACGCGCTTGGCGCCGGAGCATGACCAGGGCCATGTCCCGCTCCGCCGTGCCGGTGGCCGGGGCACTCGGCAGGTCCACACACAGCCCGTGGCGATGCTCCATGAGCATGGGGCCCGAGAAGCAGAGCTTCGCTTCCTGGCCGGCGCCTTTGCGGGCCAGGCGGCTTCCGGGTCCGTCGTGCTCTGATGGGTCGCATTGGTGCGGCGCTCGCCATGGAAGTCCACGGTGGGATTGCCCGGATCATCCGGGGGCGGGGCCGTGGGCGCGGCGGCCTTGGGTTGCAGGCTCTTCAGCGACGCCCAGGCCTCGATCAGGGTGCCATCCACGGTGACGTGCTCATCCGACAGCAGCCCTGCTTGCTGGGCGTCCCCCACCACGGCCTCGAAGAAGCGCCAGGCGACGTCGTGCTGGAGCAGCCGCTCGCTGTTCTGGCTGAAGGTCCTGTGATCGAAGGCAGGCTCATCCAGACTCATGTCCAGAACCCAGCGGAACAGGAGGTTGTAGTCCAGCTCCTCACAGAAGAGCCGCCGGCCCCGGAGGGAGAACAAGGCGATCAGCAACTCGCCCTTCAGCAGCCGCTCCGGCGGAATCGACGGACGCCCCATCTGGCTATACATCTTGTCGAAGGTCGGCGACAAGAAAGCCAGGACCTGGTCCGCGAGGGTCTTGATGGCTCGCAACGGATGGGTCGCGGGAACCCGCGCTTCCGGAGAGACAGAGCTGAACAGGGCCTGCTGAGGATTGAGCTCACCGCGCATAGGGCTGTCTCCTGCTTCAGGGAAAGTTTGCACGGTGATAATACTTATCTTCGTACGGTCAAGACCGTTCAACCGACTTTTTCAACATCCTGCTAGACCTGGCGGTGACCCAGCGAGGCCTCGCCGACACGATGTACGACCTCATGGCCGATCTCCTGGCGGGTGTGACGATTGCCCTGTTGTTCGGACGGGGGCGCGTGAGGGCGGTCAGAGCCCGCGGCGACGGGAACGACCGGACCCTAACAGCCGTGAGCGGTCTTTCCTGATCGTGCTGCTATCAGGGGGCGTCGTGCCTGGTGGAGGCGGGCCTCTTGCAGGAATAGTGACTTATGTCCGGATGGGCCAACAAGGGTGGGAGGAGTATCGGTGGATTATCATCCCTTTAAAGCCATGCTGAACCGTTATTTCTCGCGGTACGTCGGTGGTGCGCAGCGTCCGATCTTCTTTGATATTGACCAGACCTGTCCCTCGCTCAATGTGGTCACACAGCATTACCACACGATCCGCAATGAGTGCGCACGCTTGCTCGGCGAGCGTGCGCGGATGCCGCAATACCACGAGATTGATCCCGGTGAGGCTGCGATTTCGGGCATCATCAATCCGGAAAAACAGTGGAAGGTCTTCATGCTGTATATCCTAGGATACAAGCCCGAGGCGAATCGGGCGCGGTGCCCTGAGACCTGCAGGGTCTTGGATTGTGTTCCCGAGATGACCCAGGCCTTTTTCTCCGTGCTTGAGCCGGGCAAGTCGATACCCCTGCATGAGGGCCCCTATCTCGGCTATCTGCGGTACCATCTGGGGCTTCTAGTCCCGGCGGAGAACCCGCCCATCCTGGTCGTCAACGGACAGGAGTACGTCTGGAAGGCCGGGGAGGCCGTGCTCTTTGATGATAGCTGGCCGCACGAGGTGATCAACACGAGCCGAGCGGACCGGGTCGTTCTCATCGTGGATGTGCTGAGACCGCTCCCGTGGCTGCCCTCGCTGGTGAACAAGCTCGTGATGTATGGCCTCGCAGGTCCGACCTATGGGCGGAGCGTGGCACGGCGCGCGCAACGGGCTGGGACTGTCAACGTGGACTGAGTACCAGGTGCTCCGCAGCTCTCAAGCGGTGGGGATGTGAGAAAGCGAGCTATCAGCGAATGGGTCCGGCGAGGTCTTGTCAAGAGGTGTGGAAATGGAATCAGGCGGCGACCTCCTGTGGGGTCACGCTGGTTGATGCCTTCACGCCCTCGACAAACCGGACGCCCGCGTAGACCAGGGGCAGCAGCTCGGATCGCCCTGGGTGTGGGGCAGGTGCTCGCCGGGTTTTGTGCGCTCCTGGGATGCTATCCGATGGTTCCGGCCTTGCTTCTCGCCGTCCTGGCCGTGCTGGCCATGCTCGTTCCCGAGGCAGTCATCCTGGGAGCGACGCCGCTGGTCGCTTTTGGCTGCGTCATGCTGGGCGGGGCTCTTACCCTGCTGATGGAGGCTGGTGGAGCTCACGATACCCAACCTGGGCTTCTGGAGGAAACAAGCGGCTGATGACTGTCTGGCGGCGCCTCATCCTGGTTTGCTTCTTCCTCTCCGGGGTGAGCAGCTTGATCTATGAAGTGGTCTGGATGCGGCGGCTGGAGCTGGTCTTCGGCTCCACGACCGTGGCCATCAGCACGATCCAGGCCGCGTTCATGGGCGGCCTGGCGCTCGGGAGTTGGCTGATCGGCCGATGGAGCGACCGGCTTCAGGGGGCTTGCCCCGCTTCATGGCTGCTCATCGTGTATGCGCTGCTGGAATGGGGCATCGGGCTGTACGCCCTCCTCCTCCCCTCTCTCTTCGATAGGCTACCTTCCCTTTACCGGTGGTTCTTTGGGTTTTTCCACTTGGAGGTCTCTGCGCTCGATCCTGTGCAGTTCATCCTGGCGTCGCTGCTTCTGGTGATCTCAACGATGCTCATGGGAGGCACTTTCCCGCTCCTCGCCTGTTGGACCATCCAGAGAACGGAGGGGATCGGGCTGACGACCGGAACGCTGTACGCGGTGAACACGGGAGGTGCCGTTGCAGGGGCCGCCCTGGCCGGCTTTCTGCTTCTCCCTCTCTTGGGTCTTTCGCGAGCCACCGTGATCGCCGTGGGACTGAACCTGGGGATCGGACTGGTTGCCCTACTCGTGGCACGCGCTCAGGCATCCGGCCGGAAAGCTTGCGCGGCAAGTCGGCCGGCCCGAGGAGATTCGTCGCCCGGACGGAAAACATTCTTGCCCTTGTTGGCCGCGCTGATGACCGCAGGCACGTCGGGATTCGTTGCCATGGGCTACGAGGTGGCCTGGACTCGGGTGCTCGCCCTCGTGCTGGGGTCCTCAACCTACGCGTTTACTATCATGCTGGCCACTTTTCTCACCGGCTTGGCTGCGGGCAGTCATGTGGCGTCACGGTTCGTGGACCGCCTGAGACGCCCTCTGCTGGTGCTTGCGGCGGTGCAAGCTGCCACCGGTGTGGCGGTCTTTGTGAGTCAATACGCCTTTTCCTCGCTCCCGACACTTTTTCTCCAGATCTTCAGTTGGGTGGGCCACTTGTGGTGGCTGTTCCTGGCGTGCCAGTTCGGCCTCGCGTTCCTCGTGATGCTCGGTCCGACACTGGCGCTCGGCGGCGTCTTTCCGCTGGTCGTCAGACTTACGGGGACCAGCCTGAACGAAATCGGCGAGTCGGTGGGCCGGGTCTATGCTGTCAACACGGTAGGCGCGGTGCTAGGTGCAGTGGCCGCCGCGATGTGGCTGATCCCACGCCTCGGTATCAACTCGACCGTGCTTCTGCTGCTGCTCGCGAACCTGGGCGCAGGTGTGCTGGTGCTCCTTGTGGCCGAGTGCGGAATCACATTCAAACTCGCGGGCGCGTGTCTTCTCTCGGTTGGCATGGTGGCGACAGTGGCTTGGGCTCCGGCCTGGAAACCGCTGGTCATGGCCAGCGGCGTCTACAGGGAGGCGCCGGCCCTCTTGAAACTCTATGGCTCGCCGCATGAGGCGCTTCGGATGCTCAAGGGGACTGAGATCCTGTACTACAAAGACGGCCTCACGGCCACCGTCAGTGTGGTGGAGAAGCCATTGCTGGGCGAGACCCGCCACTTGGCCCTGGCGATCAATGGGAAGGTGGACGCGTCCACCTCGGCGGACATGGCCACCCAAATTCTCTCGGGCCATTTGCCTTTGCTGCTCAAGCCATCGGCCGAGTCGGTCCTGGTGATCGGCTATGCCAGTGGCATGACTGTCGGCTCGGTGCTGCGGCATCCAGTGAAAGAGGTGACCGCGGTCGAGATTGAGCCAGCCGTGCTGGAGGCCTCGCACCACTTCGATGAGTTCAATCACCAACCGCTGGCGGATCCTCGCGTCAACCTGATCGTGGCCGACGCACGCGCCTATCTCGGGTTAACCTTGGACCGCTTCGATGTCGTTATCTCTGAGCCGTCCAATCCCTGGATGAGTGGCCCGGCGAAATTGTTTACCGAAGAGTTCTTCCGACTGGGACGAGACCACCTGACTCCACAGGGCCTCTTTGCCCAATGGTTGCCGTTGTACGGCCTGACGCCCGAGCACGTGCAAGCGCTCGTGCGCACCTTTCATGCCGTGTTTCCGTCGGTTCTGGTCTTTCAGACTGCTCCGGGCGATCTCCTTCTGCTTGGCGCCGTCAAGCCATTGAGACTGGACTATCAGGCCGCGGCGACCCGTCTTGCCGAGCCCGCGGTCGCGGCCGACCTGCAACGCACCAGGACGGGCGACATGTCAGCCCTGCTTGCGACGTTCCTATTGGGCGATCGGGAGGTGGACCGCTACGTTGGCGCGGGCGTTCGCAATACCGACGACAACGGCCTGATCGAATTCGCTGCGCCGCGCAGCCTGTACCTCGACACGATTCCGGAGAATCGGCGCGCGCTGAAGCGGGCTCGGGGTTGGGTGTGGAACTATCTCACGAATGTGGGCGATACTGATAAGAACTGGGCCGCCGTGCTGGTCGGGGTGGCAAGACGGGCTCTTGAATACAAGGACTGGGATCAGGCGGAAGCGCAGGCTGCGCGGGCCTTGCAGTTGTCGCCATCGCCTGTGGCGGCCTGGATTTTGGGGGAGAGCTATGCCCAGCGTGAGAGTTTGGTCTCAGCGGCGAACGCCTGGCGGCACGCGCTCGAACTGGACCCGGCGTTCGGACCCGCCAGGGTGAGCCTGGCGCGCCTGGCTGTCAATCAGGGGCGGTACGGAGAGACCCAGCAGCTCGTGGCCGCGCTGTCGGCGACGCAACAGCAGGAAGCGGAGGGCGCCTTTCTGCGCGGGCTCGTCCTGTATCGCCAAGGGAGGGTCCGAGACGCGGTGGAGGCGTTCCGCTTCGCGGAATCAGGCAGACGGGACGGTGAGCTGCCGTTCCTCCACTATTACTTGGAACAGGTTTACGGGAAGTTAGGACTTGCGAACGTGGCGCATCAGCATCGAGAGGCCTTTCTGGCCGACCTGGACAAAGTCCGGCTGGCGCTGGAGCGGAAAGTCACTGCAGAGGGTCTCACGTCGCCGGAACCGCTAGTCACGGACTACATTGGGATGAGGTTTGACGAAGAAGCGACCCGTCTCTTCGAGCAGCGTGTCCTCGCCCCGCTCGCGCACTATTCTCAAGGACTGACGTTCGTCTTGCTCGGATATGAGGAGAAGGCGGAGGAGCAATTCCTGGAGGTCCTACGGCTTATCGGGCCTCGTGGGACAAGCCCGCTGACGCACTACTACCTGGCGTTGACGTACCAGCGCATGGACAAACCTGACCTGGCTACGGTCCATCTGCGAAAGGTGGTTGACAGTCCAGACTCTGCTGAAGGCTTGGCCGCGGTTCGAACGGATGCCCGTCGCCGTCTGGCTCGGCTCTCGACCACAGCCAGGAAGTCTGCTCTTTGCGCGGATTCCTGTCTGGCGTCCACCGCGAACCAACGAGGATGGCTCTGAGGTTCCCGGTGCCTGATCGTGCGATCGTGGTGGGGATGTGCTTGGCTGATCTATGCCACCATGTCGGACGAAGTACGAGCCTTTCTTTTGCCTGCCAGGGCGGTGGATCTTCACTTCGCCGGAGGTTCCGTTCTCGACGGATCGAACGACATGGTGGATACGCTCTTGGACATCTTCGACCAGCATGCGTATATGATCCTTTTCGTTTGGGTAATGCCTAACGAATTCGGACCAAAATTGGGGTTATTTCATTCATGTTGGTATGGCATAGGAGCTTCAGTAATAGGGGTTTGAGGTCCTCGTGCCGATGGTTGTAACGGTAGCAAACTTCGCCCAGGTAAAGGTGAAAGAATTTTCGGGGCACTCCGCGGTAAGGGGTCAAGCTCTTTTTTTCCTGTAAAAGTGGCCATGGCGCTGATCCCTCCGGCTGTCTCCCTCAGGCCACCTGACTCTGGACCGGATACCGCTCCTGGCGGATCGTGTCCAGCTCGCGCCGGAGGCGCGGGGTCATGCGCAAGCCGCGCCAGCGCTGTGATGCGGTGAGCAAGGTGGCGAACACCAGCTTCAGACAGGCGGTCTCGGTCGGGAACCGCGGGATCACCTTCGTACGGCGCCGCCCTTCCCCGAACGTCCGTTCGAGGAGATTCGTCGTCCGAATACTCTTGTGATGCTCCTTCGGAACCTTCAGAGAGATCAGGCACGCCTCCAGGTCTTGTTCCAGACACGCCATCGCCGCCGGATAGCGGGCGCGCCACCGGGCGATGAGCGCACGGCCCCGCGTCAGCCCCTGCTCATAGGTGGCGGCACAGAAGACCTGGCGGATCAGCGGCTTGAGCAGGGCCCGCGCGGCCTGCGGCAGCTTGGCCAGGCTGGTCCGCATCTTCTGCACCTGACCCCGCTGGTGGGACGCCCGGGGGAACACCTCCCGCAGCGCCTTGCGCAGGCCGGGTTGGCCATCCGAGATCACCAGCAACGGCGCCTCCAGGCCGCGCGCGGTCAGGTCGTGCAGGACGCTCAGCCAGGCGTCGGAGGATTCGCGGCTCCCCAGGGCCAGAGACAGCAGGACCTTCTGCCCCGTCTCCAGGATGCCGTACGCGCAGAGCACGCCTTCCTGTTCGTCCGTCCCTTGCCGCACGGCCAGATCGATGGCGTCCAGGACCAGAGAGACGACCTTCAGGGCACTCAGATCCCGGCGCTGCCAGGCCTCGAAGTCCGCTTGCACCTGGCGACAGACCTCGCTGACGCCGGTGCGGGAAATCACCCGGTCCCCCACCGTCTCCAGAAACAGGGCTTCGACATCGGCCTGCGAGAGCCCGCGCACCCACATCCGCGTGGCCAAGCGCTCCAACGCCTTCGAGCGTGTGCCCACGGCCTGCGCCAGGCGGGCGGGAAAGGGCTCCTCGGTTCCCCGCACCTGCGGCACCGCCACCGGCAGCAGCCCCAGCGGGGTCTTGAGCCCCTTGGGCTCGTCGCCATTCCGCCAGCCGCGCCGCCGCCGGGCGCCCTGCTGATCATGGGCGCGGCCCAACTCGGTCACGGCTTGCTCGTCGGCCACCGGCCACCCGGACCGGGCGCCCAAGGTGATGAGCTCATCCAGCGGATGCTCCGCGCGCTCACTGCCGGGCTCCAGGATCGTCGTCAGGGCTTGCTTCAACTGTTCGCTCGGTGGTCCCCGCTTCCGCATGGCGTCAGTCCTCCTTTCAGCTTGGGGCCTTGGCCCCGGGTTGGTAAATGCCGGAGGCATCTTCCGCCATTTTTGTTTCGACTCAACCCACTTTGTAGAGTAGAACATTGGCGCTGGCCTGGAGCCGCTCATGAACGCCTCGACGCACGCGTCTCGGGAACCCGTTGCTCTGCTGCTGCAACGGGTGCTTGCCCCCAGCGGACAGGGGTGTCCTACATCCCCTCATCAAACCGGACGTGAGATGCTCCCTCATCCGGCTTTCCGACAACCGCTTGCGCAGGGGCATTCGAGGTCAGGCCCATACGACCTGTCCCGTGGCCCGATACACGCCAAGGCGCCGGTCGTCCGCCGCCGACTAGTCCCGCCGACGGCGTGGATACGTCCGCCGGCGGACCAGGGCCAAGCGAGGGAAGACAGACCGATCCACCGCGACAAACGTCCGACTGCTGTTGCCCACCTTGAAGGATTGCCCCCCTCCCCGCAGGATCGGGTTCAGGGTAGCCACCACCGCCTCCAGGGGGAATGGCAGCCGTCGCCAGTCCGCCGTCACCCCCTTCACCTTCTGGCGAATCGGGCGCCTCGCGCGTGGCGAGGGCCAACGCAGACACTCATGCCGACCTCGGACCTGCCAAGACGCACACTTGTGGAAGTGAACCCCCCGGCCGTCACACCCCATCGTCCCGCGAGACCGATCCACGAGCCGCGTCTTCTCCGGATGCAAGGCCAGCCCGCGGCCCGCCAGCACGTCCCGGACCGCCGCCAGGCTCTGCTGCGCCTCCCGGTCCCGGCGGCACAGGATGACAACGTCCTCCGCCTACCGCACCAGCATGCCGAGAGGCGCGAAGCGTTGTGGCCACTGCTGATCCAGCACGTGCAGGTAGATGTTCGAGAGCAACGGCGAGATGACCCCGCCCTGAGGCGTTCCCTGCTCGCTGGGCTCATCGCCGTCGGCCGCGAACACGCCGGCTTTCAGCCAGGCTCGCAGCAGCCGCAGCACGCGCCGGTCACTGATGCGTTGCCTCACCAGCGCCAGCAGCCTCGTCTGGTCGATGGTCTCGAAGGACCGGACGATGTCCCCATCGACCACCCCGTGAGACCCCCGATTGACCGTCTCGTTGCTCAGCCGGTGAGCCTGGTGGGCATGGCGCCCCGGCCGAAATCCAGACGAGCAGGGCAGAAATTCGGCCTCAAAGCGCGGCTCGATCACCAGCCGGCAGGCGGCTGGCCCCACGCGGTCCCGCACCGTGGGAATCCCCAGCGGCCGGGTGCCGCCGCTGGCTTTGGGCATCTCCACCCGTCGCACCGGACACGGCCGATCCCGGCCCGCCGGCCACGCCGCTTGGAGCTCGTGCAGGAAGGGTGCCACCCCCGCCCGCTCACTGCGCTCGATCGTCTGCCCATCGACCCCGCCTCGGCCACGGTTGGCTCGCACCGTCGCCCAGGCCTGCTCCAGCCCCTCCCACCGCCAGAGCTTGTCGTACCAGGCATGGAAGCGTCGGGTTGGGCTCCTCTTGGCCGCCTGAGAGCGGGCCGGCTGCAGGCGCCGGACCGTGGCTCGGGCCTCGTGAGCCACGCGTGGCATTCTCCAGCCCGTCGTCCTCACCGGCCCCTGGGTGAAGCCGAGGCCCTTCCCTCCGACCTGGTTCTGTTGTCCAGGCCCTCCCCAGGACTCTGGCCTCCTCCGACTGCCTCTCGACCATCGGTCCACTTCGACTCTCGGTCTGATCGGCCCGACTCTCTCGGCCGGGCGGCGCTCCCAGGTTGCTTCGTTGGCCCTGTGGACATTCCGCTCCCCATACGCCGGAGGATTCGCCCCCGCCGCTCCAGCCTCCCAGCGGGGATTGTTGCCTTCGCCGATGTGTACGCGGCTCGGCCTCCTCGTGCGCCTTTCGGCGGTCTACTCACGACGCGGCAGGATTCCCGTCATGGTACGGACTGCCCACTCGTCCCCTCGCTCGTCACGAGGGTTGAGACCCCGCTCAGCCGCCTGCCTGGCAGCGAACGGCCGGGGCTGACTACATGGCCCGCTGGCGGTTACCACGGCCGGACTTGCACCGGCTGGTCAACGAACCCTTCGCCTGGCGCGCTACAGGAAGTATAGAGCATCACCCAGGCGCGGTTCTGACGATGCATTCAAAGGCCCGCTCCCTTAGACACCTGCTCTCCTGGAACCTGTTGGTGATCAGTCTGCTCCTGATGGCCTGTGCATCCAGGCCACATCCGGTCGAGCCGTCGCACAAGGCTCCACGACAGGAGGAATCCGCTCACGAGCAGCGGGAAGAGAGTCAGCCAGAGACTGAGGGTAAGCCGAAGGCGCGAAAGCCGGAAGACGAAGAAAACACGTGGGTCAACCGACTTCTTGCGGTGCCGGAATATGCCTGGAGGGGATTCACCTATCCATTCAAGAAATTCGCGATCGCCTACGAACGATACGATCTGCTCAATCGGGCGTTGGATCTGTTCCTGAACAAAGAACGAACCGCGGGTGTCTATCCCAAGTTCGCGATCGGCGGGACCTTAAGCAGCGGCATCGGATTCACCGCGTTCGACAACAATCTGTTTCGCCAGGGGAAAGAGGCGAGGCTGTCCTACATTGTGGCCACGCGGGACAATCAAGTCGCCGAAGCGTCTTACCGGGACCCCGCCCTCTTTGGATGGCCGTGGTTCCTTGATTCCAATGTCTTCTTCTTGAACTTCGACGAGAGCCATTTTTTCCCCGGCGGCAACCGGGCGCGAAAGCAGGATGAGACGAATTTTGAGCTCAAGCAGCTCGCCTGGGATCTGAAGCTGGGCCGCAAGTTGGCCGGCGATGTCAGCGTGGCGCTCACCGGCCGATTGTTGATCGCCGACGCCAAGCCATCGAGCCGGCTACCGGCCACGCCGGCGTCCATCACAGGCAACAACAGCTCCATGACGGCGCTGGCTGTCGAACCCAGCCTCAGTTATGACTCACGGGACAATCCCTTTCGTCCGACCAGAGGGTGGTTCGCCGAAGGCGCCTTCACCTACACGGACCAAGTGGACCGCAATCAGTTCCGCTACCTCAGCTATCGGATGGAGGTCCAGCGGTACATTCCCGTCTTCCACGAGGACCGCGTGCTCCTGCTGCGCGGGTATCTGGCAAAGCAGGACAGCCTGGGCGGAGGCTCCATTCCGTTTTACGAATTGAATCTCCTGGACCTGAACAACGGCCTGCGAGGATTCGACCGTGGACGGTGGCAAGACGAAGGCGCGTTGCTGTTCAACGCTGAATGGCGCTTTCCCGTCTGGCAGGACGTCCAAGGCGATATCTTTCTCGACGAGGGGCAGGTGTTCAACAACTACAAGGATATCGGGATCAAACAATTTCGCTATTCCGCCGGCGCCGGTCTCCGATTCGTGACCAACCGGAAGTTCGGCTTTCGAATTCAGGTCGCCGCGAGCGAAGACGGCGTCTTGACGCTGATCCGCGGCGATCTGGAGTTCGTCCGGCGGCGCGCGGCGATGCTCGGGTTCTGACAGGGAAGACGCGATGAATCTCATGATCATCACGGTGGCACATCCGCAACAGCGGAATCGGCTTGGATGCCTCCTCGCTCGCTTCATGCTGTGGAGCACGACTTGTGTCTTGGCCGCAATGCCAGGTTGCTCCAGCGCTCCGGCCATAGATCGGCCCATCGTGTGGGAGGCCGACGACCGACGTCCCATCCCGGAACCGCAAGAAGAAACCGAAGGGCAATGGGCGCTCTGGGACGGCATGGACAAGATGATTTTCCATCGGGTCGGGCAGCTCTTCAACCTGGGCCGCTCGGTCAGGACGATCGGGACCTGGCTCGGTCTCGCCGATCCGGTGGAAGCCCAAAACGTCAACGCCTTCGACGAGGTCCCGGATTCGACCTGGTTCACCAACCGGCATGCGGTGACTCGCCTCTCGGCGGACGCACTCGCGCGCGGGCCGACGACCGAACACGGTGCCCCTGATAGGACCGGTCTCTGGACGGCGATCAGCGGGAAAGAAAGCCTGGCCTCCACACCGGGCTTCGTGATCCGTGATGCAAA
The DNA here is from genome assembly GCF_965152595.1 of Nitrospira sp. Kam-Ns4a. Lineage (NCBI taxonomy): Bacteria > Pseudomonadati > Nitrospirota > Nitrospiria > Nitrospirales > Nitrospiraceae > Nitrospira > Nitrospira sp. Kam-Ns4a. The sequence continues at coordinate 91,808 of NZ_OZ224218.1, read as the reverse complement.
AGGCGACGTCTATCTTTTGAAATTCGACCCGCCGTTGCATCCGGAGATGACAACCGCTGCGGAAGTGATTTCCTCGCGGTTCCTGTATGCCGCGGGATACCACGTTCCCGAGCATTATCTCGTCGACGTCGATCCCGCACGCATCCGGGTCGGCCCCAAAGCAAAGTTTCGCGGACGCTATCATGTCCCGCGGCCGATGACCGAAGACGATATCAAGGCCATCCTGGAGCGTGTTCCCCATCGGCCCGACGGTACAATTCGCGCCATGGCCAGCAAGTTCCTGCCAGGCATTCCCAAGGGGCCGTTTCTCTATGTCGGGCAGCGGCCGGACGATCCCAACGACCGCATCCGCCACGAAAACCGCCGCGAGCTACGGGGCCTTCGGGTCATTGCGGCCTTCTTGAATCACACGGACACGAAGGCCGCGAACGCGCTGGACATGTACGATCCCGAGGCGAAGTATCTGACGCATTACTTGATCGACTTCTCCTCGACGTTGGGTGCCGACAATGCCGACCCGCAACTGCCGCGTTTCGGCAACGAATACTTTCTCGACTTCGGCGCTTTCGGACGGTCCATGATCGAAGCGGGCTTCTATGTGAAGCCGTGGGAAATCCCGGTCAAGATGGACTATCCGGCCGTGGGGTACTTCGAATCGGTCTATTTCGATCCCGAGCGGTGGCGGCCGACTTATCCGAATCCTGCCTTCTTGCGCGCGACCCTGAGAGACGCGTACTGGGGAGCGAAGATCGTCACGTCCTTTACCGACGAGGATATCGATACGATCGTTCACGCCGGCGGCTTTTCCGACCCGCGAGCCGAACGGTATGTGGCTGGCGTGTTGAAAGCCCGCCGCGATAAGATCGGCCGCCATTATTTCAACCTCGTCAACCCGCTCGATCGATTCTCATTGGTGGATTCTGCGTTGGGAGAACAAGTGTTGACGTTTGACAACCTCGCGCTCTCGCGAGGCTATGCTCCAGCCAAAACCGCGGCCTACCGGTACGCCGTCCGACGAGTCGTCGCCAATGGGTTCGATCCGGAAGTGGCTCCGGCACAAATCATCGACGCGCCACGGATCCCGTTGAGCCGCCCGCTTATTCAGGCGTTGCGGTCCCAGGTAGAGCGGTCGGGAGAGCCGACGAAGGATCGGTCGGTGGCCTCGATCCAGATCCAGACAAGCTACGACGGAGGGGGCCATTGGAGCAAACGAGTGACGGCCTATCTCCGATTCGACCCCGAGACAGGACGATTCCATCTGATCGGTCTCGATCGGGAAACCTGATGGGACAACGGCCGTGAAAGAAGGATGATGACCATCTTCAGAAGAGCGATCGACATTCGGAGCGGTGAGTACGCGCGCACAGGCCTGATGTTTGCCTGCATGTTTCTACTGATCGCCGCCTACGTCGTGATGAAATCGGTGCGCGATTCCTTGTTCCTGTACAAATTGGGCGTCGCCCAGCTCCCGCTCGTCTACATCCTCGTCGCGGTCTTTAGCGGTCTGGTGGCCTGGCTGTACGCTCGGGGCTTTCGCCGCCTGCCGATCAGCGCCCAGCTCCACACGACGTTCTTCGCCGGCGCAGCCGTCCTGCTCATGTTCCGGCTGGCTCTCTCGGGCGGAGCACCCTGGCTGTATTACGCGCTCTATCTCTGGGTCAGCGGCTATGGCCTGCTGACGGTGGCTCAGTCATGGTTGTTCGCCAATCAGGTCTTCACGACGCGCGAAGCCAAACGGCTGTTCGGCGTGATCGGGGCCGGCGCGATCCTCGGCGGGACGCTGGGCGGACTCCTGACCACATCGTTGGCCGCTCTCGTCGGCACGGAAGGACTCCTGCTGGTGGCGGCAGGCGGCTACGCCGCTTGCAGCGGCATCGTGGCTGTGTTGGATCGCATGACCCGTGCCTCCGTCCCCGCGCCCACGGAGGTCGCGGAACCGCAAGCCGGCGAGCCCTTTCTCGGCAGCTTCGCGGGTTATGGGAGGCACCTCGCGATGATCGCCGGGTTGATCGCCCTCGGCGAAGTGGTCGCGATACTCGTCGATTACCAGTTCAAAGCGATCATCCGAGAAGCCTATCCTTCCAAGGATGCCCTCACGGCATTTCTCGGCGCCTTCTACGCGGGCCTAGGCGTGGTTTCGTTTCTAGTGCAGTTGCTCACGACCGGATTCGTGGTCCAAACGCTGGGGCTCAGCGCCGTGCTACTCTCTCTACCCGTCACGCTGTTGGCCGGATCGCTCGCTGTTGCCGTTTCGCCGGGGTTCACCCCTGTGGCATTCCTGAAATTGAGCGAAGGCAGCTTCCGCTATTCCATCAACAAGGCCGGCCTCGAGCTGTTGTACGTCCCCCTTCCATGGATGATCAAAACCAAGGCTAAGGCTTTCATCGATAGTGTGACGGAACGCACGGCCGGTGGAATAGGGGGGCTCATTCTGCTTGTCGCCACCGGGGTGTTTTCGTTCACGGTCTTCCAACTCAGCGTGGTAGTGATCGGGCTGCTGGCTATCTGGATTCCCTTGGCGGCTCTGAGCCAGCAGCGGTATCTGCGGGCCCTCCGCGCGGGCCTCCAGGCGAAGTACCTGGACTCGTGGCAGGCTCCCGTGAATCTCTCCGAGGCTCGGACCGTGTCCCTCCTGACCCGCCGATTGCTCGAGGCCGACGAGGTTGGCACGCTCGCTGTCCTGAGACTCTTGGAGCGGGCGGATGTGACGCCGTACGTCCCCGCGCTCATGGAACTGGCGCGGCGTCCTGGATCGTTAACTAGAGCCGCAGCGATTCATCTCCTCACTGAAAGCCGTGACGTGCGCGCGCTTCCCTTGATGGAAAACGCGATCCGCGACCCCGATCTCACGATCCGGGTGAACGCGATGCGCTTCGTCTGCGCGGTCAAGGGCTGCCCGGACACATTGATCGAAGGGTGGCTCGCAAGTCAGGACCCGCGGGTCCTCGGCGGCGCGGTGGTCTGCGCACTGGGCCGTGCGGGGGATCCTCTGCACAGACAAGGCGAACAGGTGTTGGCGGCTATGGCTTCTGCCGGCGGACCGGACGGGAAGGAGCTACGCCTGGAAGCAGCCCGGGCCTTGGGCTGGATCGGCTTTCCATCATACGTTCACAGCAACCTTCTGATATCCCTGTTGCGCGACCCCGACCTGACGATCGTGAAAGCCGCCTTGCGCAGCGCGGCCCAGGTGAAACCGCCGGAGGCGGCGCCCACGATCATCGCGACCCTCCTGCGCAACGCGGTCGCCGGCGAGGCCGGCGACACCCTAGCACGCTACGGCCCGCCCGTGCTTCCCCTGCTTGATCGCGCGTACGCCGACCCCAGACAGCCGATCGAATTGCGCCGGAGGCTGCCCAGAGTGGTCGCGACGATCGGCGGGCCGGAGGCTGTCGTCTGGCTGATAAGACGGCTCGACGAGCCTGATCGCGTGGCACGCTACCACGTTGTCAAAGCGCTGAACAAGCTTCGGGCCGGTGACACGTCGCTCGTTTTCGACCCGCCCCCAATCGAGCAGCGGCTCCTGATTGAGATCCGTGAGTACGAACATCTCCTGGCCATGCGTCAGCGCCCCGTGCCTGACGAAACCACCCCCGGCAGCCGGCTGTTTAGGCAGGCGTTGGCGGAACGGGCGGAAGACCATCTCAAATTGATCTTCCGCTTGCTGGGGCTCCTATTTCCGATCAAGGACATCCACGACGCCTACTATGGCCTGAGAGCCAGCGACGCGCGGGTGCGGGACTACGCCGTCGAATTCCTCGACTCCATGCTTCCCCCGCCGTTGAAGCAGGCGCTGATTCCCCTGATCGATCGGCGGGTCTCGACGGCCCTGCGGGATCCGGAAAGCCTCGCGTTTGACTCGGACCCGGTCACATTCCGCGCAGGACTCGCGGCAGTCGCGCGCGGTCGGGATCCATGGCTCGCTTCCTGCGCGCTCTATATCATCGGTGAACAGCAAATGGAGGCACTGCAAGAGGTCGTGCACGAATCATTGGGGAGTCCCGACAGCCTTGTTCGAGAAACTGCCGGCTTGGCATGGCGGCATCTGACCCGTCGGTTGGAGATTGCGAATGGAAAAGGGGTCGGTCCTGGCCATATCGCTCGAGGCCATGACCCTACAGGTACCCCATGAACAAGACGCCCATGAACCAGGAGTGACACCCGTGTTGACGACGATCGAAAAAGTGCTGCTGCTACAGGGCGTGGACATCTTCCTCGACACGGAGACCGAGCACCTTGCCAAGGTGGCGGCGATTGCGCAGGAAGTCCGCTTTACGCCCGGGACGATTATTTTCAGGGAAGGCGAACCCTCGGATGCCCTCTACGTGGTGTTGGAGGGCACGGTGTCTCTGCGCAAAGACGGGCTGGAAAAGACGGTGGTACGGGAGAACGAGACGTTCGGCCTGTGGGCCTTGTTGGACGAAAGTCCCAGGCTGGTCACCGCCGTGGCGGTGGACAACACCAGGGCCCTCAAGATCGAACGAGAGTACCTGTACGACGTGCTGTCGAGCCATTTCGATATCGTGCGCGGGATTCTGAAATGTTTGGTTCGCATGATTCGCCGATCGTTGGAGAAGTGAGGATGCGCGACCCCGTCAAAGCCGGGCGCAGCCTGTGCACGCTTGCCGCCGGCATCGCGGCGGCCGGCCTTCTGTTCGCAGGGTGCGAAATCCGCCCCAAGCCGTTCGTGCATCTGGCGGAATATCGATCGAGCACCGTCTGCGCAGCGGGATCCGCCGATTGCCCTTGGGAGAAGTTGCAACGAGAAGCCGAATTCACCGCACTGGTCAACTGCCTGCTGGCTGGGGCCAATGTGCTCGAAATCGTCGAAGAAGGCGGCAAGCCGGCCGGCAATATGGCGCCTCGTGTCGTCGCGCCGCTCCCCCCTCGGTACGGGTACGAGCGGATCGCAGCGGCTAGTCGTGGGGCCTCGTGTCCTGCCGGACAGACTTCTTGCTCAATCACCAGCCGGTACGAGCGCGAGTTTACCTGGGCGACCTGTGGAACCCGACCGCTGACGGATGAACAGTTCCGCGGCGGGGAAGACCTCGCTCATGCGGACCGGATCACGAAGAGTGCCGTGCTCACCGGCATGCTAGCGCAAGCGAACGACGACTACCGGCCTCCCGATGGATTGGACGGACCCGATCACGTCTATCAATTCACCCTGACCGAACGGACAAGGATCGAAGCCGCCGTCGCGGCGAACCGCGCCACCTGGTCCGGCGTCGTGGGGTTGGTCCAATCGGCCTGGCAGCCGGCGTTGTCGCTCCTGTCTTCCGATGGCACCCGCTTACAGCAGGGCTATGTGCTCCGCGCTGGGGTCACCGCGCTGTTTCCCTCCGAACTCGAGCCCGGGACCTACTACCTCATCGTGGACAGTTCGATGCGGGAATGGAAGCGGGGGGACGGGCTCTATCGATTGTATGTGGGATTCAATCAGACTCTGATGGGCCCAATGGTCCCCCAAGAAGTCAATCCGGCCATTCCAAGCCACAAAGGAGCTGCGCCATGAGTTTTCTTCGTTCGATGCCCGACGCTTCGTTGATCGACGTGTTCCGCGCCTATCCAGAATTCGCGAGGCCGCTGCACGAGTTCGCCCAGCGGCTGATGCGAGGTCCCTCGCCCTTCAGCGAAGGGGAACGTGAACTTCTCGCCGCCTATGTGTCGAGGCTGAATCACTGCGCCTTCTGCGAAGCCTCGCACGCGGCGGTCGCCACGCGGTACGGGTATGACGGCGCGTTGATCGAGCAGTTGGCCGAGGATCCGGAACGGGCCGCCGTGCCGGAACGGTTCAAGCCGGTTCTTCGCTACGTCCGCAAACTGACACTCGCGCCGGCTCAAGTGGACCGGGCGGAGGCCGAGGCGGTGTACCAGGCGGGCTGGGACGAGACGGCGCTGACCCACGCGGCGCTGGTCTGCGCCTACTTCAACTTCATGAACCGCTGGGTGGACGGCTTGGGGATCGAGGCCAGCCCGACGATGGTGAAGACCGCAGCGGAGATGCTACACAAAAAGGGCTATGGCGCGGTGATCGAGCTTCTCGATCTGGCTCGCGCGCGAACCCGGCCTGCAGAGCCATGAGGGAAGGCATGCCCAGCGCTGCATAGAGCGCATCGCCCCCTGGTATGGACTGCCGGATGCGGTTCAGTGCCGGTCAGGCCGCCTGCGCAAAGCCGAATCAGCCGAGCAATCGCGAAAGACTGTTTGCGTCGACGATGGTGATCGAGCGGCCTTCAATCCGAATCAAGCCCTGCTCGCGAAACTGCCCCACCGTGGTGCTGACCGTTTCGCGGCTGCAACCGATCAAATTGGCCATTTCCTGATGGGTGAGTTTCACACGGAGGCGAATGCTGGCTCCTTCCGGTACGCCGTCGGTCTTGCCGAGTTCGAGCAGGAGGTGGGCCAGGCGGGCCGGGACATCGCGGAACACGAGGTCCTCCACCCGGCTTTGAATTTTCCGCAGTCGAAGCCCGATGAGCTTGGTGAGCTTGACGGACAGATCGGGATGGGTCCGAAGGTAGCGGTCGAAGTCTTCGCGTCGGATGACGCAAATGAGCGTGTCGTCGAGCGCCTCCGCCACAGTTTCTCGAGGCGTCTCTTCCAGGACTTCCAGCTCTCCGAAGATCTCTCCAGGCTCGATGATCTCGAACGTGACTTCCTTTCCACTGGGCGCGGTGCTCGCGATCTTGACCCGCCCCTGCTTGAGGAGATACACGTTGCTGCTGGGCTCACCCGGTAGGTAGAGGGGTTGTCGCTTCTTCACCGCCTGCATCCTGGTGATGCGCTCCATCTCCTGCATCTCCGTTTGACTGAGCCCGTCGAACAAGCGGATGTGTTTGAGATACCAGAGCTTGTTCTGCGAGGGAGATTCCTGAGACATCGGCCCCTCTCGTCAGCAGCGGCTCTACTGTACTGGTTCGGGCGGTCTCAGAGCAAGCGGATGATTCTCTCGGCGGGTGAGGCAGGCGAAACACAGTCATCGCCATTCGACATGCCGTAAATGGCCATGACACGTCATGCGGTCGTCGCGCCAGGCTGCATGAGCCCGATCAGAAGCGCATGTCCGAGTCCCGTGCGCATGAAATGACTCCCGACCCCTTTTTTATGTACCGGGAATGCTTCCCACGCACGTGGCCACCACGGCCCGCTGCATCGCCATGGCCTGTGTCAGGGCCTGCGGAAGCCCTTCCCCATCAAGAGAGGAGAGGACGAACACATCCAATTCCGCCAAGAGGTCCGGGACGTCACGCCGAAACCCCGTCAGCATTACGGTCGACGACAGCCTCAACCGGTGAATCTGAGCCATGAGCCGCGCTTGCTCCGGCCCCTCCCCCACGATGAGGAATTTCGCCTCCGGATGCCTGCATCGGACGAGCGCAGCAGCGTCAATCAGATGGGTCAGCCCCTTGTAGGAGCGCAGAAAGGCCACGGTCCCGATCAAGGGATCGCCGGCAGCCGCGCCCACTTCCGTTCGCAGGGTGCTCGTTCTTGCCGCGGGCCGGAAGACCGACGTATCCACGCCGGTTGGGATCGAGACGACGTCAGAGGGACATAGACCCAATTGACCGATCAACGACTCCCTCACTCTGGCGCCTGTGGTGACGATCACATCAGGCAACACCTTGTAGAGCAGACGATGCCGGACCGTATTGGTCACAGGCGTGGATTTATGGCGCGTCCGGATCACGACAGGACGGGCCGGTGACAGACGCGCGGCAACGGAGGCCGTCCAACTATCGAGCGATCCGTGAGTATTCACGATTCGAATCTCATATTTGCTGATCGCACGGAGAACGTCGACAACCAAGCCCGCGAATCGAGCCTTATGAAACCTGATCGGGACAACAGGAACGTTCGCTTGTTCGGCCTCGTGTCGCAATCGGCTGTCCGGAGAGACCGCCAGGAAGACCGGGTAGCCTCGTTTGGTCATCCCTTCGGCCTCGCGTAACACGCGGAGTTCTTGACCGCCGAGGTCGAGCGACGATTCGGTGTGAAGGATGCGCATCTTGCGTTCGCCGAACTCGTTCCCACTCTCCATCAGTCACCTCACGGCCGTGCTTCTTCTATCGCCTAAAGGCGGCGGACTGTGCAACAGGTCACCAACGCAATACGTTTGAGGGGGCAGTTTTGCCGGGGAAGCGGTCGCTTTAGCCTCTCGACTTCGACTCGCTGTGAATGGGCGTCACAAGGGACATGGTGTGATCGGCCAGGCGTGACGCTCTCCGTCGTCGAATCAGGTGTTGCAAGAGGGCGTCGACCGAGAGCAGTCCGGGCCCGTGCAGGACGAAGTACAGGAAGAGAATCCCCCAATAGAACGCCTCCTGCAGAGCGGCTTCGGACAATTGTCCGTACGAGATCGAGGCGACGAGATTGAGCCCGAAGAGCGAGAGGGCGGCCCATCGACCCGCCAGCCCGATCGCGAGCAGGAACGAGCCGCCCAATTCGATCGCCGTCGCCAGATAGGCGGCGACTTCGGGCGGCAGGAGCGGCACATCGTAGACGAGGGTGAAGAGCATGACCGTCGACATCCAACTGGATAGCTTGACCATGCCGCCTTTCCAGAAAATATGGGCGAGATACAGGCGGACGCCGAGGTCGAACACGGGCAAAAGGGAGTCCAGCGCCCAGACCAGGCGGCGATAGCCGGACAGGGCGAGCGCCGCCGCGCGCGTCAGCCGGTCCATCAGCGAGCTCATGACGCATCCTCCACGGAACAGCCGGTCAACACGCGACACCGGAGAAGGGTCGCCGCAAACCGCGACCAGTCAAACTCCGGGTCGGCCTCCACCACCATCCGTTCGACTTCCGCCACATTCTGTCCATCCGCCATGGCCTCGAGCAACCGGTATTCCAGCCGGGACAGCGGCGTGACCTCGACCTTCCCGCCGCCGCGCGCGACGACGACGCCGGTTTCTTCTTCGGGAAGCAGCAGGTCGTCCACCTCGCCAACCGGCGCCTCCGACTGCAGAGCCAGCCAGACGCGATGCACCGGCTGTGACAATCGCAACAGTCGAACAGCCGGGCTGAGGACGAGTCTGACTCGCGACGGATCGGCTGATGCGATGGCGTCGAATGGACTCTGGGACAGCGGCGGAGCCTCGGCGGCTCGATGCACCTCATGACAGGCCCACTCGAGTGTCGCCAACTCCACGAGCCGCCGAGGCGCCTCTAGCGCCTGGAGACACTCCGGGAGATGGCGCCCGTACCCGAAGAGATCGCCGCTGGTCGACGGGTAGCGCTTCAGATACCCGCGCGCGAGGAGGCCAAAATATCGAAGGCCAACGAGGCGGCGCAGAACCGGATAGGTGACCGCGAGCACCTGCGTGTAGTTGATTCGGATCAGGCGCCGATAGAGCGCCAGGCTCCGCAGGGCACTCCCTTCCGGCACAATCGCGCCTGCGACAGCAGAGGGTGTCCCGGCAACGAGGCTCTCGACAAGCCCGAGCTGGAGTTCACGAAGCCGCGACATGGCCGTCCCTCAGGATCGCATCCGCCTGCCGGGCTTGGGCGACCAGCACCTCCAGCGTCGGCAGATTGGTGTCCCATTCGATCAGCGTCGGTCGAGGGCCGATGCAGCCGATCGTCCACTCGTACAGGTCCCAGACCTTCGGATGCACCACTCGGCCATGGGTATCGACCAGCCATCGCCCGAAGCGGTCGAAGCCTGCCAGGTGAATCTCCTCGACCGCCTGGGCCGGAATCGCTCTCAAGAGAGCCAACGGATCCTCGCCGAAGTTGACGGCGTTGACATACACGTTGTTGAGGTCGAGCAGAATCCGGCAGCCGGTTCTCCGGACCACCTCGGCCATGAACTCTCCCTCCGGGATAATGGAATCCTGCCAGGCGAGGTAGCGGGTGATGTTCTCGATGAGCAGCGGCCGCCGCAAGACTTCCTGCACGGCCTCGATTCGTGCACAGACATGCTCCAGACTTTCCGTGGTGTAAGGAAGAGGCAGCAACTCGTTCACGAACCGACCGGCGACGGAACTCCAGGAGAGATGCTCCGAGACGAATGCGGGCTCGAAGCGATCAATCAACGCGTTGAGTTGCCGGAGATGATCGCGGTCAAGCGGATCGGTGGAGCCGAGCGAGAGCCCGACCCCGTGAAAGCTCAGCGGGTACCGGGTCCTGATCCGCTCGAGCATGCGGAGAGCCATTCCGCCCTCTCCGAAATAATTCTCCGGATGGGTTTCCATCCAGGCGACCGGCGGAGGCTCTTGGAGGATCGCGCGAATATGCTGCGCCCGCAGTCCGATCCCGGCGCTGGCCGGGATCGGAGCGGAATGGTGAACAGCCATGACGAGGTCCTACATCTTCTTCATCTTCGCTTTCATCTCTTCAACATCCTGTTTGGTGATCGGCAGCACCTTGCCCTTTGCCAACTTGGCGCAGAGCCCTTTGGGCAAGAACACGTAAGAATCGGGCTCATTGTCGGTCTTCGCCATGCCCACGCAGGAATGCAGGCTGGTTTTGATCGCGCAGTCGTTCATGCCGGCCCTGGCCACGCCGCCGCAGGCCTCCCAGCCGTTCGGCAATTCCGGCATCTTGGGCGGTTCGGCGAACGCCTGGGTGCCCACCAGACTCAGTGCGGCCAACAATGCGGAATGGACCATGGCGTGCTTCTTATTCGTCTTGGCATTCATAGGAACCTCCTTCCAAAGTGTCTTGTTGTACCGGACGACATGATCGCCGGCCGGGTGGCGCCTCAACGCATTCACGGCTCCGCCATCCGAGCACCTCCTTTCTCGTTCAGGGTGATGTGTCGTCCCATGTGCAGGAACGTCTAACTCCAGCCGGCTTGTGCCGTTGCACTCTACTGCGCGCAGGACGCAGCCGTTGTGAGCCAGCTTACAGTTCCCGGTCGGTTGCGGCCGTGCTCGCGGCGGATCGAGGCCTCAGGATCCGCAGTCTGGGACCGCTTCCGTCTCGCATCCTCCGCGCGAAAAGAAGAGTGCTCGGTGGATATCACCGATGCTGACCATGCCGACCAATTTGCCGTGATCCACGACCGGGATGCGACGAAGGTTCTTGAGTCCCATATAGGAAGCGGCCTCCAAGATCGGTGTCGTCGGAGCGACGGTGAACGGATTGCGCGTCATGATGTCTTCGGCTTTCTTTGCCAAGACCTCGGGGTAGCCTTTCTCCATTTCAAGAAAGTCCCGGCTGTGCACCGCATCGTGAATGTAGTCGCCGTAGTTGGGATACATCGGCATCATGACGTCGCGCAACGTGACAATCCCGACCAGGCGATCCCCATCCTCCACGATCGGGATCGCGCCGCAGCGCCGCGTGAGCATCTTGACCACGATCGATCGCACCGCGTCCGTCCTCCCCGCCGTGACCACCCCTGTCGACATGACATCCTGCACTCGCATAGGGACCTCCGTGGCTCGCTCCAGCACCCAGAGACGGGTGCGCCCGTTCATTCAGCCGAAGACACCCGGGACCGCACATCGAAGTGATACCGCGCGCTGCACGACCGGCAGCGGGCCAGCCAGAGACAGCCGTCCGGATAGTCGTCGCACTGCAGCAGAGGGGCGAGCTCGTGGCTCCCGCATGCAGGACAAGGAACCTCGTCAAGTTGCGGCTGACCGGCATGGGCCGGATCGCATGAGCTGGTCATCGCGCGCCTCCTTTCGACGCAGACCGTGATGTCCAGTTCCCGGCGGCAACTGCTCACCGTTCTCCCCCAGAGAGAGGGACGTTCTGTGAGCCTCCACCTTTGACCATTCCGTTCCCGTGGACTGGTCAGCCGCGGCTCTGACCTGGCGTGGAAGGCGGGGCTTCGTTCGCCACGTCTCACCGACCGGAACGGCGCTTCGCCGGCGATGATCGAGAATCACCGGGTCTAGGATTTCTCCGCACTGCAGGCAGCGATAGCCGTCGAAGCAGAGGGCATCGCCGGTTTCGCGAAGATCGCAGATCTCTTCCAGCACCATAAGTCCGTGACATCGATGGCAGGTCATGACGAGCCTCCTTCCGCATGGGGCGGGCGTTCTCTGCTGGTGGGCGTGATCATCCCCGCTGACAGGAAGAGCTTCTGTAAGGCTCCCCACAATCCGTGGTGAACAAGGCCCTCAGCTTTGTAAGCCAGATCACAGAGCAGCGGAACTCCTCTTTGCTAGAAAGGCCTGCTACTTCAACCTCTCAACCGAGAAGGAGGCAGAGATATGGCCAAGGTCGCCATCATCGTATTCGCGGATACGGAGACGCACGAGGGACTGGGACGGGTCGTCAACGCCTTGGAGGCGGTGAAGGAATTCAAGGAGGCCCAAGAGGACGTCCAGCTTATCTTCGACGGCGCCGGACCCAAGTGGATTCCGGAGCTGTCGAAGCCGGACCACCAGATTCACGGCCTCTATGAAGCCGTAAAGGATCGGATCGCCGGCGCGTGCGAATTCTGCGCGGGCGCGTTCGGCGTCAAAGACAAAGTCGTGGCGTGCGGTGTCAGGCTGGCCGGAGAGTTTGACGGCCACCCGAGCTTCAAGACTCTCGTGTCGCAGGGCTATCAGATCATCACGTTTTAGCGAGCGATTCACCGAGGCCAGTACATGATGAGGGCGACACCCGCTAAGCAGAAGCCTGCCCCTGGCAGGTCATTGCGATCTGGCTCTAGATGATCGATCGCCCAGCCCCAGATCAGCGAGAGCACGATGAACCAGCCTCCATAGGCGGCGTACACTCGTCCAAAGTGGGCAGACTGGTATGTTGGAACCACTCCAAACACAAACAGCACAATTCCGCCAAGGACTTCCAAGATCCAACTGACCCCGTTACGCCACCACTGCCAGACCAAAGAGCCGCCGCCGATTTCGCACAGACCGGCGAGCACAAAAAGTCCGATCGATCCCAGCATGGTCATCACACGCCTCCATACCGGACAGCGTCAACCAATGGCTTCAGGAATCCTCCCTGCCATCGTTCAGCGCATCGAGACCTCCTCGAAGGTGCCGGCGACAGTCCTCTATGCTGGGACGATGAGAAAGTCATCCACCTGCCCGACAAGCGGGATGAAGTAGGGATGGTGATCACCTCCTCATCTTCCTGGAGACCGCGACAACACGGAGGACGGCGATGCTCCGTTCTTCATCGAGACACCGATATCGAGGTCGCTTCCTACACCAAGTCGGGATGAGTCGGCAGAGGGCGATCCGCTGAGAGAACAGATCGTCCGCGCCACGAGGCATACAGTGCGGGGATCACCAGCAGCGTCAGGACGGTTGAGGTGACCATGCCCCCGATCATCGGCGCCGCGATCCGCTTCATGACATCGGCGCCGACGCCGTGGCTCCACATGATCGGCAAGAGGCCGAGCAGGATGGCCGAGGCGGTCATCATCTTCGGCCTCACCCGCCGGACCGCTCCTTCAATGATGGCGTCATGCAACTCGGCGATCGACCGGAGACGGCCTTCTCGTTGCCGCCGTTCGTAAGCTTCGTCCAGAAAGATGATCATGATGATGCCCGTCTCGGCCGCGACACCCGCCAGGGCGATGAGGCCCACCCAGACCGCGACGCTCAGATGGTACTGGAGGAGGGACAGGAGCACAATGGAGCCCACGACCCCGAACGGCACGGACAGCAGGACGATCAAGCTCTTCATCACCGATTTGAAGTTCAGGTACAGCAGGACGACAATCAGAAACACCGTGACGGGCACCACGGCCTTGAGCCGCGCCTTGGCCCGTTCGAGATACTGGAATTGCCCGCCCCAGGCGAGCGAGTATCCCGCGGGCAGTGCGATCCGTTCCCGGACGAGTGTTTGAACCTCTTCCACATACCCTCCTAAATCCCGTCCCGCCACATCCACGAACACAAGACCGGCGAGTGAACCGTTTTCATCGCGAATGGCGGGGGGACCGCTGGTCACGGTCACCCGCGCCAGTTGGCCCAGGGGAATCTGAACGCCATTGTGGGCGTCCACCAGCACCCGCCGCAGCGACTCCGGGTCGTCCCGTAGCTCCCGCAGATAGCGCACGTTGACAGGATACCGCTCACGCCCTTCGACCGTCTGGGTGATGTTCTTGCCCCCGATGGCTGTCTCGATGATCTCTTCCACATCCTCGACCGTGAGCCCATACCGAGCGGCGGCTTCTCGATCAACGTGAACGTCGAGGTAGTACGCGCTGGTGACCCGCTCCGGAGGTCTTGTCAATAGGTGTGTAAATGGAATCAGGCGGCGACCTCCTGTTGGGTCACGCTGGTTGATGCCTTCACGCCATCGACAAACTGGACGCCGGCGTAGACCAGGGGCAGCAGCTCCGGCGCATTCAGGCGCCGGAAGTGACCCTCGGCCACTTGGAGCAGTTTCCAGATCAACGCCGTGGCGGACTCGACCCGCTTGTAGCGCTTGCCGGCTGTCGTCCGCAGCCGCACGGCGGCGAACGGGGACTCGACCACGTTCGTAGTCCGCAAGTGGCGCCAGTGTTCCCGAGGGAACTGAGAGCACGTGACGAGCCGTGCCCAGTCCGCCGGTCACCGCTCGACGGCCTTCGGGGCCAGCCCCCGGTACCGGCGGCTGAACTGGTCCCGGAGGCGCTCGCACTCGGCCTGCGTCTCGGCGTACGGCATCGCCGTCAGCAAGGCCTTCGCCTCTGCCTGGTGTTTCTTCGGGATGGCGTCCAGCACGTTGAGGATCCGATGGTTCCAGCAGCGCTGCTCGGCCGCCGTCGGTGCTGCTCGGCCAAGGCGGCCCAGATCCCGAGATGCCCATCGGCCACCGTGCAGCGCCAGGGCGTCAGCCCCCGTGCCCGCAGATCCCGCAGCACCGCGCCCCACGACTCCTTGGATTCTTGCTGCCCGCTCTCCACCGCCAGGACGACCTTGCGGCCATCAGTCAGCGCGCTCGGCCAGGCGGCGGAAGCCATCGGCCAGATCATCCAGGTGATCGACGAGATCTCGGACCAGACCAATCTCCTGGCCCTCAATGCCGCGATCGAAGCCGCGCGGGCGGGGGAGCAGGGGCGGGGCTTCGCGGTCGTGGCCGACGAGGTGCGGAAGCTGGCGGAACGGACGAGCAAAGCCACGAAAGAGATCTCCGCGACAATCGTGAGCCATCAGGCCCAGACCGCTCAGGTGATGCGCGCCATTCGGCAAGTCTCGGAGGAGATGGCCAAAGGCCTCGAGCAGCACCGGCGCTTAAACGAGGCGTTCCAGAGCATGACGGCCTCTGCCCAACAGGTGCAAGAGAGTGCGCAACAGATTGCGACCGCGACGGACCAACAAAAGGCGGCGGTGGAGGCTGTGACGCAGAGCCTCGATCGTATTCGTCAGAGCGGAGGGGCTAACGAGCCGACGGCCACGAGCCGCCGGTTCCAGGCGGGCCACCGCGCTCGACGCGTCTACTCCACCGCATAGCGAGTGTCAGTCAAGGGTACAGGCTGAAGGCAACAGAACACCAAGGAGGGGGAAGATGCGAACGGACAGCAGTCGTGTGTTGTTGGGGTTCCTCTGCGCAAGTCTGGTGGCCATCGCCATGGTGGCGACGCTACAAGCTGGCGGCTGGACGACGGCGATCGTGGCGGCGGCGGAGAAGAAAGCCGAACCGCTGGATCTCAATACAGCAACGGTCGAGCAGCTCAAGACCCTGCCGGGCATCGGGGACGCCTACGCCAAGAAGATCCTCGACAACCGGCCGTACAAGCGGAAAGACGAGTTGCTCCAGAAGAAGATTCTCCCACAGGCGACGTACGACAAGATCAAGGATCAGATTGTCGCCAAGCAGAAGTAAGCGGCACGATCCACCGAACGGAATCGCCCTGCGCACAGACGGTGTGCTGTTGGCGAGCCTGCTGGGCCTCTGGATGCTGGCCGCGGCGAGCGGCGCATGGGCGGACTTCACCGGCCGTGTCATGAGCGTCACGGACGGCGACACCATCACGGTGCGTGAGGGGAGTCGCCAAGTCCGTGTGCGCTTGAACGGCGTCGATGCGCCGGAGAAGCGACAAGCCTTCGGCCGGCGCGCGAAGCAATTGACCGCCGAGCTCGTCTTCGGCCAAACTGTCACGGTCCGCGAGCATGGGCAGGATCCGTACGGGCGGGTGATCGGCGACGTAGGACTACCGGACGGCCGAATCCTCAACGAGGAGCTGGTGCGGGCGGGACTTGCCTGGTGGTCCTGCCGGTATTCGCGCGACACGCATCTGGCGGAACTGGAGCGCGAGGCGCGGGCGGCGCGGCGCGGCTTGTGGGCGGATTCGTCGCCGATCCCGCCATGGGACTTCCGCCGTCCTGGCCGCCCCCCGTCGCCGCCCTGTTCTTCAATGAGTGTGCCGTAGCGCGGGCGGGCGGCGATCCGCCACGGGATCACGGTGGAGGACCACGAGCGCTACGTCCACTCGAGCCTGGGGGACCAGAGCCCGCTCGAGTTCGAAGCGGCGCTCAGCGAGCACGGAGCGGCACAAGCGGCGGCGTCGGATGACGCACGCGCAGCACCAGAACAAGTGTCTTGACAAACGGGGGCATTACATACATGAAGATCAACACCGTTGTCGGGACCAGCGCCAACGCCGTCAAGATCCAGGTCTGGACGGCGCTGATTGCCCTGTTGATCCTGCGGTATCTGCAACTGAAGGCCCGCTTCGCCTTGTCGCTCTCGAATCTGGTGGCCTTGTTGCGGATGAACCTGTTTACGCATCGGGACCTGTGGACGTGGCTCCATCAGCCGTTTGAGACCCCACCGGTGGGGGAACGGCCCCGACAGGAGGTGCTGGCCTTTTCATTCGGACAGCAGAACAGGGGGCCTCATTTCCCGATGGTGCTCAACCCGTCCAAATCTCCAAGAAACACGAGGGTCCCAGTGCTCAACCCGGGCTAATTTGGACAGCAGTGAGTGTAGAATTGTGTTTTAGCGTTCTGGGTAGACCGCCGCGCCTTGCGGTCAGTGACGCGGGTGAACGCGGCTGATGCAGGCCGTTAGACGGACGGAGCTGAAGCATCAATGAACTTATTCCTGTTTGGTGCCGGGGCAAGCTATGGGTCCGAACCAGCCGGCGGACCACCGACAGGAGCGAGGCTCTTCGAGGCTCTCCGACAGTTCAACCCTAATGGGTGGGGCCAATTGCCGGCTGAGATGGCTGACCTCTTCCGGGATGACTTCGAGCGGGGCATGGCTCGGCTCGCGGAGACCAACTCCCACGCGATGCCCATTCTT
Organism: Nitrospira sp. Kam-Ns4a; assembly: GCF_965152595.1. Classification (NCBI taxonomy): domain Bacteria; kingdom Pseudomonadati; phylum Nitrospirota; class Nitrospiria; order Nitrospirales; family Nitrospiraceae; genus Nitrospira; species Nitrospira sp. Kam-Ns4a. The sequence continues at coordinate 74,657 of NZ_OZ224218.1, read as the reverse complement.
CAACGGGCGATGGCGCATTTTTTCTTCAACTTCATCCCCAAGACGTCTAACCTATACGTTCAACTGGCTCGACGCATTCGCCAAAACCATTGGGAGGGTGCTATCGCCACCCTGAATTACGAAAGGCTGTTAGAACTCTCTCTCTTGCACGTTGGAATCCAACCTGTAGTTGGCCAAGTAGCCGCGACAGGGCAGATCGAATTGTGCTTACCGCATGGTTGTTGTCACCTCTTCTGCGAGGGCGTACGGGCTTCTTCTGTAGGTGTTTCGTTTTCGGGCGTCGGAGTCACCTTTGACGGCTCCGTTGTTGTCATATCAGACGCGGGGCAATTCCAACGCCGCATCAATGGTGATGCCGTTCCGCCGGTCATGAGCTACTTCGAGCCGCAGAAGACAACAAGTGCTGGGGTGTCATTCATCCGGAATCAACGGCATAGGTGGGCAGAGCTCGCATCTAGGGCGGACACGATTGCGATTGTCGGTGTGAAGGTTCGGCCTCGCGACAGCCATATCTGGTTGCCAATCGCGAATTCGGGTGCGAGAGTCGTGTATTGCGCAGGTCCCTCAGCTGGAGAGGAGTTTCGTACTTGGGCAGCAACTGCTCGACCGGGCAAGGCAGATCGGGTACTCGACGGCTACTTCGCAGAGGAGTTCGATTCGGTGTGCTACGAGATGGGTTTGCCGTAAGTAGTCACTGTCTAACAAGCGCTTGCAGCCGACCGCTGCTCCGCAGCGGCGGCTGAAGCGCGAGCCGTTAGGCCGCAGGGGCATTGCGACAGCAGGCACACACTCCTATGCGAACGACGCGTGACACAAAATGCCTCAACGTCGTTCTCGTGGCGCCGGGCTTTCCGCCCGATCCGGTAGGGGGAGGCTCCACGCACGCGTTCTATCTCGCCCACGCCCTTGGAGGAGTACCAGGCGTCAGAGTGCACGTCATCGCACAACAGCCATCACTCGACACGCATCCATTCAACCGTCGCGTTGTTGTTCACAGGGTCAGGCGCGGGCAGGATCTCGGAAAGCCACCATTTGGCCAGTTCCTCGAAAAGGCTCTGAGGGTAGTAGCCTAGATCATGTCACGAGACGGCTTCCACGAGAACGAAGCACTCGTGGTTCACGGACAGCATTGGGGTGGCATCTTCGTTGCGGTTCATCTGAAGCACAGGTTCGGGATCCCAGTTGTCGCAACGATCCACAAGACGCCGATAGGAGGTTCCCTTGGTGAGATTGTAAGAGACACGGATGCCAGCTACTGTCATTTCGAGTGGCTCGCCACTTGGCCAATCCATGTTTTCATCGCTGGCAGCGAATTCTTTCTGGCTGAACTTCGCCGGCAGATTCCCGGTCGTGTCCCGATTTCCGTGGAAATTGGCTTCTCCCGGCATCTGGCTTGAGCAATGACCGCCGCATTTGCCCCAGGATCAACGATCTTCTCTCGGTCCATACCCTGGCCTCGGCGCTCAGGCGGCCTGCGGGGCCTCCTCCACCGCTGCCAGGTCGCGCCACCCATCGATCCGGCGCATCCGAATCTGCCCGCTCAGGATCAACCCAAACAGCAGCAGCTCCGCCGCCTGCGCGGTGGGCCACGCCCCTTGCGGCTTCACCCGCCGGCGGACCTCCCCATGGAACCGCTCCATGGCGTGGGTGGTCCGCCGCGACGTCCCCTGACTCCTCGGGAAGCGGGAACAGGTCAGCAGGTCCTCGCCGGCTTCCTCGAGGCTTGCGGCCACCTTGGGCGCTCGCGCGCGCCATTGGCTGAGACACGCCCGGGACGCGTGCCGGGCGGCGTGGAGGGTCTCGGCGGAGACGATCGCGTGAGAGTCCGTGCGGATCTCCTCGACGGCCTGCGTCGGGGCATGCCGTTCCAGATTGCGCAGCTTGTGAACCGGACTGCGCGGCCCGGCCACGCCGGGCCAGGTCGCCTCCACCGCCGCGCGCAAGCCGGGGTGCCCGTCGATCACACACCGCCGCGGCCGGCGCAGCCCCCGGGCAGCGAGCCCTTCCAGGAGGCCTTGCCAGGCGGGGGTCGCGTCGCTCGTGAGCCGCTCCAGGTCGAGGCCCCCTGCTGCCCATCGGCCCGGACGCCCAGCGCGACCCACACCGAAGCGGTCACGCCCTGCTGCGCCAGGCGCACGCGCCGCGCCACGGCGTCCAGATCCAGAGCGACGCCCTGCGCTGCCGTCAGCGGTCGCTGGCGCCATGGCTCAACCAGGCTCTTCATCCGACCCACCAGCCGGGAGCTGGCGCGCTTCGACAGCGGTGCCCCGCGCAGCAACGGGGCCAGCGCGCCTGTGATCCGTCGCTGGGTCGCGCCCGTCCGAGAGGCCCCCAGCCCCGCCTCGTCCACGGCCCGCGCCCGGCGCTCATCCCGCGGCAGCCGGGGACGCTGCCCTTCGCCCCACCGGCCGTCTTGCCGCCGACGCCCCCGTGGCAGCCCGACCGGGGCCGCACCCACCCCCGTCGTGATGGTCCGCGGCTCGCTCCCGTGCCGATCCCCGCGCCGCCCCTCCGTGCGTGGAGACGGCAGGGCCGCCAGGGTCTCTGTCAGCTCGCCCTCCACCAGCGTGACGATCACCTCCCGGATCCGTGCTCGCAACGCCTCCGTCAACCGGTCCGGTCCAAAACGGGCTTCCCTTGTGCTCCGAACTGGAGGAGCCTGCGTGTTCAGAGGCGTCTTCCTCCTGTGGTTTCGGCCCTCCCCAGGGCCGGTTGTGGTAGTGCCGGGAGGATACGCCTTTTAAATTTCCACGGAAAAATGGACATCACCATGAAGAGCATCGTTTTTCATCCCTCGAAGTTTCGATCCACTGGTGCTTGGCTATTCCTGCTCCTGTTAGGTGTCCTGTTCGCCAGTTTGCCTTCGGCCTCACCGGTGCTTGCAGCTTCCGCCAGTCGTCCGTTCTGGACTGAGAAATCATCCTTTATCGAGGGTGATGACCTGTTCGTCGTCGGTGTTGCGTCGCACGTCCGCACAATGGAAGAAGGGCGGCAAAAGGCCTTTGAACATGGGAAACTCGAACTTATGAATTTCGCCCAGGTGACAGACCTCGAAGCCCGGGGCCTCACCATTGAAACCCAGATGACTTATTAATCGGAGCATGAAATACTTGACATTTGACGGGCGATGGTTATCACGTGGCCATGCGTGCTCGAACCCGGGATGCGCGGCACCTGTCGCCCGAAGCTCAAGAAGTCTTGCGCGAGAAGGCCGTGGCCGCTGTCAAGCAGCAGGGGCGCTCCAAGGCCGAAGTCTGTCGGCTCTTGGGCATCAGTCGGCAAGCCCTGTACACCTGGTTGAAGCGCCATGCGCGGGGGGGCCGGCACCCGCTGAAAGCGCGACCCCGGGGCCGACCGCGCGGCGGCCAGCTCAAGGGCTGGCAAGCGGCCCAGGTCGTCCGCACCTTGACCCACTGCTGTCCGGAGCAGATGCACTTGCCGTTCTACTTGTGGACCCGCGAAGCGGTCGGCGAGCTGATCGCGCGCCGGTACGGGCTTCGGCTGTCGGTCTGGACCGTCGGTCGCTACCTGCGGGCCTGGGGCTTCACCCCGCAGAAGCCGCTGCGACGGGCCTACGAGCGGGACCCGAAGGCGGTGCGACGCTGGCTGGAGGTCGAGTACCCCGAATTCGGGCAGCGGCCAAGCGCGCGGGGCCCAGATCTACTGGGGTGATGAGATGGGGCTGCGCTCGGATCATCAGGCGGGGACCAGTTGGGGCAAGCGCGGCCAGACCCCGGTGATCCGTGGCCCCGGTCGGCGCTTTCGCTGCAACATGATCTCGGCCATCACCAATCGCGGCCGGTTGTACTTTATGGTGTTCCGGCATCGCTTCACCGCACGAGTCTTCCTCCGATTCTGCCACCGCTTGCTCCGGCACGTGAGGCATCCGGTCTTTCTGATTGTGGATGGGCATCCCGTGCATACCGCGGCTGTCACCCAGCGGTGGCTCCACCGTCACCGCGATCGGCTGCGTCTGTTCTTCCTGCCACCCTACAGCCCGGAACTGAATCCCGACGAATATCTGAACCAAGACGTCAAGACCAACGCGCTGGGCCGTCGGCCGCCCCAGGACGCAGATGAGCTGGCGGTCAACGTCCGTCGCTATCTTCGCAGCACCCAGCGCATGCCGGCCGTGGTGCAATCCTTCTTCCATCAGGTCAAGCTCTTTTTTTCCTGTAAAAGTGGCCATGGCGCTGATCCCTCCGGCTGTCTCCCTCAGGCCACCTGACTCTGCACGGGATACCGCTCCTGGCGGATGGCATCCAACTCGCGCAGGATGCGCGGCGTCATGCGCAACCCACGCCAGCGTTGCGCGGCGGTGAGCAAGGTGGCGAACACCAGCGTCAGACAGGCGGTCTCGGTCGGGAACCGCGGAATCACCTTCGTGCGGCGCCGCCCTTCCCCGAACGTCCGTTCGAGGAGATTCGTCGTCCGAATACTCTTGTGATGCTCCTTGGGAAACTTCAGATAGACCAGGCACGCCTCCAGATCCTGTTCCAGACAGGCCATCGCCGCCGGATAGCGGGCGCGCCACCGGGCGATGAGCGCACGGCCCCGCGTCAGCCCCTGCTCAGAGGTGGCGGCACAGAAGACCTGGCGGATCAGCGGCTTGAGCAGCGCCCGCGCGGCCTGCGGCAACTTGGCCAGGATGTTCCGCATCTTATGCACCTGACACCGCTGATGGAAGGCGCGGGGGAACACCTCCCGCAGCGCCTTGCGCAGGCCGGGCTGGCCATCCGAGACCACCAGCAACGGCGCCTCCAGGCCGCGCGCGGTCAGGTCGTGCAGGAAGCTCAACCAGGCGTCGTAGGACTCGCGGCTGCCCAGGGCCAGAGACAGCAGGACCTTCTGGCCCGACTCCAGAATCCCGTAGGCGCAGAGCACCCCTTCCTGCTCGTCCGTCCCTTGCCGCACGGCCAGATAGATCGCGTCCAGGAACAGATAGACGACCTTCAGGGCACTGAGATCCCGGCGCTGCCACGCCTCGAAGTCCGCCTGCAGCTGGCGACAGACCTCGCTGACGCCGGTGCGGGAAATCACCCGGTCCCCACCGTCTCCAGAAACAGGGCTTCGACATCGGCCTGCGAGAGCCCGCGCACCCACATCCGCGTGGCCAAGCGTTCCAACGCCTTCGAGCGTGTGCCCACCGCCTGCGCCACCCGGGCCGGAAACGGCTCGTCGGTCCCCCGCACCTGCGGCACCGCCACCGGCAGCAGCCCCAGCGGGGTCTTGAGCCCCTTGGGCTCGTAGCCATTCCGCCAGCCACGCCGCCGCCGGGCGCCCCGCTGATAATGGGCGCGGCCCAGCCACTCGGTCACTTCTTGTTCATAGGCCACTTGCAACACGTACCGGGCGCCCAATTTGATGAGTTCATCCAACGGATGCTCCGCGCTCTTGCTGCCTTGCTCCAACACGGTCGTGAGTGCTTGCTTCAGGTGCTCGCTCGGTGGTACCCTCTTTCGCATGGCGTAAGTCCTCCTTTCAGCTTGGGGCCTCGGCCCCGGGTTGGTAAACGCCGGAGGCATCTTACGCCATTTTTGTTTCTGCTCAACTCACTTTTACAGGAAGTATAGAGCATCACCTTCCATCACCCTGCGGTCCGCTATGCGGCTGAGTGAAAGGCGTCAAGTATTTTGCGCTCCCGGTAATATGAAGAAACGAATCCAGACGGAACAGTTACCGTGTTCCGACTTCTCCGTGTGTCAGTAACCAAACTCGTGGCAATCCAGGGGAGCCTGCAAGCGCAAAGCCGCGCTCAAGAGAAAGCGCTCGACCAGGCACGACAGGAACTCCGGTTGCTACAAGAATCCTTGGGTCAGAAGCAACAGGACCTGGAGACTCGAACGCGTGCCGTGCAACAGGCCCTTGCCCAGATCTCGCAACTCCAAGCGACTCTCTCTGAGAAAGCGCAGAAGATCGATCAGCAACAGCGGCAGGTCGAGCAACTGCTGCAGCAATTGACTACCAAATACCAGGTGAAGGGGCCGCAAGCGGAAGGAGCAACGTTCGAGACCCTCAAGCAAGCAGAGGCCCAGCTTGAAGAAAGAGAGCAAGAGCTCGATGGCATTTACAGAAGAGCCGTTGAGCGAATACGAAAACACTCGCAGAAAGCTTGCCGTTACGTTACGCCCGGCATGACACCATCGGAGGTCAGAGGACTGTTGGGAGAACCAGATGGCCGAAGTGTTTTCGGCGGATGGTCTTACGGAAGGACCAGAGTACATTTCGATCTTAACAATATTGTTATCTCTGTTGAGGGCTGTGATCAGCGTTAGCGAGAGAGATTGCCGACGCGAACATAAAGCCTCACTGTTGAGGTCCCCAATCTGGTATCCCAGTGGAAACCAATGGCAACCGCTCAGATGGACTCAGGTTCAGCAAAGCTGTCCCGATTGAAGAGTGGCTAAAAGATGGTTGCGGCTGGCTGGATAGTGTGGTCCATTCTTCTTTGTTTTGCAGTAAGCTGGTCTTTCGGCTGGTACTGGACTATGAGACAGCCCTACGGCTCCGTTACGTACGGAACCATGAACACAGTCATCGTCTGGTGGTTGCTCCTAGCGTGGACGCTTCACTATTCAGGCATGAACAAATTGCATCTCTTGTGGCTCGCACCCTCCGTAGTTCCAGTGGCAGCATTCGTGTCGATTAAGACTGTGCTGGATTCCATGGGGACAGGAAAACGCCGGAAGCTTCCTGCTGGCATGTGGAAACTCCTCACAATTTACATTGTGGCATTATCGCTCTTGACCTTCTGAGACCGACTGCATGGTTCCCTACATCGTCATCGGGGCGGCAGCACTCATCGGCTTGGTAGGATGGGGACTCAATGGGGCGCTTCTGGGTGCCGTCCTTGGGTGGGCTGTCAATATGCTTATCGGTGCGGCTGTGTGGTTAATTTACGGAGGCGCTCTTCCGAGGAAGGTCCGCGCGCAAACGGCTACGCATTTCCTTGATAACTTTCTGGACACTGCTGCTGCGGCCTACCCTGGACTATCGCCCAAGGCCATGCAAAAGGCCATAGAGGCCGATATCGAGCGAATTGCCCGTATAGCCATGGAAGGAGCAGCTGCCTGGCAGACCGGTTTAGAGCACGATCTGGTGATGGCAGCTGCCGAAAAGGTAGTCCAAGAGGAAGAGGATCCCCTTCGTCGCGAATTGATAAGCGCCCTTACGCAACACCTTGAGAGAACCTGGTATCGGTCAGCACAAGATGGAGGAAAATCCGGGGAAACACTTCCGCTTCGATAATTACAGAATCACCTCCCGGATGTTCTTCGTGAAAAGGGGGGAGGGTAGAGATGCCCAAGGTTTGGCGGGACAAAAACGGTGGGGTGATGCTCTATACTTCCTGTAGCGCGCCAGGCGAAGGGTTCGTTGACCAGCCGGTGCAAGTCCGGCCGTGGTAACCGCCAGCGGGCCAGGTCGTCAGCCCCGGCCGTTCGCGGCCAGGCAGGCGGCTGAGCGGGGTCTCAACCCTCGTGACGAGCGAGGGGACGAGTGGGCAGTCCGTACCATGACGGGAATCCTGCCGCGTCGGGAGGAGCCCGCCGAAAGGCGCACGAGGAGGCCGAGCCGCGTACACATCGGCGAAGGCCACAAGCCCCGCTGGGAGGCTGGAGCGGCGGGGGCGACTCCGCCGGCGTAGGGGGAGCGGAATGTCCACAGGGCCAACGAAGCAACCTGGGAGCGCCGCCCGGCCGAGAGAGTCGGGCCGATCAGACCGAGAGTCGAAGTGGACCGATGGTCGAGAGGCAGTCGGAGGAGGCCAGAGTCCTGGGGAGGGCCTGGACAACAGAACCAGGTCGGAGGGAAGGGCCTCGGCTTCACCCAGGGGCCGGTGAGGACGACGGGCTGGAGCAGGCCACGCGTGGCTCACGAGGCCCGAGCCACGGTCCGGCGCCTGCAGCAGGCCCGCTCTCAGGCGGCCAAGAGGAGCCCAACCCGACGCTTCCATGCCTGGTACGACAAGCTCTGGCGGTGGGAGGGGCTGGAGCAGGCATGGGCGACGGGGCGAGCCAACCGTGGCCGAGGTGGGGTCGATGGGCAGACGATCGAGCGCAGTGAGCGGGCGGGGGTGGCACCCTTCCTGCAAGAGCTCCACGCGGCGTGGCCGGCGGGCCGGGATCGGCCGTGTCCGGTGCGACGGGTGGAGATGCCCAAAGCCAGCGGCGGCACCCGGCCGCTGGGGATTCCCACGGTGCGGGACCGCGTGGGGCCAGCCGCCTGCCGGCTGGTGATCGAGCCGCGCTTTGAGGCCGAATTTCTGCCCTGCTCGTCTGGATTTCGGCCGGGGCGCCATGCCCACCAGGCTCACCGGCTGAGCAACGAGACGGTCAATCGGGGGTCTCACGGGGTGGTCGATGGGGACATCGTCCGGTCCTTCGAGACCATCGACCAGACGAGGCTGCTGGCGCTGGTGAGGCAACGCATCAGTGACCGGCGCGTGCTGCGGCTGCTGCGAGCCTGGCTGAAAGCCGGCGTGTTCGCGGCCGACGGCGATGAGCCCAGCGAGCAGGGAACGCCTCAGGGCGGGGTCATCTCGCCGTTGCTCTCGAACATCTACCTGCACGTGCTGGATCAGCAGTGGCCACAACGCTTCGCGCCTCTCGGCATGCTGGTGCGGTAGGCGGAGGACGTTGTCATCCTGTGCCGCCGGTACCGGGAGGCGCAGCAGAGCCTGGCGGCGGTCCGGGACGTGCTGGCGGGCCTCGGGCTGGCCTTGCATCCGGAGAAGACGCGGCTCGTGGATCGGTCTCGCGGGAAGATGGGGTTTGACTTCCTGGGGTGTCACTTCCACAAGTGTGCGTCTTGGCAGTTCCGAGGTCGGCATTATTGTCTGAGTTGGCCCTCGCAACGCGCGATGCGCCAGATTCGCCAGAAGGTGAAGGTGGTGACGGCGGACTGGCGACGGCTGCCATTCCCCCTGGAGGCGGTGGTGGCCACCCTGAACCCGATCCTGCGGGGATGGGTGCAATCCTTCAAGGTGGGCAACAGCAGTCGGAAGTTTGTCGCGTTGGATCGGTCTGTCTTCCATTGCTTGGCACTGTTCCGCCGGCGGAAGTATCAACTCCGTCGGCGGGACTGGTCGGCGGCGGACGACCGGCGCCTTGGCGTGTATCGGGCCACGGGACAGGTCGTATGGGCCTGACCTCGAATGCCCCTGCGCAAGCGGTTGTCGGAAAGCCGGATGAGGGAGAATCTCACGTCCGGTTTGATGAGGGGGTGCTGGAAACCCCTGTCCGCTGTGGTCCGTAGTAGGCGCGTGCGCCGAGGCGTTCGGGAGCGGCTCCAGGTTCGCGCCAGTGCTCTACTCTACAATGGAATCAGGCGGCGACCTCCTGTTGGGTCACGCTGGGTGATGCCTTCACGCCATCGACCAACGGGACGCCGGCGTAGACCAGGGGCAGCAGCTCCGGCGCATTCAGGCGCCGGAAGTGACCCTCGGCCACTTGGAGCAGTTTCCAGATCAACGCCGTGGCGGACTCGACGCGCTGGTCGCGCTTCCCGGCTGTCGTCCGCAGCCGGACGGCGGCGAACGGGGACTCGACCCCGTGGGTCGTCCGGAGAGGCTGCCACTGCGCTCTCGGGAACTGAGAGCACGTGACGAGCCGTGCCCAGTCCGCCGGTCACCGCTCGACGGCCTTCGGGGCCAGCCCCTGGTACCGGCGGCTGAACCGGTCCCGGAGGCGCTCGCACTCGGCCTGCGTCTCGGCGTACGGTATCGCCGTCAGCAAGGCCTTCGCCTCAGCCTGGAGCTTCTTGGGCATGGCGTCCAGCACGTTGAGAATCTTATGGTTCCAGCACCGCTGCTCGGCGGCCGTCGGTTGCTGCTCGGCCAAGGCGGCCCAGATCCCGAGGTGCCCATCGGCCACCGGGCCACGCCAGGGCTTCAGCCCCCGTGCCCGCAGATCCCGCAGCACGGCCCCCCACGACTCCTGGGACTCGCGTTGGCCGCTCTCCACCGCGAGGACGACCTTGCGGCCATCAGTCAGCGCGCCGATCAGGACCAGCAGCGCCGCCTGGCTGTCTTCCAGACCGGCTTTCCCGGACAGCCCGTCCGCCCAGACGTACACGACCTCCAGGTCATCCAAGCGGCGCTGCTTCCAGGCGTCGTCCTCCTGCTGCCATTGGACCTTGAGCCGCTGGAGGGAAGCCGCCGATAGCGGCGCCCCCTCGCCCAGCAGCCCCCGCAGGGCCAGCTCGAAGTCCCCGTGCGCGAGGCCATGCAGGTACAAGCGGGGCAGGAGCTCGCCCACCTCCTTCGTCCGCCGCTTGAACAGCGGCAGAATCCGACTGACGAAGCGCTCGGCCAGCCCGCGCACCCGCGGCCGCCGCACCGTGATCGTCCCGCACGTGAGCGCCAGCTTCCGCAGCTGGCCATACCCATTGCGGTACCCCTCTGGGGCATCGACGGCCGCCCGGCGCTCCGATTTCTTCCGCCCCAACCGCGCAGTGCCTGCCTCCTCCAACAGCGCCTGCAACCACCGCTGGATGTGGCCCCGCGCCCATTCCTCCAGATGGTCCCACCACTCCTGGCTTGACGCAGACTCGGTTCCTGTGTTCTGCTCCTGCATGGCGGTGCCTCCTTTCATGGCCGGACTCGCTCCGGCTGGGTTTAGTCACCCGAAAGGTTGCCACCGCCTGTTTCCTATTTCCACACCTTTTGATCATACCTCTTTCAGTCAACGCCTTATTACTCGCTTGGAGGGCCTCAAAAGCCATCGGAGGCAATGGCGCGTGGTCAATTCCTGCCGGATTCAGGTTGATAGAGGCCCTATTCATGGGAGGATGTCATGAACGCGAAGGAGATCATCGTTCTGGTCGAGGAGTCGCCAGAAGGAGGCTATGAAGCCCGTGCCCTGGGGCATGCCATCTTCACCGAAGCCGATGATCTGGCAAGGCTCAGGGAGCAGGTCCGGGATGCGGTGCGCTGTCACTTCGACAAAGAGGAGCGGCCCGCCATCATCCGCCTCCACCTGGTGCGGGATGAGGTCATTGCTGTATGAAACTCCCACGCGATCTCGGTGGGGAGGAGCTTGCCCGGCGTCTTTCCCGGTACAGCTACCGGATCGTTCGACAGACCGGGAGCCACATGCGCCTGGTCTCTTCCGTCAAGGGCACAGAGCACAGGGTAACGATCCCGAGCCATCGGCCGCTGCGGGTTGGGACCCTCCACAGCATCCTCAAAGAGATCGCTGACTACCTGGAAATGGACCGAGATGCCTTGACCGAGGAACTGCTCGGCCAGGGCTGAAAGGCAAGGAGCTCAGTTGTCCATGACGTGAGGTAGCGAGCGCCACGCCGTACAGAACCCCTTCCTCCGCTACGCCCAGGAGGCGGGCTGGAGCTACCTGCCTCCGAACGAGGCGACGGGGCGGCGGCGGGGGGAGACGGGGCTGGTTCAGCCGGTGAGCCTGGTGGGCATGGCGCCCCGGCCGAAATCCAGACGAGCAGGGCAGAAATTCGGCCTCAAAGCGCGGCTCGATCACCAGCCGGCAGGCGGCTGGCCCCACGCGGTCCCGCACCGTGGGAATCCCCAGCGGCCGGGTGCCGCCGCTGGCTTTGGGCATCTCCACCCGTCGCACCGGACACGGCCGATCCCGGCCCGCCGGCCACGCCGCGTGGAGCTCTTGCAGGAAGGGTGCCACCCCCGCCCGCTCACTGCGCTCGATCGTCTGCCCATCGACCCCACCTCGGCCACGGTTGGCTCGCCCCGTCGCCCATGCCTGCTCCAGCCCCTCCCACCGCCAGAGCTTGTCGTACCAGGCATGGAAGCGTCGGGTTGGGCTCCTCTTGGCCGCCTGAGAGCGGGCCTGCTGCAGGCGCCGGACCGTGGCTCGGGCCTCGTGAGCCACGCGTGGCCTGCTCCAGCCCGTCGTCCTCACCGGCCCCTGGGTGAAGCCGAGGCCCTTCCCTCCGACCTGGTTCTGTTGTCCAGGCCCTCCCCAGGACTCTGGCCTCCTCCGACTGCCTCTCGACCATCGGTCCACTTCGACTCTCGGTCTGATCGGCCCGACTCTCTCGGCCGGGCGGCGCTCCCAGGTTGCTTCGTTGGCCCTGTGGACATTCCGCTCCCCCTACGCCGGCGGAGTCGCCCCCGCCGCTCCAGCCTCCCAGCGGGGCTTGTGGCCTTCGCCGATGTGTACGCGGCTCGGCCTCCTCGTGCGCCTTTCGGCGGGCTCCTCCCGACGCGGCAGGATTCCCGTCATGGTACGGACTGCCCACTCGTCCCCTCGCTCGTCACGAGGGTTGAGACCCCGCTCAGCCGCCTGCCTGGCCGCGAACGGCCGGGGCTGACGACCTGGCCCGCTGGCGGTTACCACGGCCGGACTTGCACCGGCTGGTCAACGAACCCTTCGCCTGGCGCGCTACACACCTATTGACAAGACCTCGGGTGGAGGAAGCCATGAGCCAGCCGCACATCGTCGTCGTGGATGATGAGGCCGCGATCCGAGAGGTGCTCGGGGAGTTCTGTACGGACAAGGGCTACCAGGTCACGGCCGTCGCGGACGGCCCGGCGGCGCTCCACGTGGTCCAGCGGGTGCCTGTGCAGGTTCTGCTGACCGACCTCGTGCTGCCGGGCATGGATGGCATCGAGCTCTTGGCGCGCGTGCACGAGATCAACGCGCAGATTGCCGGCATCGTGATGACTGGCTATGGCACAATCGAGCGCGCCGTGCGCGCAATGCAGGCTGGGGCCGTCGAGTTTCTCACCAAGCCATTCCCGATGGAGGCCGTGGGACTGGTCCTCAGGAAGGCGCTGGGATTCCAGAAGCTGAAGCGGGAGAACCTGCTGTTGAAGCAGACGAGGCAGGCGCGGGACGGCGACGGCCCCCTCGTCGGCACCAGCGCGGCGTGGCGCCAGGTGCTCGACCTGGTTGAACGGGTCGCCGACCGCGACAGCACGGTGCTGCTCCAAGGTGAGACCGGAACCGGCAAGGAGCGGGTGGCGCGCCGCCTGCACGCCCTGAGCCGCCGCCGAACAGGTCCGTGGGTGGCACTCAACTGTGGCGCCATTCCTGAGACGCTCCTGGAGGCCGAGCTGTTCGGCCATGAAAAAGGCGCGTTTACGGGGGCGACGACGACCCGGATTGGACGCTTCGAGCAAGCCCACGGCGGGACGCTGTTCCTGGACGAGGTGGGCGAGCTGAGCCTCCCGTGCCAAGTCACGCTCCTGCGCGTCCTCCAGGAGCAGGCGTTTGAGCGGGTGGGGGGCACCAAGACGATCCGGGTGGATGTTCGCCTCATCGCCGCGACCAACCAGGATCTGGAGCACGCGGTCGCGGCGGGACGGTTCCGGCCGGATCTCTTCTATCGGCTGAACGTCATCCCGATCACGCTCCCGCCGCTCCGGGCGCGGCGAAGCGACATCCCGCTGCTGGTCGAGCACTTCATTCGGCATTTCAACGAGACCCAGGGGACGGCGATCCAGGGGATCGAGCCCGCCGCCCTGGACGCCCTGTCCCGGTATTCGTGGCCGGGCAATATCCGCGAGCTGGAACACCTGGTGGAGCGCCTCGTCATCCTAAAGCAGTCCGGGCGCATCGCCGTCACGGACCTCCCGGAACAGATCTTCACGGGCTCGGCGGCGCCGCGGCCCGCCGCCGAGCCCGTGGACTTCACCGGTCAGGGCATCAACCTCGTCAAGGAGCTGGAGGAATTCGAAAACCGGCTCATCCTCGAGGCCCTGCGGCAGGCCAACGGGGTGGTGAGCCGGGCCGCGCAGCTCCTCCACCTGAATCGGACGACGCTCGTCGAGAAGCTGAAGCGCAAGGGCTTGGATCCCAGGGGACAGGCGGAGCGGCTCGCCGGCGATCCGACGCTGGAACGCGGAACCTGAGGCAGGCACCGGAGTCCCGTCTGCCTGGCTCCGACCGTCAACCGCTTGACCAGACGCGTCAAGCTGCCCAACACCGGATGGGCCGCTCGTCCTGCCCGCCACGCGCGACCGCGTGCAACCGGAAGACATCCTGACGCCTCTTCCGCCAGACGTCCGTGGGGACCGGGGGCATGGATGTTGCTGCCTCCCGATGTCGTGCACACGGTTCTCCTCTCATCGCTCCTGATGGCGTGGCTCGTCGGGATGTCGGCGGCCACACTGGAGGCCGCCGGGCCCTCATTCTCCCAGGAGCGGTCGCCGGCGGCGGCCGCGCGCCCCGGCGCTCCCGTGCCACCGGATTCCTTTACCTTGCCCGATTGGCCCGACGACGGGCCGCGCGTCGCTGGCCCCGGGGAGGGGCCGGCGGCGGCCGTCTTCGAGCGCGGCACGACGTCCTACCGGCAGGGCCACCTGCCGGAGGCGCGGCTGGCCTTCCAGCAGGTCGTCGAGCAACATCCGAGCAGCCCGCTCGTCGAGCCCGCGCGGGCCTTCCTCGCGGAGCTGCTCGTCCGCGAGAAGCCGGGTCCCCGGGGAATGATGGAAGCGATTGAGGCGTACCGGGCCCTCCTGTTGGAACGTCCCGGCTCGCCGAACGCGCGCCGGGCCCGCTGGCGCATCGGCGACCTCTACGCGGCGATGGGGCTGCGGATCGAAGCCCAGGGCTCGTACGAGCGGGCGCTCACCGACCTGCCCGATGGGCCCGATGCGGACCGGGCGTGGCTCGGGCTCGCCCTGAACGATGTCGGGTGGGCCCGGTGGGGCGAGGCCGAGCAGGCGTTCCGGACGCTCCGCCAGCACACGCGCGACGAGCGGCTGCGGCAGTATGCGACGGTCGGGCTCGCGGACGTGCTGGTCGCGGCCCGGCGGCCGGAAGAGGCGGAGGCCCTCTATCGGACGGCCATGGAGCAATGGCCGGAGTTCCTCAAGCGCCGGCCGGCGTCGCTGCTCCGGTACGCCGCGCTGACGAGGGAGCTGGGCCGCGAGGCGGACGCCCGCCGCCTCTACGGCATCGCCTACAACCTGCGTCCCTGGAGCGACGAGGCGCCCGAGGCGCTGGTCCAGATCGGGGACAGCTTCCGCCGCCACGGTGCCCTCGAGCGGGCTGGGCTGTTCTACGAGCTGGCGGTGGCGCGCCATCCTGGCACGCTGGGGGCGGCCCTCGCGCGCCTGCGGCTCGCGGAACTGGGCCACGAGCGGCTGGCCGCCCGGCCCACGCGCGCGCTGCACGAAACGGTCCGCACCCTGCTGCGCGCCGGGCCGGTCCCCTGGCTGGACCCGGCCGGGCAGCGGCGCGTCCTGCACGAGCTGGCGGCGACCTACGAGCGCCTCGTCCTCGGGAGCGAAGCAGGCTATCACCTGGCTGAGATGCTCGAAGCGGACGGGGAACGGACGGAGGCGATCCGGGCCTACGAGGCGGTGGTCGCCCGGGCCGGACGCCTGCCCGACGACCCCTGGCCGGAGCGAGCGAGCGGGCGGCTCGCCGGGCTGCTCGCGCCGGACATCCTGTTGGCGCTCGACCGCGGCGACGACCTCGCGGCGGTGACGCTCTATTACCGGCTCGGGGTGTTTGCCGAGCGCGTCTTCGCCGACAGCGACCTGCTCCTCCGGATCGCCGGGGCGGACCAGCGGCTGGGGTTCCTGCCCGAAGCCGTCCGGCTCTACCAGGTCGTGCTGCGAAGCCGCGGCGCCCAGGCCTGGCGGGAAGCGGCGCTGATCGGGTTGGGGCAAACCTATCTGGCCCAGCGCGACTTCGCCGCGGCCCGGCAGGTCTTCGACCGCTACCGCCTCCAATATCCGCTCGGCCGGTGGGGGCGGGAGGCGCTGCGGGGACTCGCCGAGGCCTCGCTCGAGGCGGGAGACCCGGCCAGCGCCGTCCGGGTGAGCCGTCAGTGGCTCGCCCGATATCCCACCCAGCCGGCCCGGCCTGCCGTGCTGCTGACGCTCGCCGCCGCGCTCGTCGCGCAGGGGAATCGGGCGGAGGCGCTCCGGTGGTACGCGGAGGCGGAGCGCGCGGGCGGGCTGACCGATCCCCGCATGGTCCTGCGCTACGCGGACCTGCTGGCGGAGGCGGGGCGCGGGGAGGCCGCGCTCGTTCGG
Organism: Nitrospira sp. Kam-Ns4a; assembly: GCF_965152595.1. NCBI lineage: Bacteria > Pseudomonadati > Nitrospirota > Nitrospiria > Nitrospirales > Nitrospiraceae > Nitrospira > Nitrospira sp. Kam-Ns4a. The sequence goes on along the minus strand of NZ_OZ224218.1, from coordinate 58,681 downwards.
TACGGCCGGGTCCTGCAGGAGGTGCCCACGGGTGGAGCCGCGGACTGGGCGCGATTCCAGATCGTCCGGCTCCGCCGCGCCCAGGACGATCCGGCGACAGTCGAGGTGGCGCTGGAGGCGCTCCTGGCCGAGGCGGCGGATCCCGTGATGGCGCGGCTGGCCGTGGCGCTGGCGGCGGATCTCGCCCCCCGGAGACAGGAGGCAGGGACAGACGGAGACCGACATGACGCAGGACGTCGCTAAGGTCCAGGACGTGCGTCTGCTGCGGCATGCCTTCCGCAGCTTCGATCGAGCCGCGGCGACGCTCGAGGAGGCCTACCGGGCGCTTCGAGCCCGTCTGGAACAGACCGACCTGGAGCTGGCCGCCGCGAACGACGCCTTGCGGGCGCACCTCCGGGAGAAGGAGGAGATCAAGGCCCATCTCGAGGCGATCCTCGAGTCGCTGCCCACGGGGGTGCTCGTGGCGGACGAGCGGGAAGTCGTCGTCCGTTGTAACGGCGCCGCCGAGGCCCTGCTTGGGGTTCCCCGGGAGCGGCTGCTCGGGCGCCCCCTCGCGACGGTGCTGGCCGAGGCCGGCTTGGCCGGCGGGAGCTATCCGCTCGCCGCGCCGACCGGCGCCGCCCTGTCCCTCTCCCGGACGACGCTCCGGGGAGCCGGCGGCGGGGTCGCCGGCAGCCTCGTGCTCCTGCACGACATCTCGACGGTGCGGCAGCTCGAAGAACGCCTGCAGCGGCGGAGCCGCCTGGCCGCGATGGGCGAGATGGTGAGCCGGATCGCGCACGAGATCCGGAACCCGTTAGGGAGCATCGAGCTGTTTGCGTCGCTCCTGCGACGGGATCTGGCGCGGGACCCCGACCGGCAGCGGTATGCGGACCACATCGGCCTGGCGGTCAAGGCGATGGACGGGTTGCTGGCGAACCTCCTGGGGTACACGCAGCCGAGCCGCCCGCGCGCGCGGTGGCATGGGACCGAGGCCCTGGTGCGCGACGCGCTGGCGCTGGCGACGCACGAGCTCGCGCGGACGCCCATCGAGGTTGTGCTCGCGGTGGATCCCGCGGCGACGCGGATCTGGTGCGACGCGGCCCAGGTCACCCAGGCCTTGCTGAACGTGATCCTCAACGCGGGGCAGGCGATGCCGGGCGGCGGGACCCTCACGATCGCGGCGTCGGCGTTTCAGGAACGCGTCGGCGGCGCCGGCGCAGGCGCCCCGGTGCGCCTGGTCCGGTGGACCCGGGTGGCGCTGTCGGACACCGGCGTCGGCATTCCGCCGGACGCGCTCCCGCGCATCTTCGATCCCTTCTTCACCACGCGCGAGCGCGGCACCGGGCTGGGGCTCGCCATCGTCCATGCCGTCGCCGAGGGGCACGGTGGACGGGTCGAGGTGGAGAGCACGGTCGGCCGCGGGACCACAGTCGTCCTGCTGCTGCCGGGGCCAGCCGAGCCGGCCGGCGCCGCCACGGGCGAGCCAGCAGACAACGGGACCTGTCCGCGCCCGTCGCGATGGCCACGGTGTCCTGAATGGGAACCTGCGTCGACGCCTCACGGTCGAAAGGCGAGCACGAACCAGCTCAGCAGATGGGCGTCAAGGGACCAGAACAGAGCAGGAATCGGATCATGAGGCATCATGCTGATGGACGTGAGCACCATTCAGAATGTGATACGAGTCTATGCCCAGCTCCTCCGGCTGCCGGGCGGCGAGCCGCCAGCGAGCGGATCACCGGTCGAGGACCGGGTCACCATTTCCGCCGCGGCGAAGACCGCCGGTTCGGCGACAGCCCTCGGCCCGGGGCCGGGCCGCGCCGCCACGCCCTGAATCCGAACGCCCGGTGAGCCCCCGGTCCCGAAGAGACCCGGCGCCGATCAATCCGACTGGGCGCGCGGTGGTGGTCGTGTGCAGCCGATCGGTATCCATCCGCGCGCGGCTCGCGGCGATGCTGGCGCATGCGCCCTATCGGGTGGTGTGCGTGGCGCGGGGCCGCGCCGACGGGGGCCGCGCGGATGGGGGACCGATCCATCTCATCGTGTATCACACGGCGCGGCCGCGACGCGCCCTGCAAACCTGGATCGCCCGGGTGCAACGGCAGCAGGCGACCGGGGTGGTGCTGGTGGGGCCCGATGATGGCGCGGAACGGACGGCCTGGTGGATGCGCGCCGGCGTCGTCGATTATGTCGTCTGGCCATGCCGCCGCTCGCGACTCCGGGCGGCGGTCCGGCATGGACTCCGGACTCAACAAGCCTTTTGGCGCGTGCAGCGGATGCAAACCGCCCTGGCGACGGCGTATGTCGACCTGGAACGCGACCGCAACGCCTTGCGGCAGGCGAACGCGCGCTGGCAAGCCTTGGCCCAAATCAGCCAAGCCTTCGCCGCGCATCTCGCGCAGGACAAGATTGGCGCCGCGTTCGCCGCGCATCTCGCCCCCGTGGTGCCCATCGATTGGCTCACGATCCACTGGGACGAGCCGGCGTGGACGTGGACATACCGCACCAAGCCGGGCGACGCCAACGAGGCCGAGGGCGACGCACGGCTGGATCTGCCGTTGCAGGTGGCGACGCACCCCGTCGGCAGTCTGAGCGTGGGGCGCCACCGCGCGCGCCCGTTTTCGCCGGACGAGCAAGAGTGGCTCCAGACCGTGACCGGTCCGTTAGCAATGGCCTTGCAGAACGCCGCGCAGCATCAGCACGTCCGGGCCCTCGCGTACACCGATCCCCTCACCGGCCTCGCCAATCGACGGGCCTGGCGGGCGGCAATCGCGCGCGTGATGGACCGGAGCCGGCGCACCGGCAGCGTGTTCAGTCTGCTGGTGATTGATCTCGATCGGTTCAAGGACATTAACGACGTGCACGGGCATGTCACCGGCGATCGCATCCTCCAGATGCTAGCGGAACGCATCACGAGCTTGGTACGGGTGGGTGATGTGGTGGCCCGATACGGCGGGGAAGAGTTTGCCGTGCTGATGCCGCGAGCCAACCGCGACGCCGGATGGGCGGTCGCCGACCGCATTGGCCGTGAAATTGCCGCCAGCCCGTGCCTGGTCGACGGGGTGCCCGTGTCCGTCACGGTCAGCATCGGCGTGGCCACCTGGAGCCCGGCCACCGACGAACCTGCCGACACCGTGCTGGCCCGCGCCGATGCCGCCCTCTATCGGGCCAAACTGCGGGGCCGCAACCGCGTGGAGGTGGCAGAAGAACCGCTCCAGCTCGAACCGGGCGCGACCCCGTCGGCTGCCCCGGTTCAGCGGGACGCCAGGGAGGAGACCGCGCGCCCCGCGTCGGCGTAACGAACCCGGGCACCCGCGAGGCGGAGGGGGACAAGCCGATGGACCAACGCACCAACTATCGCGTCGATGATTGGCTCCTCGTGGAGGTGTGGCCGGAGGCGGACGGGCCGGGTCCTGATTGGGCCCAGGACACGCCACCCCCGTCGATCGAGGCAGTGTACGCGACGCTGGACGCGGTGCGGATGGAAGGGTGCCCCGACGCTGATCCGGCGTCGGGCCTGAGCCCGGCTCTCGCCAAGCTGGAATGGCTGCTGGAACAGGTGCTCCTCGCCCTCGCGCGGCACAATCTGGCAGCGGTCCGTCTCCCGATCGCCCGGAAGGTCAATCTGAGCGGAAGCGGGATTCGGTGCGAAACCAGGTGGATCTGTCCCGTCGGCACCCGAGTGAGGGTCGATCTCATCCTGCCGCCGTTTCAGCGCATTCGTGCGGCCGGCACGGTCGTCTGGTGTCAGGCTATGAGTCCACCGCGACACGGGGCCCTGGTCGCCATCGAGTTTGTCGATCTGCCAGAGGACGACCGCGAGCGCCTCATCCGGCATGTGTTCCGACGGCAAGCGGACTATCTGCGCAAGCACCGGTCCCAGCAAGACGGGACCTAGGGGAGCCGACCAGCCAGGAGCCGCGGTCGTCGTGAGCGCGCGGGGCCCCCAACCGGCAAGTCGACCGGAACGGCCATGACGGGGCGAGGGGGGACTCGACGGAACTGAGCGATGAGGATGGCTGACACAATCAATGACGGGGGACCCAGTCGAGGTCCGGACACAGGCGAGGCCGGGCCGGCTCCCTTGACGATCAGCTCGCGCCTGATCGGCGACAGTCCCATCATGCACCGCCTGCGGGCACAGATCCAGGCCGTGGCGCGGAGCGACTGCGCGGTGGTGATCTATGGGGAAAGCGGGGTCGGCAAGGAGCTCGTCGCCCGGGAGATTCACGCGCACAGCCACCGCCGGCAGGGGCCGTTTATCACGATCAACTGTGGCGCGATTCCCGAGACCTTGGCGGAAGCCGAGCTGTTTGGGTACGAGCGGGGGGCCTTCACCGGGGCTGTGACCGGGAAGCCGGGCAAATTCGAGTTGGCCCACGGCGGCACCCTGTTCCTGGACGAAGTCGGGGACTTGTCCCTGGCGATGCAAGTCAAATTCTTGCGCGTGTTGCAGGACTCGGTGATCGATCGAATCGGCAGTCGCCAGCCCAAACCGGTCGACGTCCGGATTCTCGCGGCGACGCACCGCTCGTTGGAGGCCCTCTGTCGGGCTGGGCTCTTCCGATGGGATCTCTATTATCGGCTTCACGTGCTCCCCCTGGTAGTCCCTCCGTTGCGGCAGCACCCAGAAGATATCCCGGCGTTGGTCGCGTCTCAGATGACCAAACTCATCGCCACTCTCGGCCAGTCGGTCACGATCAGCGCCGCGGCGCTGGCGGCGCTGCAACGTTATCCCTGGCCTGGGAATGTGCGGGAACTGGAGAATGTGGTGGAGCGGACGGTGGTGTATAAGGGCCGCGGCGTCATTGAGCCGGCGGACCTGGCGTTCTCCTCGGCGCCCCCTGGTCCGCCGCCGGCAAGCCCGGCTCCTGGCGCATCGGCGCGCCAGGAGCCCCTGCTGGAATTGGGCCCGGGCTTCTGTCTCGCCGATACGTTGGCGGCGACCGAAGCACGCTGGATCGCCAGCGCCCTGCGGCAGACACACGGGATCATTGCTCACGCGGCACGGCTGTTGGGGATCAACCGCACGACGCTGATTGAGCGGATGCGGCGGCTGAAGCGACGATACGGGCCGCAGTGGACCACGTGGTCAGAAGCCAGCACCCACGACGACGCGACGGCGCCCAGTGAGCGACAAGAGGTCAGCGGGGATCAGGTGCCAGCGACGATCTGGCGGTTACCGGTCTGGCCACTTCCAGCGGATCAGCGGTCTGGCCCAGGCGGCTCGAGGGGACGACCCCGGAGGGCCCCCAACGGGGCCGCGACCGCGCCGATCGCCTAAACCAGGAAGCCGTCGGTCCGGCAGTCGTTCCCGCTGGTGTGGAGTGAGAGATCGGAAGAGAGGTCAGTAGGGGGATCGGTTCCTGCGAGGTCCTCCGTGTGGCCACATCCGGACTCTGATCCCTCAGACTGAGGAGAGGACAGGGGGCGCTGAGTGCGGAGGGCCCACCAGCCCAGGCAGGGTGGGCGCTCCGCCACGAGCCCGTGCCCCCCACAACAACGAAGAAGGAGCGTCTTGACCCATGTGGTGCGAACGGGTCCCCGAGACCCGAACCGAATCCCGACTCGTCCTCGTCGTGGACGATGAACCGTCCATGCGGACGGCGCTGAGTGAGTTGATCCAGCGTCACGGCTATCAGGTCCAAGCCGTCGCCGACGGCCACGCGGCGCTTGCCATCGTTCGTCAGACCCCACCCTGGGTGGTGCTGACCGACCTGTATCTGCCCCAGTCGAGTGGACTGGACGTGCTCCGTGAGATCAAACGCTGCGTGCCAACCGTCCATGTGGTGGTGATCACGGCGTATGGAACGGTGGAGCTTGCGGTGGAGGCGATGAAAAACGGGGCCAGCGATGTGCTCCAGAAGCCGTTTGCCGCCGAGGCGCTGGAACAGATCCTCGCGCGACTGGAGGAGGACCAGAGAACGAGGCGGGAGCCCACGGACACCCGTGGTGTGCTCGAAGAGACCGCCGCGCGGCGTCGCCTCAGTCGGCGTGAGTCGCGGCCGTTGCTCGGGCAGAGTCCGGCGATGCGCCGGCTCCTGGCGGCGGCCGAGCTGGTGGCGCCCACCTCCCTCACCGTGCTGATCACCGGCGAGAGCGGGACCGGCAAGGAGCTGCTCGCACGCTACCTCCACAGCCGGAGCCCCCGGGCGCATCGCCCGTTCATCGCGGTGAACTGCGCGACGCTGCCGGACGGCCTGTTGGAGAGCGAGCTGTTCGGCTATGAGCGGGGCGCCTTCACGGGCGCCGTGAGCCGCAAGCTGGGCAAGTTCGAGTTAGCCCACGGCGGCACCCTGCTGCTCGATGAAATCACCGAGATGAACGTGGCGCTCCAAGCCAAGCTGTTGCGGGTGCTCCAGGAGCGGGTGGTGGACCGGATTGGCGGGCGGGAGCCGGTGGACGTGGACATCCGGGTCATTGCGACGACGAACCGGGACCTGTGGCGCGAGGTGGAACTGGGCCGGTTCCGCGAGGACCTCTTCTACCGGTTGAACGTCTTTCCGATCGCCTTGCCGCCACTGCGCGAGCGGCCGGAGGACATCCCGCTGCTGGCCCGACATTTTGTGGCCGCCTGCGCCGCGCGGAACGGGCTGGCCGCGCCCGCCCTCTCCGAGGCTGCGCTCGCCGCGCTGGCCATGCGGCCCTGGCGCGGGAATGTCCGCGAGCTGGAAAACGTCATGGAGCGGGCGGTCCTCCTCGCGGCCGGCGGCGTGATCGAGCCGGAGCATGTGTCGGCTGATGAGCTGACGGCTAGCCGACCGGGAGCCCCCGGATTGTCGGCCGTGCCGACAGACTCGGGGTCAGCCGTGCCGACAGGCTCAGGGTCGGCTGTGCCAGCCTCCCGGAACGGGTCGGCCGGGTGCTCACTGTGGGAAATGGAACGAGAGCTGATTGTCAGCACCCTGGCACAGTGCAAGGGGAATCGGACACAGGCAGCGAAACGGCTTGGAATTAGTGTCCGCACACTCCGCAACAAGCTGCGGGAGTACCGGCAAGAGGGGTGGAACGTCGATCAGGTGACTGCAAATCAGGTCCCAGAGGACACCAAACAAGTTACCTGGACTGAAGTCTGAGGGACCAACATGGAGGAGCTCGATGACGCTCTTTGATCGGACCATGACGATGCTAGAACGGGTGCTCGATATTCGTGCGGCCCGGCACCAGGTGATCGCCTCCAACATTGCGAACGAGGAGACGCCGGGCTATCGGGCGAAGGAGCTGCCGTTCCGAGAGATGTTGATGGCGGTGCTGCACGGGACGCCGGCGAGCCAGCTGCGAATCACGCATCCTCGTCATCTGGGAGGGCATCCCAGCCTCACCAGTCTGACCGCAGCCCATCTGGTCACGGCTCCAGAGGGGTCGGCGGGGCTTGACGCGAATACGGTCAGCCTGGACCGAGAACTGGCCAACCTCACTGAGAATACCATGCAGTACCAGGCGGCTGCGACGATTCTGGCAATGCGGTTCCAACAAGTGCTGGCCGCAATTCGGGAGGCCCGGTAGGCACGGGGCGGCGCGGCTACCGGCAGGCGGGGCGGCGCGGCCGCCGGCGGGCGGGGCGGCGCGGCCGCTAGCCTGTCAGCAAAAGAGACGCCGGAACGGGGCGCGCCTGATTGAAGGCGAGACGGAAGATGGACATCAACACCAGCTTAGCGATCTCAGTGTCGGCGCTGGATGCCCAGCGTCACCGGCTGAACGTCATTGCAAGCAACCTCGCCAACGCCCAGTCCACCCGGACCGCGGAGGGCGGCCCCTACCGGCGCCGGATGGTGCTCTTCCGTGCCGTTCCGCTCAAGCCGTTGTTCCGGCTGGCGCTGGTGAATGTGGGGGCTGGCAGCATGGGGGCCGGAGCAGTCCGCGAGGGGCTGGTTGGCGTCACCGTCTCACAGATCACGGAAGACCTACGACCGGGCAAAGTTGTGTATGACCCGACGCATCCAGATGCCGACAAGAACGGGTATGTCCACCTACCCAACGTCAACGTGCTTGAAGAGATGGTAGACCTGATGACGGCGCACCGGGCATACGAGGCAAATCTGCAAGCCATCAACGCCGTGCGCGCCATGTGGAATCGTGCCCTGGAGATCAGCCGATAAGCGAGGGGTAACGCGCCAGGCGCGATGCGCCAGTGCAGCGTGGCCGCACCGCGGAGCGGGCAGGGCCGCGGAAGAGTGATGCCAGAGGAGGGAGCAATGGAGGACATCCGCATCAGCATACCGGCACCCATCCCAATGGAATCAGGTTCCGGTGACGGGGCGACCCATGGGGCAGCACCCGGTCACTTCCAGGCGCTGCTCAGAGACATGATCACACAGACCAATGCGATCCAGCTCGACGCCAGGCATGCAGTCGAAGCCCTGGTCAGCGGTGACAGCCAGAATCTCCACCAGACGATGATTGCGCTCCAGAAGGCTGAGATCAGCTTCCAGCTTATGATGCAGATCCGGAACAAGATCGTGAGCGCCTACGAAGAGATCCAGCGGATGCAGATTTAAACCGTCCAGGGGGAGAGGGACCGGGGCATGCTCGCTAAATTTGCAGCACTGCCGATGGCACGTCGGCTCACGATCGTGATCGGGCTGGCCGCCGCGGTCGCCGCGCTCGTCGCGGTGGCGCTCTGGAGTCAGCAGCCGGAGTTGCAGGTGCTCTTTTCCGGCCTCTCCCCGGACGATGCGGGCGCCATCATCGAGAAGCTCAAGGAGGCGAAGATCCCCTACGAGGTCGGCGCGGGTGGCGGGTCGATCCTCGTGGAGGCCGCACGCGTCCACGAGCTGCGGCTCCAGCTTGCGAGCCAGGGGTTGCCGCACGGGGGCGGGGTCGGCTTCGAGATCTTCGACCGCAACACGATCGGGATGTCCGAGTTTGTCCAGAAACTGAACTACCGGCGGGCGCTCCAGGGCGAGCTGGCCCGGACGATCGCGCAGCTGCCCGAGGTCGAGCGGGCGCGGGTGCACCTGGCCGTGCCGGAGCGGCGGCTGTTCAGCTCGGAACAGGAGCGACCGCGAGCCTCGGTCGTGCTCTCGCTCCGCCGGGGGGCGTCGCTAAGCAAGGCACAGACGCAGGGGATCGTCCACTTAGTCGCGAGCAGCGTCGAGGGGCTCCAGCCCGGAGCGGTGACGGTCGTGGACGGCCACGGCCGGTTGCTCTCCGAGGCGGCCGACGACGGGCCGACGCGGCTCTCCGGCTCCCAGCTCGAGTACCAGCGGTCGCTGGAGAAGGACATCGAGCAGCGCATCCAGACGATGCTCGAGCGGATCGTCGGCGCGGGCAAGGCCGTCGTGCGCGTCTCCAGCGTGCTGGACTTCCGGCAGGTCGAACTCACCGAGGAGCGCTTCGATCCCAACGGCCAGGTCGTCCGGAGCGAGCAGCGCCAATCGGAGAAGACCAGCGGGAGTGCCACCAACTCGGGCCCAGCGCCTGCGCCAGCGGCGGGCGGCCCGCCTGGCGTCGCGTCGAATGTGCCGGGGGCGGGCGCGCCCGCGGAGGCCGAGGGGCCGGTCCAGGCCAGCAGCCAGAGCAGTCAGACTAAGCACGAGACGGTGAACTACGAGATCAGCCGGACGGTCTCGCGCATCGTCGAACCGGTCGGGACCATCAAGCAGCTCTCCGTGGCCGTGCTCGTGGACGGGACCTACGAGATGCCCAAGGAGGGCAACCAGGCCGGTGGCAAGCGGATCTATATCCCGCGGTCCGAGGCCGACATGAAGCAGATCGAAGAGATCGTCAAGATGGCGATGGGTTTCTCGGCCGAACGTCGCGATCAGGTGGAGGTCGTCAACATCCCCTTCGACGTGGAGGCCGAGGAGGGGCCCGGCGCGACCGCCGAGGCGGGCGTCTCCGCGCTGACGGCCGCCGCGCCCTACGTGCGGTACGGCGTCGCTGTGCTGCTGTTTGTGCTGATCCTGCTCATCGTCGTGCGGCCGCTGATCGCGACGCTCACAGCGGCCCCGGCCGCGCCAACGGCGGGCAGCCGCGCGCTGCCCCAGGAGCTTCCGATGACGGTGAGCGAGGTGGAGGCGTCGCTGTCCGCTGCGCCGCGGGCGCAGCTCGTAGACCAGGCCCAGCGCAATCCGGAAACCACCGCCTTGGTCATCAGGCAATGGCTGAGGGGAGGGGCGTAGATGACGCCATCGTCACCTCGCAAACTCAGTGGCGAGGAGAAAGCCGCCATTCTCCTCCGGGCCATCGGGGAGGACGCCGCCGCCGCCGTGATGCGTCATCTCGACCCGAAAGACATTCGCAAGATTGGCGCCTATATGACCGAACTCGCGAACATCTCGCGTGAGGACGAAGACGCCGTCATCCGAGAATTCGCAGCGGTGCAGGCGCAAGGCGCTATTGGCTTTGAGGGCAAGGAGTACATTCGCACGATCCTGACCAAGGCGCTGGGGCCGGAGAAAGCCACACGCATCCTGGAGACCGTAACGATGACCGCGTATCCAGGGTTGGAAGCCTTGAAGTGGCTAGACCCGCGGGCCATTACGCAACTCATCAAGGCCGAACATCCCCAGACGATCGCCGTGGTGCTGGCCCAATTGGATCCGGAGCAGGGCAGCCAGGTGCTGGCCGCCTTGCCAGAGGGGCTGCGCGCCGACGTGATCATGCGGATTGCGCTCAGCGAAGACGTTCAGCCAGAGGTCCTCACGCACCTCAGCGAGGTCTTCCAAGAGGTGCTAAAAGTCAATGGTCCGGCACGCGGCGAGCGCCTGGGCGGCACCAAGGTGGCGGCCGAACTGCTGACGCGCCTGGACAAAAGCATGGAGCATGGCATCATGGTCCGGCTGACGGAGCGCAACGCCGAGCTGGCGGAAACCATCCGCTCCCTGATGTTCGTCTTCGAGGACCTCGTGCAGGTGGACGACCGCGGCATGCAGGAGCTGCTCAAGGAGGTCAGCAAGGACGATCTCGCCCTGGCGTTGCGGGCGGCCAGTCCGGAAATCCGCGACAAGGTGTTTCGCAATCTGTCCAGCCGCGCCGCTGAGATGCTCAAGGAGGACATGGAGGCCCGCGGGCCAGTCCGGGTCAGCGAAGCGGAAAAGGCGCAGCAGAACATCCTCAAGCTCTGCCGTAAGCTGGAGGAGGAAGGCCGCCTGGTGATCGGCGGGGCCGGGGAGGAGTTTGTATGATCACGAAGGCGTTCGCCCGGGTGCTCAAGCCGGAGGGCGCGGCGGCGCTCCAGCCCTACGAGCTGCAGGCGGTCACCTCCCCGGGCGCCCGGGCGGCGGAGGAGCCGGCGCGCGAGCAGCGGGCCTACGAGCGCGAGCAGCAGGCCTACGAGCGGGGCGTGGCGGACGGGGAGCGCCGGATGCAGGAGCAGATGCTCGCGCCGCTCGAGCGGCAAAACGCGCTGCTCACCGCGCTCGTTCGGGAACTCCAGGCCCACCGGGAAGCGTGGGGGCGTGACGCGGAAGACCTAGTGGCTGGGCTCGCGCTGGAGATCGCCGCCAAGGTGCTTCGTGAACGGAGCGAGGTGCTGGGAGCGGCGGTGGCGGCGCAAGCACAGGAGCTCGTCGCGCGGATCCGGGACGGGGGGCCGTTCACGATCCGGGTCCACCCCCAGGACGTGCCCGTGCTCGAGGGCGTCCGCGCCGCGCTCGTCGCGGCAGGCGAGGGCGCCATCGTGGAGATCCAAAGCGACCCTCGCGTCTCGCGGGGTGGGTGCCTGGTGGAGACGCCGAGCCGGCTCGCGGACGCGCGGTTGGAGGTCCAGCTCGCCCGCCTCGGGGAAGCGCTGCGCCGCCGGGAAGGCCGGGAGGGACCCGATGATTGAGCGCCTGCGCGCCCGCGTCGCCGCGGCGGATCCGGTCGCGGTGCACGGCCGGATCAGCCGAGCCGTTGGGCTCGTGATCGAGGGGCGAGGGCCGATGCGTGCGGTCGGCGAGCAGTGCGAGATCGTGCCGGACGATGGCGAGGACCGTGTCGCGGCGGAGATCGTCGGATTCCGCGACGAGCAGGTGCTGCTGATGCCGCTCGGCGAGCTGCGCGGGATCGGCCCCGCCAGCCGCCTCATCCTGCGCGGGCGCCCCGCCGCCGCCCGGGTCGGCCCGGGGCTGCTCGGGCGCGTCCTGAACGGGTTGGGCGAGCCGCTGGACGGCCGAGGGCCAATCTCGGCTGAGGCCGAAGTCCCCCTCTACGGCGCGCCGCTCAACCCGATGAGGCGACGGCGCATCACAGACCCGTTGGACCTCGGCATCCGCGCGATCAACGGCCTGCTCGTCTGCGGGCGTGGCCAAAAGGTGGGAATTTTCGCCGGGTCCGGCGTGGGCAAGAGCGTGCTGCTCGGCATGATGGCGCGCCACACCGTCGCCGACGTGAACGTGGTCGCCCTGATCGGCGAGCGCGGGCGCGAGGTCAAGGAGTTTCTCGAGCGCGACCTCCGGTCCGAGGGGCTGGCCCGGTCGGTCGTGATCGTGGCTACCTCGGATCAGCCGCCGCTGGTCCGGGTGCGTGGGGCGTTCCTCGCGACCGCGGTCGCGGAGTATTTCCGGGACCGGGGCCAGCAGGTGCTGCTGCTAATGGACTCGCTGACCCGCTTCGCCCAGGGCCAGCGCGAGGTCGGGCTGGCGATCGGCGAGCCGCCGACCACGAAGGGCTACCCCCCCTCGGTGTTCGCGCTCCTGCCCAAACTGCTCGAGCGGGCCGGCACGGGGGACGGGCCCGGCACGATCACCGGGCTGTACACGGTGCTCGTCGAGGGCGACGACCTGGCCGATCCGATTGCCGATGCGGCGCGGTCAGTGTTGGACGGGCATATCGTGCTCACGCGGGAGCTGGCCGCACAAAACCACTTTCCGGCGATTGACGTGCTGCAGAGCACGAGTCGCGTGATGCGGGAGATCGTGACGCGGGAGCACGACGCGGCCGCGCGGGCGCTGCTCGAGACCCTGGCCCTGTACCGGCGCTCCGAGGAGCTGATCACGATCGGCGCGTACAAGGCGGGTGGGAACCCGCGACTCGATCGGGCGGTCGCGATGGTGGAGCCCATCACACGATACCTGCGGCAAGAGATGGACCAGCGGGTGAGCTGGGCGGACTCCCGGACCGCCTTGCTCAAGCTGGCGGAGGGACTCCGATGAACCTCGCCGTCTTGCGGACCTATCGGGCGCAGCTCGAGCAGACGCTGCGCGTGGAGCGGGTCGCGGTGGAGCAGGCGCTGAAGCAGGCGCTGGCGGAGCGGGCCCGGCTGGAGGCGGCGGCCGAGCAGGACGCGCAGCGCGCCCTGGCGGCGGCGCGGGCGGGTCTGCCGGCCGACGAGGTCGCGGGCCGGTACGTGCTGATGGAGGGGATGACGGAGGCGATCGCGAAAGCGCGAGCCGCCGTGGCCGAGGCCCATCGCCACTGGACGGAGAAGATGGCGGAGGCGCTCGAGGCGGCTCGGGAGCGCAAGAAGCTTGAGGCCCTGGAACGGCGCCGGGCGGCCGGCGAGCGGCGGCGGGCGGCCGCGGCGGCGCAGCGCCACCTGGATGAGGCCGCCGGCCGGCAGTTCGTCTCGGCCCGGGACGGGCAGACGGCTGCCCAGCCCCGCGGATCGCGCGAGGGCGTCCTATGAGAGGAAACCGATGCGGCACGCCGACGGGCGAGTGTCGGGGCACGGCAACCAGGAATTGGACCCCGTCGCGTCGCAGGGGAGGCCTGCTGATCTCACTGATCATCATGACAGGCCTAGGCATGGGTGCAGGGCCACCAGGCGAGCAGCGGCCCACAGTGAGCACATCACCACCGGACTCGGTGCCCGCCGCCCTGCGCCCGCCACCGTCGCTCCAGGGACCGGCACTGGCAGTACCGGCCGAGATCTTGGCACTGCTCGATCAACGCAAGCAGGCGCTCGATCGGCGGGAGGCGAAGGTGCGCGAGGCGGAGACCCGGCTCATGGTGCTGAAGCGGGAGATCGAAGAGCTGCTCGCGCGGTATGAAGCACGGGTGCAGGCGGAGGAGGCCCGTCGCCGAGCGTTCGAAGCGAAGCAGGCGGCCACCGCCACCGAGGCGCGCCAGGCGGCGTTCACCCATCTCGCGAAGATCTACGAGGCGATGCCGCCCGAGGAGGCCGCCGCGCGAATCGAGAAGATGCCGCGCGAGCAGGCGCTCCGGCTCTTGCGGGCGCTCAAGAGTAAGACCGCCGGCGCAATTCTGGCTCAGGTGCGACCGGAGCGGGCCGCGCAGCTCACGGCGCAACTGGTCTCCGAGTGAGGAGCGACCGATGCGGACAACGGTCCAGGACCCTCTGGCCCCGCCGCGCGAGGCAAACACGACGGAGGTCCCGCGCGGGTTGGCCTTGGGGCCGCACGGACCCGGACACCGGTCGACATTCCAGCGGAAGCTTGTCGAGCGAGCGGGGGAGACCGAACGCAGCGGGTCTGATTCAGACGCAGTGCTGAGAACGCTCGACGGAGGATGGCTGGCGCTGATGCCGGGTTTCGCGTCGGTGGTGCGCCTGGACGGACGCCTGTCCGGTGGGCCAGACCTGAGGCCGGAATCGGAGGCCGCTCGGGCGGATCGCGCGCCGCGGCCGGCCAGCCTGGCGCGGGTCCGAGCTCGTGAATCGCCCACGGCCAGCCGAGCGGCGGCGCCGTCGGCCGCCTGGCGACAGGCAAGGGCCGTCTCGGCGGTCGGCGACAGCGACCACGCCGCTCGGCCGAGCGACTCGCGCGAGGAGCCGGCCCGGGCCGACCGTCCGCCAGCCGCCGCACTCCGTCCCGAGGATGAGTCTGGCCGTCACGTGGAATCGGCGCCGTCGGCCGACCAACCGGAAGACCCCGCGTGGAGCCAAGTGGAGGTGCTGAACGTGGCCGCCCGGCGCGAGCCGGGGATGGACGGGCGGGCACTCGCCGCGGCGGGGGGCCAGGGCGGCCCAGCCGCTGGCGGGTGGGATGGCACGGCCGCAGCGGAGGGTAAGCCACCGGCGACCCCGGGCGGGCCCTCCAGGCCCGCTGACAACGGGATCGGGCTGGGGGTGCTGGCCAGTGGCGCGACTGGCCGGACAGCCGGGGCGGCGGCCAAGGCGCCAGCGGGCGTACTTACGGGACCCCTGCTGGCGGAGCCCCTTCCGGAGCCTACGGGCGACCAGGGCATCCCGTCCATCCGGCTCGAGCTCGAACCGGAGGACCTCGGGCGGATCCGACTCCACGTCGCGCTCGCGGACCGTACCGTCTACGCCTCGCTCGTCACCGAACAGGCGGGGTTGCGCGAGTACCTGATCGAGCACCGGGATTGGCTGGAAGCGGAGCTCGGCGCCCAGGGGCTCGCGGTCGGGAGCTTCTTCGTCTCCACGACCGGGCGAGAGCGGAACCAGTCCGAGACCGGTGCCCCGTTCCCGGGAACCGCCCCTGAGCCCTCCGAAGCGACTGGGCCGGTCGAGACACCCGGGATCGAGCCGACAGCGGGTCCCGACGGGAAGAGCGGCGGCCGCCGCGCGCTGAATCTTTTTGCCTAGCTCCCTGCAGAAACGTCCCTGGGCCGCCACGCCGCCCCGGCCGTTCGCCCCACCTATTCTTCCTGAAACGGCCTCGAACTCTCTGGCGGCACGGGGGAACCGGCACGGGTCTTGGACCAGGGCGGCCGGTGGCATGGCTCTTGCCACCGGGTTGTTCCGTCGGAGGGGTCCCTCGCGCAGAGGAGGACGAGATGGACAGCATCACCGGGCTTTCCCGTCAAACGGTGGCGGCGCCGCCCGCGCCGGCCTCTGGTGGGTCGCCGTCGCTGGGCCAGGATGTGTTCCTCAAGCTCCTGGTGACGCAGTTGCAGTACCAGAATCCGCTCCAGCCGGTGAACAACGAGACCTTTATTGGACAGCTGGCACAATTCAGCCAGCTCGAGCAGATGACGCAGCTGGTGACGCTCATGGAGCAGAGCCGGGCGACGCAACAGACTCAGGAGTGGGCGAGCTTGGTTGCCCTGCTGGGGCGACAAGTCCAACTGGGGGGACCCATCATCCAGCATGGAACAGGTCCCACGACAATGTTCTACACGCTGGCCGAGGAGGCCGAGCGCGTGCAGGTGACACTGCTCGACGCGGCCGGCCGGCCGGTCCGGACGATCCAGGCCGGGGCGCAGCCGGCCGGGGCACACCAGTTGAGCTGGGATGGGTTGGATCAAGCGGGCCACGCGGCGCCAGCGGGCTCCTATCATCTTGCCATCAGTGCGTACAGCGCGACGGGACAAACTGTGGCGGTCAGCCCGATGATGCAGGCCAGGGTCACGGGCATGATCATGGTCACGGGACGGCCGCAGCTGCTTGTGGGGGGCCTGACCGTCGATCCGACAGACGTGCAGGCAGTCTTCTAGCGTCACGCAGGAGGCCAGCGGATGTTGACGGCGCTGTATACAGGGCTCAGTGGCTTGGAGGCCACGGGTCGGTGGTTGCAGGTGATCAGCAATAACCTGGCGAATGCGGCCACGGTGGGGTTCAAGGCCAGTCGACCGGTGTTCGCCGAGTTGGTGGGATCCAAGTATCTGCGCGGGAACGCGCGCGGAGACGTGGGGGTGGGCACGGCACCGCCCCGGGTGGAATCAGTGTTCACCCAAGGACTCATCAGTGCCACCGGTCAGCCTTTAGACCTGGCCATTCAGGGCAACGGGTTCTTTCTAGTCAAGGACAGCACCGGGAACACCTTCTACACACGAGCGGGCCAATTCAGCGTGGATGCGAGCGGCCGCCTCGCGACACCGACCGGGGAGTGGCTGCAGGGGTACCTGGCGGACTCCAATGGCGCAATCACCACGACGCTGGGGACGCTGACCACTATGGCGACGGAGGCCGGGGCGCCCGGCGGCGCGGGGACCGGCCCACTGGTCTCGCCCGCTCGCGCGACCAGTCGCGTGGCCCTCATGGGCAATGTGGATGCTGCCGCCGCTGTCATCCCCAGCGGGTTCGATCTGGCGAATCCGTCCAGTACGTCGAATTTTGCAACCTCGCTGACGGTGTACGACGCGCAGGGGGCGGGACACCTGGTCACGGTCTACTTCACGAAGACCGGCTCGAATGCCTGGACCTACCACGTCGTGGCCAATGGCGCCGTCGCCGGGACTGGTTCCCTCACGTTCCAAGCTGATGGGACGCCGGCTGGAGCCACTCCGCTTGTCGTCACCCTCACGTTTGACTCAGGTGCAACGACGGTCGCCTTCGATCTCGGCGGCATGACGCAGGACCGTCGGGCGTCCGAGGTGACTCGGCTGACGCAGGACGGCTACCCAGCCGGATCGCTCGAAGGCATCAGGGTCGATGGAGATGGGCAAGTGATCGCCCGGTTCTCGAATGGCCAGACTCGCGCACTGGGTCAAGTGGCGCTCGCTGGGTTTGTGAACCCGCAGGGGCTGGCGCCGCGGCGCAACAACCTGTTCGAGGCAACAGCCACCGCCGGTCTGGCCACCCTGGGAAAGCCAGCAACGGGCGGGTTGGGGGCCATTGCGCCGGCCTCGCTGGAGCAGTCCAACGTCGACCTGAGCAACCAGTTCGTGGACATGATCGCAGCCCAACGCGAATATCAAGCCAATGCGCGCGTCATCACCACAGCCGATGATCTCCTGCTCGAGATCATGAATCTCAAGCGGTAGCCTGACCCCCACCCATGCGCGTCTGGTCGGTTGCGCCGCTTGCGAGCACTCGCCTGCCGCTGGTGTCAAAAATCCGACAGTGTCAACAAAGTGGATGACCGCGCTCGCTGAGGCATGAGCGGGGGACGGCGCCCGCCTCCACAAACGAACGGAATTTCTTGATTGAACTGAGCGGGAACTGAGTCGGCTCAAGAGCAGCTGGGTGGCACGGCCGTTGCAGACAAGCTGTGATCCCGTGACGATCTCAAGGAGCGTGGTGCGATGGCAAATGTGACGGAAGGTCCAACACCGCTCGCCGGCTCGGTCACTGGCGCCGGCGGCCCGGTTCCATCGGGCCAGCCGACGAAGAAGCGGTGGATCCTGATAGTTGGAGTGATTGCGGTGCTGACCTCGGGCAGTGCCGTGGGCTGGTGGCTGTTCCGTGGAAAGCTCGATGCGGCGCCGGCCACGAACCATGCGAAGACCCCAGCCGCGCCGGCGTCCACCGAAGCTAGTCAGATAGGGAGCGCGCCCAGCACGGTGGGGCCACTCTACGATCTCGATCCCTTTATCGTGAATCTCGCTGATACGCCGGAGGTCCGCTACCTCAAGCTCACGATCAAGCTGGAGTTGGCGCGGCCGGAGGCCTCCGCTGAGGTCGCCGCGCGGGTGCCGCAAATCCGAGATGCGGTCCTGATTCTGCTGTCCGGTAAGGACTCCACCAGCCTGCGGAGCACGCAGGGAAAGTTCCAGCTCCGCGACGAGCTGACGCAGCGGATCGCCGCGATGTTGCCCAACGGCGGCATCAAGACCGTCTATTTCACGGAATTCGTCATTCAGTAGGAAGGGCGAGGCCCCTGGACCATTCCCCACGGTCGGCTCGATGGAGCGCATTCTCTCGCAAGAGGAAGTCGACGCGCTGCTGCAAGGCATCGAATCCGGTGCCGTTGAGACGGCGCCGCCGGCGCCGCCGACCTCTGGCGTTCGGCCCTATGATCTCACCAGTCAGGAACGCATTTTCCGCGGGCGGATGCCGACCCTCGAGATGATCAGCGACCGGTTCGCCCGCCTCCAAGCGCTGTCCTGGACTACCTTGCTTCGCACCATGGTCGACATCAGCGTGGTGGGGACCCAAGTGCTCAAGTTCAGCGAGTTCTTGAAGAAGATTCCGGTGCCCTCCTCGTTGACCGTGTTTCAGATGGACCCGCTCCGGGGCTACGGCTTGTTCGTGATGGACGCCATGGTCGTGTACCTCGTGGTGGACTACTTCTTTGGTGGCAGCGGGGTCTCGCACGTCAAGCCTGAGGGGCGGGACTTCACCCCCATCCAGCAACGGATCATCCGGACCGTCGCCACCCAGGCCCTCCGGGACCTGGAGAAGGCCTGGCAGCCGGTGGTGCCCGTTCAAGTCACGCTCTCGCGATCGGAAAGCAACCCGCAGTTCGCCATGATCGTGTCGCTCTCGGAGATCGTGGTGGCGATCACCCTGCGCGTGCACCTCGGCGAGACGAGCCGAGACCTCTTCCTGGCCTACCCCTACGCCATGCTCGAACCGATTAAGGAACAGCTGTACTCCGGCTTCTTCTCCGACCGCCTGGAGCAGAACCTCGACTGGACCGCACGATTCAAGGAGGCCTTGCAGGACTGTGCGGTGGAGGCCACGGTGCGGTTTGGCACGGCGACGATGCGCGTCCGGGATGTGCTGCATCTCGCGCCGGGCGACGTGATCGTGCTGGACCAGAGCCCCGGCGATCCCCTCACCTGCTTCGTGGAGGGACGCCCGAAATTCCTGGGGAGCGCCGGCGTCATGCGGGGCAGCCAGGTGTTTCGGGTCAGCCGGGCGTTGACGTGACGCGAGGAACGGGGAGGGGAGTGGGCATGTCGAATCTCGACATCGTGCAGCAGAAGGGCGACCTGACCGAAGCCGAGGCGGCCTCCGAGCTCCGAGCGGCTGCGGCCCCCGAGCCACCTGGCGCGGAGGCCCTGCCCCGGAACCTGGATCTGCTCCTGGACATTCCGATGCAGGTGTCCGTGCAGCTCGGCTCGACGCGCATGCTGATTCGCGATCTCTTGCAGCTTGGGCAGGGCTCAGTCATTGAGCTGGAGAAGCAGGCCGGCGAGCCCATGGACGTGCTGGTCAACAACCGTCTGGTGGCGCGCGGGGAAGTCGTCGTCGTGAACGAGAAGTTCGGTGTGCGCCTCACCGATGTGGTGAGCGCCGTCGAGCGGGTGCAACAGTTGAAATGAGGAGACGCGGGGACGGAAAGACACCGCGACGGCCGCGGTGCCCGCACGCCGCGTCGGTTCGTCCCCGTCGCGTTGACCGGTGAGGGGATCATGGATCTCTGGGACAGCCTCATCCGGATGGTCGCCGCGCTCGCCGTCGTGCTGGGCGTGCTGCTGCTCGGCTGGGGCGTGGCGCGGCGCGTCCTCGGGCGGATCGGAGCCGCCGACCCCGAGGGCCCTCTCGTGCAGGTGCTCGGCACCGGCTCCCTCGGGCCGCGCCGGGAGGTGTTCGTTGTCGCGGTCGCCGGCGAGGTGCTCGTGCTAGGGGCCACCGCCACGAGCCTCGTGCCCCTCGGGCGGATCCGTGACCCCGAGCGGGTGGCGCGCCTGCTCGCGCAGCGGGCCCGTCCCCGGCCCGCCGCCGGAAGCGGCGCCGGACTCGCCGCCGTGGCGGCCTGGAGCGGGGCCGGCGCCGGGAGGCTCCCGCGGCGGCGCCGCGGGACGTCGGTGAGCCAGGATGCGGCGGGGACCTCGAAGCTGGTGCGGCAGTGCACCCGAGGCGCCCGGCTGGCCGTCGCGGCGGTCGCGGTCGTCACGGGCGTGGGGGCGGGGTCGGCCTGGGCTGGCAGCCCCTCGCTCACGCTGGATCTGGGCGGCGGGCCCGGCGCGACCGCCACCGTCATTCAACTCCTGGCCCTGCTGACCGTCCTCTCCCTGGCGCCGGCCTTCTTCATCATGGTCACGGCCTTCACGCGCATCGTCATCGTGCTGGCCTTCTTGCGGCAGGCCATCGGCGCGCCGCAGGTGCCGCCCAACCAGGTGCTGATCAGCCTGGCCTTGTTCCTGACGTTCTTCGTCATGGCGCCGGTCTGGGACCGGGTCTCCGAGACCGCGCTGCAGCCGTTCCTGGCCGAGCAGATCACCCACGAGGAGGCGCTCGCCCGCGGCCTTGTGCCGATCCGGGAGTTCATGCTCCGGCAGGTGCGGGAGAAGGACCTCGAGCTGTTCGTCGAGGCTGGCCAGGCGGCCGAAGCCGGCCCAGGCCGACGAGCTGCCGACGCATGTGATCATTCCGGCGTTCATCCTGAGCGAATTGCGGATCGCGTTCCAGATCGGGTTCTTGCTCTACATTCCCTTCCTGATCGTGGACATGGTCGTCGCGAGCGTCCTGATGTCCATGGGGATGATGCTGCTCCCGCCGGTCGTGATCTCGCTGCCGTTCAAGCTGATCCTGTTCGTGCTCGCGGACGGCTGGTATCTGGTGGTGGGCTCGATGCTGAGGAGTTTTCATTAGCCAGGAGCCAGCAGCCCAGAGCGACGATGAGAAACGGGGAACGGGGGTGGAAGCGGCTGGTGGCGCGCGGCGCGCTGGAGGAGCAGATGACCCCTGAAACCGTCATCGAGATCGGACGGCGGGCGATCGAGACGATGCTGCTGGTGTCGGCGCCGATGTTGGGGCTGAGCCTGCTCGTCGGCCTGCTCGTCGGGCTCGTGCAGGCGGTGACCCAGATCAATGAGGCAACCCTCACCTTTGTCCCGAAGGTCCTGGCCGTCGTGGCCACGGCGTTCTTGTTCCTGCCCTGGATGCTGGAGCTGTTGATCAGCTTCACGACCGCGACGCTCGGCGGCATTCCGGAGATGGTCCGGTGAGGAGAAGCGGTGGGCAGGGGGCAGGGGATGGAGCAGTGACCCGGCGGAGTCCGTGATGAACGACCTTCTCCATGTCGCGCTCCCGCAGGTCCAGGCGCTGCTCGTGGTCCTGACGCGGGTCGCCGGGATCCTGGCGGCCTGGCCGCTGCTGGGCAGCCGCGCGATCCCCGTGCCGGTCAAGGCCGGCGTGGCTCTGATGCTCGCGCTCGTCCTGCTCCCGTTCGCGCGGGCGGCGGCCCCACCCGACGACGCGCTGCTGCTCGGCGCGGGCCTGACGGCGGAGTTCCTGGTGGGACTGACCATCGGCCTGGCGACACGCGCCCTGTTCGCGGGGATCGAGATGGCGGGCGAGCTCATCGGCACCCAGATGGGGCTGGGGTGGTCCAGCTCGTCGATCCCGCCTCCGCCCAGCAGCTCGGGGTGATCGGCCAGCTTGTCCTGCTCCTGGCGTCGCTCCTGTTCCTTTCGCTGGATGGACACCTGCTCGTCGTGGACGCCATCGCCACGAGCTTGACGGTGATCCCGCCCTTCGGGGCGCGGCTCCCGGCCGCCCTCGTGGAGGACGTGCTCCGGGTCACGCAGGGGCTGTTCCTGGTCGCGCTCAAGCTGGCCGCGCCCGTCATGGCCACGCTGCTCGTGGTCAACCTGGTGCTGGCCGCGCTGGGCCGGGCGGTCGCCCAGATCAACGTGTTCCTGCTGAGCTTTCCGATCACGATCGCGGGCGGGCTCCTGGTGGCGGGCGCGGCCTTGCCCTTCGCCGCTGGGCTCATCGAAGCCGAGCTGGTCCGCCTCGCCGACACGGTCCACGGCTTGATACGGGGGCTGGGGATGGCTGAGCCGGCGGGTCAGCGCACCGAGCGGGCGACGGCGCGCCGGAGGAAGGAGGCCCGGGAGCGCGGGCAGGTCCCGATCAGCCGCGAGGTGCCGACCGCGGCCGTGCTGCTCGCCGGCCTGGCGCTGCTCGGCCTCGCCGGCGAGCACAGCGCGGCGCAGCTCGTCGAGGTCATGCGGCGATGGCTCGGGCAGGCGGCCGGCGCGGGCGCCGGGCTCGAGGTCAGTCCAGACACGGTCCGCGCCCTGCTGACCCGCGCCGGGTTGGACGGGCTGGCGCTGGCCCTGCCGCCGCTGCTGCTCGGGCTCACGGCGGTCGGGGTAGGGGCCTTCCTCGTGCAGACCGGCTTCCTCTGGCCGACCAAGGGCCTCGCGCCGGATTTCTCCCGGCTCAACCCCGCGGCCGGCTTCGCGCGGCTCGCCTCCTGGCGGGCCGCCGTCGAGCTGGCCAAGGCCGTCCTCAAGGTCGTGGTGATCGTGGGCGTCGTCTCCGCGGCCGTGCGGGACGACCTCCCGCACCTGGCGGCGCTGGGGACCTACGACCTCGCCGACGTCCTGCACCTGACGGCGGCGCTGCTCGCGAAGGCGGCCCTCTGGATCGGGCTCGCCCTCGCCGCGATCGCGGCCGCGGACTACGCCTACCAGCGGTTCGAGTGGGAGCGCGGGCTCCGGATGACCAAGGAAGAGGTCAAGCAGGAGCAGCGGGAGACGGAGGGCGACCCGCTCGTGCGCGCGCGCGTCCGTCGCGTGCAGCGCGAGATGGCCCGGAAGCGCATGATGGCGGCGGTGCCGAAGGCCGACGTCGTGATCACGAACCCGACGCACCTGGCCGTGGCGCTCCGGTACGACGCGGCGACGATGGCGGCGCCGATGGTCGTGGCCAAGGGCGCCGGCGAGCTCGCCGAGCGGATCAAGGCGGTGGCGCGCCGGCACGGGGTGATGGTGGTGGAAAACCGGTTCGTCGCCCAGACCCTCTACCGGCTCGTGGACCTCGGGCGCGAGGTGCCGGCCGACCTCTACCGGGCGGTGGCGGAGATCCTCGCGCTGGTCTATCGGGCGCGCGGGCAGGGGCCGCAGGTGCCGAATGCGCGCTGACGAGCAGACCTGGCCGGTCGCCTCCTGGCTGCGGCAGCCTGACCTCGTCATGTCCGTCGGGGTCGTGGGCACGCTGATGATCATGCTGCTCCCCCTGCCGCGGCTGCTGCTGGACCTGCTGCTGGCCTTCGACATCACGCTGGCGCTCCTCGTCCTCCTGGTCAGCATGCAGGTGCGGAAGCCGCTGGAGTTCTCGGTCTTCCCCTCCGTCTTGCTCATGCTGACGCTGCTGCGGCTGTCGCTGAACATCGCCTCGACCCGCCTGATCCTGCTGCACGGGAACGAAGGGCCGGCCGCGGCGGGCGAGGTGATCCGTGCGTTCGGCAGTTTCGTCGTCGGCGGGAACTTCACCGTGGGGCTCGTGGTGTTCGTGATCCTCGTGGTCATCAACTTCGTCGTCGTGACGAAGGGCGCCGGCCGGATCTCGGAGGTGGCGGCGCGCTTCACGCTGGACGCGATGCCGGGCAAGCAGATGAGCATTGACGCCGACCTGAACGCGG
This sequence comes from Nitrospira sp. Kam-Ns4a, assembly GCF_965152595.1. Lineage (NCBI taxonomy): Bacteria > Pseudomonadati > Nitrospirota > Nitrospiria > Nitrospirales > Nitrospiraceae > Nitrospira > Nitrospira sp. Kam-Ns4a. The sequence goes on along the minus strand of NZ_OZ224218.1, from coordinate 34,868 downwards.
GGCTGATCAACGAGGCGGAGGCGCGCCGCCGCCGCCGCGAGATTGCGCAAGAGGCCGACTTCTACGGGGCCATGGACGGCGCGAGCAAGTTCGTCCGCGGGGACGCGATCGCGGCCGTGGTCATCATCCTGGTGAACATCGTCGGCGGCCTCGCGATCGGCGTGCTGCAGCAGGGGATGGGCGTGGCGGCCGCGGCCCAGAACTACACGCTGCTCACCGTGGGCGAGGGGCTGGCGGCGCAAGTCCCCGCGCTGATCGTCTCGGCCGCCGCCGGCATGATCGTGACCCGGGCGGCCTCGGAGTCAAGCCTCGGCGAGGACATCGCGCGGCAGGTGCTGGTGTCGCCGAAGGCCCTCTGGACGGCGGCGGGGTGCTCCTCGGCCTGGGCCTCATCCCCGGTCTGCCGCACGCGGCGTTCCTCGCGCTCGGCGGCCTCGTCGCCTGGCTGGCCTACGAGCTGGCCCGACGGGAGCGCGCGCGGGCCGCGGCGGCGCGGGCGGAGCCGGTCGGGCGGGGGCCCGAGCTGGTCGCGACGCCGGCGCCGCTGGACCTCCTGGAGATCCAGGTCGGGTACGGGCTGATCGGCTTGGTGGACGGGGAGCAGGGCGGGGTGTTGCTCGAGCGGATCAAGGGGCTCCGCCGGCAGACCGCCGCGGACCTGGGCTTTCTGGTCCCGCCCGTCCACATCCGGGACAACCTGCAGCTCCGGCCGAACGAGTACGCGATCCTGCTGAAGGGAGTCGAGTTGGTGCGGGGTGAGGTGCTGCCGGGGCACGTGCTGGCAATCAACCCGGGGACCGCCGACAGCCAGGCGGTCCAGGGCCTCCCGACCAAGGAGCCGGTGTTCGGCCTTCCCGCGCTCTGGGTGCCGGACGCCGAACGGGAGCAGGCCCAGCTGGCGGGCTACACCGTGGTGGACGTCAGCTCGGTCATCACCACCCACCTGGCCGAGCTCATCAAGCGCCACGCCCACGAGCTGATCGGCCGGCAGGAGGTGCAGGCGCTCCTCGACGAGCTGGCGAAGACGCATCCGAAGCTGGTCGAGGAGCTGGTGCCGGCGCTCCTGCCGCTCGGGGGCGTGGTACGCGTGCTGGCGGGCCTGCTGCGGGAGCGGGTCCCGATCCGGGACCTGCGGACCATCCTGGAGGCGGTCGCCGACCAGGCGGCGGCGACGAAGGACCCGGAGGCGCTCATCGAGGCCGCCCGCCAGGCGCTCGCCCGCACCATCACCCGGCAGTACCTTGCCCCGGACGGGACGCTGCCAGTCATCACGGTGGATCCGCGCGTCGAGCAGCAGCTCGCGGAGCAGGCCGCCGCCAGTGGTCTTGGCGGCGCCTGGATGCCGGATCCGGTGCTTGCGCAGAAGCTGCTGCTGTCGCTCAAACAGGCGGTGGAGCGCGTGGCCGCGCAGGGCCAGCCGCCGATCCTGCTCTGCTCGGCGCCGCTCCGCCGCCCCCTCCGCCGGCTGACGGAGCGGTTCCTGCCGGCGATGCCGGTATTGGCCATCAGCGAGGTGGACGCCATGGCCACCATCAAGGTGCTGGAGACAGCCCAGGTGGCCGAGGCGTAGGAGTGAGCCGCGATGAAGATCAAGACGTTCCAGGCCCTGACGATGCAGGAGGCGCTCCGGACGATCAAGGCGGAGCTGGGTCCGGACGCGGTCATCCTCTCGACGAAGCAGGTCCGGCGGGGCGGCGCGCTGTTTGGGCTGTTCGGCCGCCCCTGGATCGAGGTGACCGCCGCTGTGGATGTCGACCCTGCGGCTCGGCCTGCGGCCCCGCCGCCGTCCTCTGGTCCCGGTCCGGTGTCCCTGGAAGGGGCGGGGTCCCAGTTCGAGCGAGAGCTACGCCGCGCGGGGGCGGGGCCGCCGCCTCCGGAGGAGGGCCCGAGCCCGACGCAGCCACTGTGTCCGAGCTGCGTGCGGGCGCCTGGGGAAGGACCCGACGCAGCCTGGGTGAACATCCGAGCCGAGCTGGTGCAGATGCGCCGGCTGCTTGAGCAGGCGGCGGGGTCCCACGCGGCACACGAGCCCCCCTGCCTGCCGCCGCCGCTCCAGGCGGCGCGAGATCAGTTGGTTCGCGCCGGACTGTCCGTCAGCACCGCCCTCCAGCTTGTGGCCCGGCTCGCCACCACGACTCCGCCGACCGAGCTGAAGACCGACGCGACGGTTCGCGCCGCGCTCGCCCGGCTGCTCATCCAGGAGACGAAGACCGGCGGGCCGCTGCTGGCCCCGGGCGAGTGGAAAAAAACCGTCATGCTGGTCGGACCCACAGGGGTGGGAAAAACGACCACAATCGCCAAACTCGCCGCCCACTCCCATGGGCAGGAGCGGCGCGCAGTGGCGCTCGTCACGATGGACACCTATCGCGTGGCGGCAGTCGAGCAGCTCCGACTCTTTGCACAGACGATCGGCGTGCCCCTGGACATTGCACTAACGCCGGAGGAGCTGCCCGCCATCGTGCGCCGCCGGGCCCAGGCCGACCTCATTCTGGTCGATACGCCAGGCTGGACCCCGCTGGATCCGGACCAGATGGCGGAGCTGCAGCGGATCGTGACGACCAACTGCTCGCTGGAGATCCATCTGGTGCTCTCCGCCACAACGCGCGACGAGGATCTGCTCGACGCCGTGGATCGGTACGCCGCGCTTCCCATCAACCGGCTGCTGTTCACGAAGCTCGATGAGACGACGCGGTACGGGGCCCCCTTCGAGCTGATGCGCCGGACGGGCTGGGCGCTGTCCTATTTCAGCACGGGCCAGCATGTGCCCGAGGATCTGGAGTTGGTGCGAGCCGAACGCATGGCCGATCTCTTGCTAGGCGGAAGACTGCGGCCGAGGACACGGAGTGGGCTGTCGGAATCTCCACCCATGCCGGTGGTGACGCGAGACCGGGCCCAGCCCGCGGCGCCGGAACGGGCCCAGCCCGCGGCGCCAGAACGGGCCCGGTCCGCGGCGCCGGCGCGGCTCCCGGCCTCAACGCCGTCACCGAAGTCTGTCATTCCGCGGCTGATAACACCGAAGAAAGGAGCCTGGTGGAAATGGTGGTAACGGCGGTGGAACCTGGTTCTCCGATCAGCTTGCCAACGGCCAAGAAAATCATTCTGGTGGCGAGCGGCAAGGGAGGGGTCGGGAAGACCAATATCGTGGCGAACGTGGCGCTCGCGCTGACACAAGCGGGCCAACGCGTGCTGGTACTGGACGCCGACCTGGGGCTGGGGAACCTCGATGTCCTGCTCGGCTTGGTGCCTCGGTATACGCTGGCCCACGTGTTGCGCGGGGAGCGGACCCTGACCGACGTCATCATCCCTGGTCCAGGCGGCATCCAGATTCTCCCCTCCAGTTCAGGGGTTCCAGAACTGACCGCCCTGACGGAGGGTCAGCGGCGAACCCTCTTCGACGCGCTGGACCACGCCACGGGCGCGACCGATGTGCTGCTGATCGATGCCGGGGCTGGGATCGCCGCCAACGTGCTGTTTTTTGCGAGCCTTGCCCAGGAGATGCTCGTCGTGACGGCGCCGGAGCCGACCGCGATCGCGGATGCCTATGCGCTGATGAAGGTGGTCTCCCGGCAGGGCCTCATGCGGCATTTTCACCTCGTGGTGAACATGGCAAGCCGTCCTGAGGACGGCGAAGAAGTGGTGCGGCGCCTCCGTCTGGTGGCCAATCGGTTCTTGGAGATTACCCTGGACTATCTCGGGGCTATTCCGACGGATGACGCCGTTCGGATGGCCGTGGCGCGGCAACGGGCGGTCATCGAGCTGTTTCCGCGTGCGCCGGCCAGTCGAGCGTTGCGGCAGCTGGCAACTCGTATCGGACGCGGCCAGCCGCGCGCGCCGGAGGCGAGACCCTCCGTCGGAATGCCGGTTGGGGCCTAAACCCAGTCGGGCTGGCTCTCGCGTCAGCGGCCGGGCCGCCCGCGCTGGCGGCCGGGCTGCCCCCCGCGCGGGCGGCCGGGCTGCCCCCCTGCCGGCTACACCAACTAGGTCGACAAACCATCGATGCCACAGTCAGCGAACCAACCAGCACCCACCCCGGCCGCGCGTCGGCGGCCGACCAAGCCTGGCTTTGCGGCACCGCCGGCCGGGCCGGTTCCTGCGCTGCCGGCCGGGCCGGTTCCCCCGCCGTCGGCCGGGCCGGCCCGGACCAACCCACCTGAAACAGGGTCAGGGACGTGCCCCATCGACCCGACCCAACTCGTTCGGGAGTTTCTGCCGCGGATACGGGCCCTCGCGCGCCGACTGGCCACACGGTTGCCTCCATCGCTGGAGACCGAGGATCTAGTTTCCGCCGGACTCATCGGCCTGCTCGATGCCCTCGAGAAATACGATCCGACGCGAGCGATCGCCTTGAAGACGTATGCGGAGCACCGAATCCGTGGGGCTATGCTCGACGAGATCCGGGCCATGGACTGGGTGCCACGGTCGGTGCACGAACAGCTCGCAGCCCTGGAACACCACCAGCGGACGCTGCTACACCAGCTTGGTCGTCTGCCGACGGACGAAGAGCTCGCCCATGCCATGCACTGCTCCCTCGACAAACTGGATCAGATGCTGGCGCAGACCCGCCAGCTGGTGATGCTGAGCCTCGAGGATTTGCTGCGTCACCATCAGGAGGACCCCTCGCAGCCAGTGGAGGTAGCGGACTCCCGATCGGCAGACCCGTTAGCCCGTGTGGTCTCCGAAGAAATCCGCCAGCGGCTCGCTACCGCGATCGACGCGCTGCCGGCCCAAGAGCGACTGGTGCTCTCGCTCTATTACTTTGAGGAGCTCACTCTGAAGGAAATCGGCCACATCCTCAAGGTTACCGAATCGCGCGTCTGCCAGATCCATGGAAAAGCCATCCTCAAGCTGAAGGTGCTGCTAGCCGACTGATCTATGCAGAACGCTGGTGAAAGCACACGGTTGTCCCGAGCGAACCACGCCGCGGCGCCTCGCGCGGAACGAGGCAGAGGCAGCCAGGCGGATGACGACACTCGGCAAACTTTTCCGCCTCCTGGGTCAAGCATGCCGCCGCGCTCCTGGACGGCCTCTGCAGCCAGCGAACGGCCATGGCGTGGTCCGGCTAGGTTCTGCCGGTCCCTCACGCGGAATGGAGCCGGACCCCCGGCAGCACACCAGATGGCATAGGGTTTGCTGGTGGTCCAGAACAGTCACTCGAATGATCAGACGGAGCAAGCCTCGATGGACCGAGGAATTTATCCCATCCTCTCTGGTGCGCTCGCGCAAGAACATCGCCTTCACGTGCTCGCCCACAACGTCGCGAATCTGAATACCACAGGGTTCAAGCGCCTAGACCCGACCTTTCAGTCGCTTGTGCCGGGAGTCGCCTGGGTGCAGCCCGCTGCGCCGATTGCGCTGGGAGCCGTTGTGCCGAGCTGGCCGACCGGCGCCGCCACGGCGCGCGTCTTTGTGGCGCCCCGCGAGGTGCGGATTGATGACCGCCAAGGGGCGCGCCGCGAGACCAAGCAACCCTGGGATCTGGCCATTGAGGGACCAGGGTTCTTCGAAATCAACACGCCGGCAGGCCTCCGCTATACGCGCAACGGGATGTTTCATCTGGATCCCCGGCGGCGGCTGGTGACGGAGGCCGGCGATCCGGTGATGGGGGTGAACGGCGAGATCCAGCTCAAGGCCGGCGAGGTCAAGGTGCTGGCCGGTGGGCACATCCTGGTGAACGACGAGGAAGTGGCACGAATCAAAGTCGTGGAATTTCCGGACCCCCGGAGTCTGGTTCCGCTCGGCGGCGGCCTCTTCGCCGGGACGAATCCCAAGCCCCTCGCGGCGCCAACGGTGGTGCCCGGGCAACTCGAAGCGTCCAACGTGAATGCGTTCATGGAGATGGTGAAGTTGATCGAAGTCATGCGCGCCTATGAATTTTCCCAGAAGGTGATGCAGACCTACGACCAGATGACTGGGCTCGCGATTCAGGAACTGGGTCGAGTGGCGTAAGCCGCGATCCGAGGGGCGATCCGGCGGCCGCCGCGGCGCAGCGTGGCTCGCTCATCGCAAGGGGCCCCCGCCCCTCGCCGCCCCTCGTGCCGATTGCCAAAGAACACACCCGTCAACACCCCGCGACTGAGGTCGCGGGGTTCCTCGCGGAGGTTCTATGATTCGAGCCATGTGGACAGCCGCCACCGGCATGACCGCGCAACAGCTCAATATCGACACGATTGCGCACAATCTGGCCAACGTCAACACCAACGGGTTCAAGCGCAGCCGAGCAGAGTTCGCCGACCTGCTCTATCAGATCCAGCGCTTGCCAGGCACGAACGCGTCCAATGTGGGAATCTTTCCTGTGGGCATGCAGGTGGGTGGGGGCGTCCGGCCACTCACCATTGCAAAAGAATGGGTCCAAGGCAATCTTCGCCAAACCGGCAATGAGCTCGATCTGGCCATTGATGGACCAGGGTTTTTCCAGGTAACGAGGCCAGATGGCACGATCATGTACACGCGGAACGGCTCCTTCAAACGCGACAACGTGGGGAATATCGTGACGGGCGACGGCGATGTGCTGACGCCGACGATCACGATCCCATCCGGGGCACTCAAGGTGGATATTGGCCAGGATGGCACAGTCTCGGTCTTGCTCCCTGGGGTGACGCAAGCGACGCAGGTGGGCCAGATCCAGCTGGTCCGGTTCGACAATCCCGCTGGCTTGGTGGCGATGGGGAACAACCTCTTCCTGGACAGCTTCGCCTCGGGCCCGCCCTTGCAGGGGGTGCCAGGCTTCTCGACCGGGTTCGGCCTCATCCAGCAGGGCATGTTAGAAAGCTCGAACGTCAACTTGGCCGAAGAGATGGTCAACATGATCATCGCCCAGCGGAGCTATGAGATTAACGCCAAGGCGATCCAGGCTTCCGATGAGATGATGCAGATTGCGAATAATCTCAGGAGATAGTCATGAGCAATCGGGCATGCACACTGTTGTTGATTGCGATAGGATGGCTGATGGTCGCGGGGACACCGGCGGATGCTCTGGAGAACACCGCAGCCAACCGGATGAGAGAACCGGCCCGGCCGCCGGCGGGGGAGGCGGCCCGGCCGCCAGCGCAGGGGACGGCCCGGCCAACCGCCGGACCTCGGGCGTCCGCCGCGAGTCAGGTTGTCTCTCTCGAGGATATTCGCCAGGCGCTAGTCCACTATCTTGAGCGACAGCTGGCGGGCAGAGTCACCGGAATCGATGTCCGCATCCTGGAGCCCCGCCAGCCGATCTGGCTTCCATCTGGCGCAGTGATCGCTCGGGTGACGGAGGAGGGGGTGGAGACCCATGCCGGCCCTCGTTCGTTCACCCTCACGCTCGCGGTGGATGGAAAACCGGTCCGGACGGTCACGGTCACCGCGGCGGTGGAAGCGCAGGCCGAGGTCGTCGCGCCAGTCCGGCTGATCCGGAAGGATGACCTCCTCGAGGAGGACGACCTCGCGGTCATCCGGGTGCCGCTGACGGAGGCGCACCCGGAGTTCGTGTGGCGACGCGAGGACGCAGTCGGCAAGCGCGCGGTCCGGGCCCTGCCGCCTCACCAGCCGCTCCGCCTGTCGTCCCTGAGCGCGCCCTACGCCGTCCGCAAGGGCGAGCGGGTCGTGATCGAGGCGAAGCGCGGGGGCCTGACGGTCCGGACGGCCGGCGTGACCAAGGCGGGGGGCGTGGTCGGGCAGTCCATTGTCGTGACGAACGTGGATTCGGGTAAGCAGCTCCAGGCGACGGTGATCGCGCCGGGGGTCGTCCAGGTGGAATTCTGATGGGCGGGCGAGAGGCGAGGGGCAAGGGGCCAGAAGGCAGGCCCGTGATCGAGCGGGCGAACGGGGCGGCGCGGCCGCCGGCGGGCGGCCTGCTCGCCAGGGGCCTCGTGCTGCTCGCCCTGCTGCTCGTGGCCTGTAGCAAGCCGACAGCGTCGACGCGCACAGTCCAGATCCCGCCGCTGCCGCCGCCCAAGACGATGGGCTCCCTGTGGGTGGAGGAAAACGGGCGCGCCTATCTCTACGAAGACCTCCGGGCGATGCGGGTGGGCGATATCATCACGATCAAGATCATGGAGAAGCACAAGGGGTCCAAGACCGCGGACACCAAGGCCGAGCGCGAGTCCACGATTGATAACGCGCTCGACGGCCTCACCTTCGGCATTCCGGGGCTGTCGCTGAAGAAGGTGGTCGCCCAGGACCTCGCGGTGAGCGCGAACGCCAAGAACAAATTCGGCGGGAAGGGGGCAACGAACCGGGAGGACACGCTGACCGGGACGATGTCGGCGATCGTCACCGAGGTCATGCCGAACGGCGATCTCCGGATCGAAGGGCGCCGCGAGGTCACGGTCAACAGCGAGAAGCAGACGATGATCCTGAGCGGACTGGTGCGGCGCGTGGACGTGGACACGAAGAACACCGTGCTCTCGACCGCCATCGCGGACGCGCGGATCGAGTACACCGGCCTCGGCGTCGTGGACGACGTCCAACGGCCCGGCTGGCTGGTGCGGATCCTGGATTGGATCTATCCGTTCTGAGGGGAAGCGAACCGAGAGCCGCGGCGCGCCGGCCGTGACGGGCGAAAAGAGGGGAGGCATGCGGCAGTCCAGGACCCTGATTGCTTGCGGTGTGCTGCTCGCTGTCGGCTGTGCGCTCGCCGCGGGGCCGGCGCGGGCGGCGCGGGTCAAGGACATCGCGACGATCGAGGGGGTGCGCGAGAACCAGCTCTACGGCTACGGGCTCGTCGTCGGGCTGGACCGGACGGGCGACATGGTGATCGGCGGCCAGTTCACCGTGCAGGCCATGATGTCCATGCTCAACAAGATGGGCATCAATCTGGTGATTGACCCGATCATGTTGCTGACCCGCAACATCGCCTCCGTCATGGTGACGGCCAAGCTGCCCCCCTTCGCGAAGCCGGGGATGACCGTGGATGCCGTCGTGTCCTCGATAGCCAACGCCCGGAGCCTGCAGGGGGGCACGCTGCTGCTGACCCCGCTCAAGGCGCCGAACCAGCAGGTCTATGCCGTCGCGCAGGGGCCGATCTCCATCGGCGGGTTCCTCGGCGGCCCCGGCGGCGGGGGGGGGAACACGGTCACGAAGAACCACCAGGCGGCCGGGACGATCCCCGGCGGGGCCATCGTCGAGAAGGAAGTCCCAGTGAATCTGGATACCTGGGACACGGTCTCCATCGTCCTCCGGCAGGCGGATTTCACGACCGCCATCCGGATCGCCGACGCGATCGAGGCGGTCTTCGGGAAGGGCAGCGCCGTCCCGGTGAACGCGGGGCTGGTCCGGGCGACGATCCCGGCCGACTTCCAGGGCCGGGTGGTCCAGTACATCGCGACGATTGAGGCGCTGGACGTGCAGGTGGACGTGCCGGCGAAGGTCGTCGTCAACGAGCGGACCGGGACCGTGGTGCTCGGCGAGCACGTCCGGCTCTCGACCTGTGCCATCGCGCACGGGAACCTGACGATCACCATCAAGAATACGCTCACCGTGTCCCAGCCCCCGGCGCCCATCATCGGCTCATCCGGCGGAGCCACCGTGGTCACTCCGGACGTGAAGACTGATGTGCAGGAAGAACCGGCCCGCTTGTTGCAGATCGATGAGACCGTGACGCTCGGCGAGGTGGTCCGAGCACTCAATGCAGTTGGCGTCACGCCGCGAGACCTGGTCGCGATCCTCGCGGCAATGAAGGCGGCCGGGGCGCTGCAGGCCAATCTGGAAATTATCTAACGGGTGCCCCATGGAATCCTGGATGCCGCGCTCTGACGAGCTGGCGAGGCCGGCACTCGCCACCGGGCTCCCCGCCGAGCGATCGCTCCGGGCCTCGGACGGCGGGAGCCGCGCAGAGATCCGGAAGGCCGCGCAAGCATTCGAGGCCTATTTCGTCGCGTACCTCATGAAGGTCATGCGGGAAACCGTGCCGAAGGGGATCCTGCCGAGCCGGGCGGCCGATCACTACTCTTATTTTTATGACCAGGAGATCGGACAACTCGCCGCCCAGGCGGGGGGGCTCGGGCTCGCGAAGTTCTTGGAAGAGAACCTGGCCTCCGACTCCGTCATGCCAGCGAACGCCAGCATCCAGGACAATGCTGGACCCTGGCGTCCGCCGGGGTGACGGGAGGGCCGGCCTCGGATTGAACCGAGCTGGACCGTAACATTGTAGCCCCGATCTGCCGATAAGGAAACTGGCATACAAGAAGTTGGGCCCGTAGGGGAGCTGCCCACCCCGGGGGCCCGACTGGCGGAGAGGGACAGCTATGGACATTGCTGGATATGGGAGCGCAGGAGCGCTGAGCCGACTGCTCCTGGGGACGCAGGAGCCGGGCCGGGCCGCCAACAGCCGGCCGTCGCACCCGGGGGCGTCCGAGGATCAGGTCGCCATCTCCCAACATGCGAGGGACATTCAGCGGCTCAAGGCGCTGGCTGAGGCGCCGGATGAACCCCGTGCCGCACGGGTCGAGCAGATCCGGCAGGCCATTGAGGCCGGCACCTATCAGGTGAGCAGCCAGGCCGTGGCGGAGGCCATCATCCGGAACGTGTTAGCGGACGCCGTTCGCTAGGCCCCCGGCTACGTCGCGGAAACGGGCCGGCCCGGCCGGCCGCGGGGGGACCGGCCCGGCCGGCCACGGCGCCTGACAGCGGATCGCCCGCAGAAGAGGGGAGAGCCCAAGCCGAGGCCCCGGATGCTGTCGCCCATGCGCAAGCCTGTGACGAGAGCCGGGGAGAGGGGAGAGGGGAGAGGTGGTTCCCCTCAGAACCCCCCCGGGTTTTAGCCGTAGGGAGGTTCAGGAGAACCAGAGGAGGGTCCAGACGGCACGGATCGCCGGCCTCCGGTCGTCCGCTCGTCGAGCCAAAAGGAGAACCCATGTCCGACGTGTTGGCCCTGCTTAGCATCGGAAAATCCGCGTTGCTGGCCACCCAGCGGGCCCTGGCCGTCACCGGGCAGAATATCGCCAATGTGAACACGCCGGGGTATTCCCGACAGACAGCGCAGCTCGCTACCACCATGCCGATGGAGGCACACCCTGGGCAGCTTGGAACTGGAGTGGCGGTGACGCGCATTCAACGCGCGGTGGATGCCGTCGTAGAGCAGCAGCGGCTCGCCTCACAGGCCCAGCTCGGGCGGCTCACCGTCATTCAGCAGACACTGACCCAGCTCCAAACCCAATTCGGCGACACGGCGGATCAAGGCCTCGGGGCCGCCCTCAACGCCTTCTTCGCAGCCTGGCACGATGTCGCGACCCATCCGGCCGACGCGGCCGCCCGCACCGTCCTGCTGGCCAAAGCCACCGCCTTGACGGAGCAGTTCCATCGCATGGCCGCATTCTTGACTGAGACACAAGGGATGGTGGATCGCCAAGTCGGCGAGACCCTCGCCACCATCAACGCCCAGGCCCAGCAGATCGCAGCCCTGAACCAGCAGATCGCACGGGCCCAGGCGAGCGGGCAGACCCCCAACGACTTGCTGGATCGGCGGACCCAGCTGCTCAATGAGCTGGGAAACCAGATTGCGGTCTCTACGCTCGAGGAGACGCCGGGCCGCCTCACCGTCTTGGTGGGACACGGTCACGTGCTCGTGTCGGGCGATACCGCCTATGCCCTCGTGGGCCAGGCGGGCGCGTCCCCCACCGGCCACCTCGCCGTGCTCTACCCGGATGAATCAACGGGCCAGCGGCTTGATCTGTCGTCAGAACTCACCGGGGGCCAACTGGCTGGGCTGCTCATCATGCGCGACACGACGATCGCAGGGCTCCTCGACGCGGTCAACCGCCTCGCAGCCACCCTGGTGTCGCAGGTCAACGACCAGCATGCGGCGGGCTACGGCCTGGACGGCTCGACCGGCCAGGCGTTCTTCGACGCCACCGGGACCACGGCCGCGACGATACGCGTCGCGCTGACGGACCCGAACGAGGTCGCGGCCGCAGACCGCGCCGCGGGCGTGCCCGGCGACGGCGCCAACGCCCTGGCCCTGGGAACGCTCCCGACCGCCGTGCTGGCGGCACTCGACAACCTGACGATGAGCCAGTATTACGCGCGGACGGCGGCCACCCTGGGCGCGACCGCCAACCAGGCAGACGGCGACCTCAAGGCCGAGCAGGCGATCCAGGATCACCTGCAAGCCACCCGGGCGCAGGTGTCCGGCGTGTCGCTGGACGAGGAACTCGTCAATCTGCTGGCCCAGCAACGGGCCTTCGAGGCGGCCGCTCGGATCATTACGATGACCGACGACCTGTTGCAAACGATTGTCTCCATGAAGCGGTGATCCGTTGCGCGGACCCGGCGTCCGACAAGCCCCTGAGCACCGCCGCACCGAGTGAGACGGAGCCAGCGAGGACCCCAATGCGAGTGTCAGACCAACAGCTCTTTGGAATCCTGATGACCTCGATGCAGCAGGCCCGGGCGACCTTGCTGGCGGCCCAAACACAACTGGCCTCAGGCAAGCGGGTGAACGCCCCGTCGGACGATCCTGTGGCGTATAGCCGCCTCGTCGAACGAAACGCGTCGCTCGCGCAGATGGACCAGTGGCTCCGCAATGCTCAGGCGGGCGCCGGGCAGCTCCAGATGGCCGACCACACGCTGACCGCCGTCACCAATGTCTTGGCGCGGGCGAAGACCCTGGCCGTCCAGTTGAGCAGCGACCTGAGCGGACCACCGGCGCGGGCCGCCGGTGCGGGGGAAATCCGGCAGCTGCTGTTCGAGCTGCAAGGCCTGGCCAACACCACCACCGACGGGCAGGCCCTCTTCACGGGGACCAGCACCCGCGGCCGCGCCACGGGGACGACGCTCACGACGCCGGTAACCATTACCGGCGGGAGCACGGACACGCTCCACGTGTCCGTGGATGGGATCGCCTCGGGCGTGATCACGCTGCCAGCGGGAACCTACAGCGGTCCAGCGGCAGCCGCCCTGGTAGAAGCCCAGATCAACACGGACGCAACCCTCCGCGCGGCCGGGAAACGCGTCACAGTCACGTATGAGGACGGCCGACTCGTCATCGTCTCCACGAGCGCGGGGCCCCGCTCGACCGTCACGGTCACCGGCGGGACGGCGCGAGGGGAGCTGGGCTTCAATGGGGGCAGCACGACCACCGGCGCCGCGCCCTATGCCCTGCAAGCCTTCGCCACCGCGGCCCCCACCAACACCGGAGACGCCACCATCTCCCAAGGCCAGATTGACGACGCCACCCAGGCCACCCTGAACGACTATGTGATCAAATTCGAGTCTGCCTCGAGCGTGTCCGTCTACAACGTGTCGGCTCCCGTGACGGCCACCGCGGCGTCCACCAATCGTGGCCAGATGCGGGTGGCCAGCGCAACTGTCGTCGATCCGACGGCACTGACCCTCGACGACTATGAGATCGTGTTCACGTCGGACACGCAGTACACGATTCGGGACCGGACGACCGGCGCAGTGGTGTCGAGCGACAACGCCTACCAATCCGGCGCGGCCATCACCTTCGATGGCCTCCGGGTCATCCTGCAGGATGGACCGGGCGGCGGGCCCCAGCGCGGCGACACCGTGGCCGTCGCCGTGGCGTCCACCGTAGTCCAGGCCCATCAGCCGTATGTGTCGGGTCAGGCCATCCGGTTCGATGGGCTGGCCGTCACGCTGACGAGCGGCCCCACTGGCCCGGCCGCCGGCGATCGGTATGCGGTGCGCACCGGGCTTCAATATCAAGGCAATACGGGACTGCCCCGCATTCCGATCGATGCCGGCCCCCCCGTCATGACCACGCTGCCCGGCCAAGCCGTGTTCTCCGGGCCGACCACGGATCTGTTTGCGTCGCTGAAACGCCTGCTGACGGCGCTGCAGGGGCAGGACCGCGACGGCATCACCCAAAGCGTGAGCGCCCTCGATCAAGCGATCGCCCAGGTGACTGGGGCCCAGGCGCAACTCGGCGCGGCGGCCAACCGCCTGAAGACGACGCAAGACGACCTCACAACGGCGCGCGACGCCCTCGCGCAAGCACGCGCGCAGGATCAAGACGCCGATATCAGCCAAGTGGTGACCGCGCTGGCCACGCAGGAGTATGCGATCCAGGCGGCCCAGGCCGCACTGGCCAGACTGTTGCAGACCTCGCTCTTGCAGTTCTTGCGGTAGGGATTCGGCATGCGCGCGCTGGTGCTCCAACTGGCTCGATTAGGCGATCTGGTGCAAACCCTGCCGGTCCTCTTGGCGCTCCACCGGAGCGGGCGCGCGCGGGCGCTGGACCTGCTCTGCCCGGCGCCCCTGCGCCCGCTGGCGGAACAGGCGCCTGGCGTGTCGCAGGTGATCGCCTGGGACGGACTGGTATGGACCTGGCTGGCCAAGCACGGGGGGATCGCGGCAGCCGAGAGCGTCCTCCAGCGGCTCGTGTCCAAGCCCTACGAGATGGTGTGGAACCTGAACGCGCACCCACGGGCGATCCTGCTGGCCCATCTGCTGGGCACCCAGGTGATCGGTCCAGGCGCGTACGGGCCCCTGCATCGCCAGTTGCCCCCCTGGGCGGCCTATCTCCGGCAGGTGGCGGCCCATCGGGGCGCGAATCGGATCCATTTATCCGACGCCTGGTGCGGACTGTGTGGAGTGCCCCCACCGGGCTGTGCGCCCACCCTGCCCGCGCCGACGGTGCCACTCCCGAGAACCCTGGACCGATTTCTGCAGGGGACCGGGATCCGACTGGCCCTCGTGGTGGGCGCGGGGGCGCCCTCCCGCCGAATCCCCCCGCGCGTGTGGGCGGCCTTGTTAACCGGCTGGCTGACGGCCTGTTCCGCGGGCCGCGCGGTCCTCGTGGGCGGCGCCGGGGAACACGAAGCGGGCTGGGCGATTCAGACGGCGCTGCCCCCCATGCTGCAAAGCCGCCTGTGGAACGTTGTCGGCCGCACCGACGTGAGGCAGCTCGCGGCCGTGTTGGCGCAATGCGCCTGGGTGGTGGGAGCAGATACGGGCCCGCTTCACCTGGGGGTCGCGCTCGGGGCTCAGGCGCTCGGCTTCTATATCGCAGGGGCGCGTGTGCATGAAACCGGTCCCTATGGAGAAGGGCACTGGGTGTGGCAGGCGGAGCCCGATTCCGGCGCCGGGGGCGGTCCGACCGCTGGCGCGGGGGGCGGCCCGACCGCCGATGGGAAGACGCGCGCGACAGAGCCGCTCCCACCTACCTCCTGGCCGATCGCCGAGAGTGTGGCGCTGTTGCTGAACGCATCGGCCAGCCGCCGGCCCCCCGGGTGGTCGTTGTATCGCAGTCGTCTCGATCACCTGGGCGTCTCATTTATTCAGCCCGATGGGGTGATGGAGGCGGAGGATCCCCGAGCACGGGTGTGGACCACCCTCCGGGCGGCCAGCGGCGGCGAGGCCAGACCCGCCCCGCTGGCACCCTGTCCGCCAGAACCCGCTTCCGCTCCATCGACACCCCGGAGGAACGTCCATGAGTGCACCGTGGTGGAATACCAACCTTGAACGAATCGCCCAGCGGGATCCCGCCCTGGCCGCGCATCTGCGCACGGTCCCCGGCGGGATGTTCACGGTCCAAGAAGCCAAGAACGGCCTGCCCACGGCACGGTTCGACGGACGCCACATCCATAGCGCCTATGACCCGTGGTCGGAGGCGGAGGTCTGGGCCCAGGAACAGCGGCGACGCTGGCAGCCCGGGGAAACCGTGGTCATCGTGGGCGTTGGCCTGCTCTACCATGCGGAAGCCTTGTGCCGCTGTCTGCCCCCACAGACGTCCCTCGTGCTGCTGGTGCCAGACGTGCGGGCTCTGTACGATGCCTGTCAGGCACGCCCACTCACCGAGTGGATCACCCAGGTGACGTGGGCCTGGGGCCCTCCCCACGCGATCGCCGACCAGGTGGCCGCCCTGCCCCCACCGCTCCGGCTCTGTCCCTTCCCGCCGGCGGCGCGCCCGCATGCCGCCGCCTACGAGCAGATCGAGGCCGCGCTGCGACGCCACCTGGCCGCTCAAGCCAGCGGGCAGCTGCACATCGCTGTGGTGGGCCCCGTCGCGGGCGGCTCGCTCCCCATCGCGCACTATACCGTGTCGGCGCTGGAACACTTGGGCCATCGCGTCACCTGGATCGATCAGCAAGTGCATGCACCCAGTGTGCAAGCCATGGACCAGCTGACCGATCCGCGGATGCGCGCGACGGTGCAGGCCCGACTCACCGAAACGCTTGGCTGGTGGACCGTGGCTCGGCTGGCCGAAGATCCCCCGGACGTGGTCCTTGCTCTGGCGCAAGCGCCGCTAACCCTCCCCATCCTCGAACGACTGCGCCGCCATCGATTCGTGACCGCGATCTGGTTTGTCGAGAATGCCCGGCATTTCACCTACTGGCAACAACTGGCCACCGGCTATGAGTTTTGGTTTGTGATTCAACAGGGCACCTGCCTGGAGGCATTGCGTCAGGCTGGAGCCCAGCAGGTCAGCTACTTGCCCGTGGCCGCCGATCCGCTGGTGCATCGTCCAGTGACCCTGACCCCAGAGGAAGTCCGCGAGTTCGGCGCCGATGTCGCGTTTGTGGGGACCGGCTACCGGAACCGCCGGCAGCTCTTCCCGCGTCTCATGCAACCGGAGTGGACGTTTAAGCTGTGGGGGACCGAATGGGACGGTGCCGACGCGCTGCAGCCGGCGTGGCAACGCCGTGGCGCCTGGCTCGCCCCCGACCTCTGCGTGAAAATCTTCAATGCGACCGCCGTCAACGTGAATCTCCATTCCTGGACGGGCGATGGGGTGGATCCTCAGGGGGATTATGTCAATCCGCGGACCTTTGAGCTGGCGGCCTGCGGGGCGTTTCAGGTGGTCGACAAGCGGACGCTGTTGCCGGACCTTTTCACCGCCGACGAGGTGGCCGTCTTTCGCACCGCCGACGAAATGGTCCCGCTCATCCGACGCTTTGTGCATGAGCCGGAAGCGCGCCGGCACATGGGGGAGGCCGCCCGTCGCCGCGTCCTGGCCGACCATACCTATGTGCAGCGGATGCACACCCTCCTCGCCCACCTCGGCGTGGCGCAGCCGGATCGGATTGGGGCCCTGCTTCGGGGGGACCGGCAGGCGGGGAGGCTCGCGCAGCATGCCCTCTGTCCGCCGGCGTTGGCCGCCACCTTGCGGACCGTTCCGCCGATGCAGCGGGTCGAGATCAAAGACCTTGCCGCCCAGATTCGGCGCAAAGGGCCGCTGGCCCGCTTGTCTCGAGACGAATTGCTGGTCCTGCTGCTCGATGAATATCGGCAGGACACCAAGGATCTGGTGGTGTAGGGGGCTCGTAAACAACCCTCGACTGAAGTCGAAGGCTTTATTCTCAGCAAGCAGCATGGCCACTTACTGGAACATCAGGCGTGTTTACAGCCGCCCTTGGCGGAACTGCCGTTCCGCCAATCCGGGCAAGGTTTCGACTGGCATTCAAGTCGGCGTGCGCCCGGAGACCACACTGTTCGCACACGAAACGATGCTTGATGCGCTTGCCGATCTCGCCACAGCAGGAGCAGATCTGGCTCGTGTAAGCCGGATCGACGTACTCGACCGCGATACCGGCCACTTTCGCCTTGTACTCGACACAGCGCTGAAGCTGCCGGAAGGCCCAGCGATGCAACCTAGCTCGCACGCGCTTTCCTGCCTTGATGCGGCTGCGAATGTGCGTCAAGTCCTCCATCACGATCTTGGTAACACCCGCCTCGATCGCGGCCTGGACGATCTTCTTGCTCGTTTCGTGGTTGATCTGCTTGACGCGCCGCGCCTCGTTGCCGGAGACCTGCCGCAGCTTCTGCTTGGCGCTGCGGCTGCCGTTGGACTGAAGACGGCGGCGCAGGGCAAGGTATGTGTCGCGTCGATGACGCAGTTCCCCGCCGCCAAAGACCTGGCCCGTACTGATGGCGGCGAGGTTGTTCTCGCCCACATCCACGCCCATCACAGGACCGGAAGCACGCGGCTCGATGTCGCCAGACTCGACGACGAGGTTGAAGTACCAGCACCCCTTGCGAAAGACGAGTTCGGCTTCCCTAGACGGCCCGGATTCGAGGATCCGACGCTGATGCTCGCCCAGACGCATGGGAACCGTGATGCGGCCGGAGAGGGTGTTGAGCGAAACCGTCTCGCCCTTGAGGGAGTAGGTGCGCTTGTCGAAATGCACAGAAGCTCGGTCGAAGCGGATTCCCGGAACCTCGGCGTCTTTGCGGATGCGCCCAAGAGCCTTCTGCGTCTTGTACGCCTTGCAGACCGAGAAAATGGCGTTGCAGCACATCTGGCTGCCCAGCGGCGTTGCTGCCCGCAGCATCGAGTACGCACGCTGGTGCAACGCAACCCTGTTCCAGACCCGATGCTCGCGCACGATCGGCACCAGTCGGTTGCAGGCGTCGGCGTAGGCCGCTTGCAAGGCCGCAAGGCGTGCCGCCTGCTCAGGCGAAGCATCAAGCTTGATCGACGCAGTGCGCATCATGGCTCAGCGCCTCTTGGTGACATGCTCGGAGCGCTCGATGTAGCGCCGGATGGTTTCGGCGCTGACATTGCCGGCGGTGCCCACGTAGTAGGATGGCGACCACAGGTGACCGCCCCAGAGCCGGCCCCTGAGCGCCGGAAAGCGCTGAAACAGAAGACGCGCCGTCATGCCCTTGAGCACCTTGACGGCATCGGCCACGGCGACAGCGGGTGGGATGCTGACGAACAGGTGGATATGGTCTGGCTGGATTTCTTTGGAACTGACCGGCCATCCTCGCTCCATGCAAATCGCGTCCAGCATCGTTCCCGTTTCCTTTGCCACCGCCCCTGTCAGGACGTCATGCCGATACTTCGGACACCAGATCACATGGTAGGCCGTTTGATAGACACAATTCCTATTGGTAACAACATCGACCATGGGCAACATGGGACACCACATGGTGCGCCTCGCGCAACCGCCATTCCTCCCGCGACTGAAGTCGCGGGTTTCCTTGCGGGGGTTTTATGAAGCAAGTGCTGATCATCAATGTGACCCGGCTTGGGGATCTGGTCCAGACCGGCCCCCTCGTGACCCGGCTGCACCAGGAACGGCCAGATATGGCCGTGGATCTGCTCGTGGATACGAGTTGTGCGCCGATGGCGGCGCTCCTCAGCGGGGTGCGGCGCGTGATCGCCTATGATTTTCAACGGCTGCTCGTGGAAGCTCGGATGCACGGCCGATCCGTGGTGGCCTTGTGCGCTGAGCTGACTGCCTGGGTCACGCCCCTCATCGAGACGCACTATGACCGGATCATCAATCTGACCTTCACGCGTCCGAGCGCGTTGCTCACCGCGGTCCTCAGCGGTCGGGACGTGCGAGGCGCGACGGCGGCGCCCGACGGGACCATCATCTGTCGCGGATCCTGGATGACCTATTTTGCGAATCTCGCCCGCTACCGGCCCTTCAATCGCTTCAATCTCGTGGACCTCTATGCGCTCGGCGGCAGCGGCCCGGGGGCCTTCGTCCCGCTCTCCCTCACGGTGCCGCCCTCGGAGCGTGACTGGATCCAGCCCTGGCTCGCCGCCGAAGCGGCGCGCGCTCGCCGAGCCCACGCCGGGCCCGACGCCGCCAGCGGCGCCGGGCCCACCCCAACCGGTCGGGGGGCGCCGGGGGCCCTGCCCCGCACCTGGATCGCCGTCCATCTCGGCGCCAGCGACCCTGCCAAAGCCTGGACACCGGAGAGCTTCGGGCACCTGCTGGCCATCTGGGGGCGGCGGGACCCCACCAGTGGCTTCATCCTCCTGGGGACCGCCCCAGAACAGCCAGCGGCGCAGGCCGCGCTGACGGCCTATGCCCAGCGCGTGGACCGCGCGACTGCCGGTCGGGTCCCGGTCATTCAGGCGGTGGGCCGCACCACCTTGCCCCAGTTGATGGCCGTGCTGGCGCAGTGCCAGCTCCTGATCACCAACGATACTGGGCCCATGCATCTCGCGGTCGCACTCGGGACCCCAGTCATCAACCTGTCGGTTGGTCCCGTGGATTTTCGCGAAACCGGCCCGTATGGCCCCGGGCATCTCGTGATTCAAGCGGACCTGGCCTGTGCCCCCTGTAGCTTCCATCGCATCTGCGTGGACCAGGCCTGCAAACGACGCATTCCCCCAGAGCTGGTGGTGGACCTTGGGCTGGCCCGCTTAGGCCACGCGGCCTTTCCGGCCTGGTCCAGCGACGTCCGGGTCTATGAGTCAACGATCGACGAAGACGGCCTGGGCGCTTTCCGCTTGCGCATGGGGCACGAGGATCCGTTGCTGACCTGGTATGGATGGTGGTGGCGACGGTTCTGGTACGAGGACTTGACCGGAAGCCCGAGCCGGATCCCGGTCCCGGGGCCGCCTCCTGATCTTGACACCATCAGACCAGTCCTGGAGACGTTGCGGACGGCGGGCCCGCGCCTGGTTCGACAAGCCCGGCAGGTGGCGGCGGTCGCCAGTCGGTCGCCACTCCCGGTGACCGAGCTGCACGCCCACCAGACTCGCCTCGACCAGGACGCGCAGTCGATCCTCCCGATCGGCCTGTCCTCGTCGGCCACCCAACCGGTGACCGTGATGCTGCTGGAACAGCTCCGCAGCCTCGACGCTGCTGAGGTGTCAGCAATGGCCTGGCAACAGGTCGAGGCTTATCGGCAATGGCATCGTCGGATCGCCACAATCGCGGCAGCCATCACGCGCCTCAGCCAGCCGCCGCCCGCCAGGCCTCCACGAAAGGAGTCTACCCATGCGCATTTACCTCGATCACGAGACCTGGGACGTCGCCGAGTCGCAGTCGCTGGAATCCGTCTTGACCGAGCTTAGTGACCGAGCGGCGGCCCAGCACCGGCTCATCACGCAGCTGACGATTGGCGACCGGATCATCACCGATCGCGAGATACGGCCCGAGCTCCTGGCCGAGCCGGTGGGGCGCGCGGGGATGGTCCGGGCCATCTCCCAGCCGATTGAAGACCTCGTCCGCCGTAGTGTGGCCGCCGCCACCCAGTACGCCGCCTGGCTGGCTGAGGAGGGAGCCCGGATCAGCCACCAGCTTCGCGTGGGGGCGACGGCGCTGCAGCCGCTCGACCGCTGGCTGGGCTGTCTGGCGGATTATGTGGAATGGACCCTCACCGTCCACCCCTACGGGCTCGTGCCGGCGCAGGAGATCGCGCACTGGACCACGTGGATGACCGCAGTGTTGGAGGCGAGAACGGCCGGGGATCTGGTGCGCATTGCGGATCAGTTGGACTACGAGATCCTGCCGCAGCTGACGCGCGCGGGCGGCGCCGCCCGCGTGGCGTCAGCTTGGCCTGAGGCCCCCGCCGCCGAAGACCGACCGTTGGGGCAGGGAGCTCAAGAATTGCCCCAACCTGCCGATAAGGAAGCACAAGGGATCCCGAGACAGTCGCCCACAGCATCCACCCTTAACAGGGAGTGAATCCAATGAGTCTCGATATTAACTCGAACGTCGCCTCGCTCATCGCCCAGCTGAATCTGTCGAGGAACACCCAAGCCTTGTCGCAGTCGGTCCAGCGGCTCTCCTCGGGGCTTCGGGTCAACTCAGCGGCGGACGATCCGGCGGCCCTGGCGATCTCGATCAATCTCCGTGCCCAAATTAGCTCGCTCAATCAAGCCATCGCGAACGCGAACAACGGCGTCAGTCTCTTGCAGGTCGCCGATAGTTCCGCGGGCACCATGTCCAACTTGTTGTCGCAGATGCGCGCGCTGGCCGTCCAGGCCTCGAGCGGGACCCTCGACAGCCAATCGCAGAGCTATCTCGACAACGAGTTTGTAGCGCTTCGATCCGAAATCGATCGGATTGCGGAGACCACCGAGTTCAACGGGGTCAAACTGCTCAGCGGAAGCCAAACCGTCACGCTGCAAATCGGGTTCCGGAGTTCGGCCAACGACCAGCTGTCCCTGAGTCTCACCGATCTGCACACGGCCTCGTTGGGCATCAGTGCGGTGAACATCAGCACCGCCGCCAATGCCCAGAGCGCGATTGCCGCCTTGGATACGGCGCTCAACAACGTCGCGTCGGCCCAAGCCACCTACGGGGTCTACCAGAATCGGTTGCAGGCGACCGTCAGCAATCTCCAGGTCAGTACCACAAACTTCCAGTCGGCCGATTCCGTGCTGCGAGATGCCGACATTGCGGCGGAAACGGCGAAGTTCACACGAAATCAGGTGTTGGTCCAAGCCGGGACCGCGGTCTTGGCGCAGGCCAATACCTTGCCGCAGATTGCGCTCACGCTGCTGCGGTAATCGGCGGCGCGCCGGGGCGCCCACCCCGGCGCGCCGTTCCAGGCATCGAATCCCCACGCGGCCTCTATCCCTGCTGCCCCTCCCGTGAAGGGCAGAGGCCTCGCGGATCGCGGGACCCCCGGAGACCCCGGAGACGGCGACCATGAGCACGATCCCTCCCCTCAGCGTCGGCGGACTTGGCAACGGGATTGACTACGGGCAGCTTCTTGCCCAGCTCGTGCAGCTCCGGCAGGTCCCCATCACCCGCCTGCAAACCAAGCAACAGGCGCTCCAGACGCTCCAATCGGATTACACGACCCTCAGCGCGAAACTGACAACGGTGCAGCGCCTCGCCCAGTCGCTGGCGACGCCAACCAGCTTCACGCAGAACACGGCCAGCGTCAGCGATCCGACGGTGGTGGTCGCCTCCGCCTCGGCCTCAGCCGTCCCCGGGAGTACGATGCTTCAGGTGCAACAGCTGGCGACCGCGCAGGTGATCACCAATACCGCCGCGACCGCAGTAGCATCCCCCACAACCAGCCTCACGACAACTGGGGCCACGTTTGAGTTTCAGGTGGGGGGCGGCGCGCCACAAACTATCACGCTCGCCGCCGGCGCCACGCTCACGGATCTGGCGACCAGCATCAATGCGCTCACCGCCGGAGTGACCGCGTCCATCGTCAATACCGGCACTGCGACCAACCCTGCGTACCGGCTGGTGTTGACCGCGACGAACACCGGCGCGAGCAACGCGATCACCATCACCAACGACACCACCAGTCTGGATTTCCTGAACCAGACCGGATCCGGTGGGACGGTGACCTTACAGGCCGCGCAGGACGCCGTGATCCTGCTCGGGAATCCCGCCCAGTCGCCCCTCACCATTCAGCGGGCCAGCAACACCATCACCGATGCACTGCCTGGGGTCACCCTGTCCCTCAAAGCGGTCTCCACCGCGCCGGTCACCCTGACCGTCACCCGGGATGTCAGCGCCATCACCACCCCGATAGCCTCCCTGGTCAGCGCCTACAACGACCTCGTCACGTATCTGAACCAAAACGCCACGTACAATCCCACGACCCACCAAGGGGGCCCGTTCTTCAGCGAACAGGCAGCGCGCACGACGATCCAGCAACTCCGCCGCGCGTTGCTGGATTCCGTCCCCGGGGAGGGGCCCTTCACCGGCGTGGGCGCCATTGGCCTCAGCGTGCAGCGGGATGGCACGCTCTCGCTCGATCAGTCCCAGCTGAACGCGGCGGTGAACGCCAACGCGGCGGCGGTCCAGGCCCTGTTTGTGGGGAGTCCCAGCACCCCGGGCGTTGGCCAGCGGCTCGTCAACGCGGTGAACGCGCTGCAAGATCCGGCGTCCGGCGCGCTCCCGGCCCGGCAGCAGTCGCTGACCGAACAGCTCGCCAAACTGAGTGACGCGATCCAACAGCAACAGGATCAGGTGAGCCAGTATCAGGCCTCGCTGCAGCAGCAATTCGCGCAACTCGATGCCGTGCTGCGGACCCTGAACAGTCAGATGCAGGCCCTGACCTTGTGGACGCAACTCCGCTGAGTGGCTCGGGGCCCCATGCCCCAGTCCCCCACGCCCAGGGAAGCGCCGCCGGCCGGCGGGTCGGCTGATCGACTCGACGTCATCACGGAGCGGGCCCGGCAGGCGGCCCGCACCGGGCGCTGGGCGGCGGGCCTCACCTGGTATCACCATCGTGCCGGGGTCCTGGCCCAGGGCCTGGTGACGGCGGTTCAGGCCGACGCCCTCTGCACACGGGATCAGCAGGTGCTGGACCAGGCGCGGGTCGCGCACGCCGTCCTGGCGTATCAGCTCCGAGTCGTGGTGGCCCAGCACCAGCGACTGGTCCATCTGCACCACACGCTCCGTCAGATCGGGGTCCTGCCGCCGACCACGACACGGGACCGGCGACTCGAACGGACAGCCGGGCGTCGGCTGCCCTCACCCCGACCATGGCGGACTGAGCGGAGGCGGACGCCGCGGAGGGCCGGGCGCGGCGCGGACGGGGGTGGGGATCAGAGCCGTGACGCCGCCCGGGGCTGCGGGGCCGACGCCGCGGCCCGCACGACGCCCTGCCACCCTTCGCGCAGCGTCGCCAGTAACTGGATTACTTCGGCGACCCCCACAGGGTCGTTGGCGAGGTTCGCCGTGGTGAGCCGCCAGAGCATATACCGATAGAGCTGGTCCAGTCGGGCCGCAATGGTAAGACCCCGGTCGTGATCCAAGCTGGCGTGGAGATAGACGAGGATGTCGAGCGCGCGACTGAGCGCTTCCCCTTTCTCTCGGAGCTGATGAGCGGCGAGGGCCGCGGTGGCCTGCTTGAGCAACACAATCGCTCGGTCATAGAGCAGCAACACGCGTTCAACCGGTGAGGCCTGGAAGACGACATGCCATCCATACATGTCCGCCAGCTGGCGGGGTCTCATCGGCTCGTGCGCCATACAGTTAGCCGTTCCGGTTCAGCAGGGTGCCCGTCACGTCACGAAAGTAGGCGGCCAGAGCCAGCTGGACCTCGGGGGGGATCTGCCGAATGACCTGGCCGGTGTCCTGATTGATGACGGAGACCACCACCTGATGGGTCGCGCGATCGATCTCGAACTGCAAATAGACAAGCGAGGCGATCATGAGGGGATGGACGGATTCCCCTCGGACCAGCGCGGGGGGCGGCCCGGCCGCCAGCGCAGGGGCGGAATCCGCACCCGACATGCGGGACGTCACGGTCCCAGTCCGAACGACACCCGTGAGAGACAACGGAAGCAGTGCGTTGACTCCGGCTCCGACCGGTGGAAGCTCGTCGAGAGGCATCGGATATGTGGCGCCAGGATCCCGGCCAACGGACCCGAACGATCCGACTCGGGGAATCCAGTCGATCTGAACCACATATCGGCAGACAAAGCCGAAAACTGAAGTCGGGGCCGCGCCCGGGCAACCCCCGACCCACAGGGACCGAGATGCGGTCGCCGACTAGGCAAAATTGACCCAGCCGAGGGGCGGACACGACGCCGCTCCCTCCTCCAAACTGAGGTGGGATGGCAGGAACGGCCGTGGCAGAAGAATTGCTATAGTCAACAACGCATCACGCGTCCCAGATGGCAATCGCCGGAGTCCTTGCGAGTGGGCGATGTCCCCAGCTGGATCAGCTTCGAGTCACCATTTGATTGTGAGCGGCGGCGCCGGGTTTATCGGCTCCGGCCTCAGTGCCCGGTTCCTGGCCTCGGGGGCCCGCGTCACCATTTTGACCCGACAGGGAGAGGCGCCGCGGGCCCGCGCCCTCGCGCACCAAGGGGCGACGGTGGTCCCGTGCGATCTGGCCTCGGCGCGCGGCCTGCCGCATCCAGCCCACCTTGAGCCGGCACAAGTCTTCTGTCATCTCGCCGCCGATGTCTCGGTCAGCAGTCCGACCTCGTGGGCGGTGAATGTGGAGGGGACCCGGCGAGCCTTGTCCCTCGCCACCCAGCTCAACGTGCCCTACTTTGTCTTGGCCAGTAGCATCGAAGCGCAAGGGCCCGGGTCACCGGCCGAGAGTCCCCTGGCTGAAACCGGGCCACGCCGGCCGGTCTCAGCCTATGGCCAGACCAAAGCGGCGGCCGAGGCGCTCGTGGCCGCCTGGGGGGACTCCATGGCGCGACAGACCCTCATCCTCCGCATCGGTAATGTCTATGGACCTGGCAGCCGCTGGCTGGTCGCCTCGTCGCTCCTGGCGTTGGTGCAGCCTCAGACCGTGGCTGGCGTCTGGCCGGCACTGGCCCAACGGCGCTTCCAACCCCTGTATATCGACGACCTCCTTGAAGCGATCATGCGCGCGATCGATCGGCGCCTGACCGGACTCTATCTGCTGCCAGGGCCTCACGCGGTGACCGTGGGCGAGTGGCTTCACACCCTCGCCGACCTGATGGGGCTCCCGGACTGGCGGCCCGCCGGGTCCAACGGGGACCCGGCGTCGGGCCCGCCAACGGCCACGCTCCCAGCCGATTGGGCCTACTTCCTCATGGGGCCCCCCGAACGGAGTCATCGCGTCTACCACCCGGGCCGTCTGTGCACGGCGATCGGCCCGTACGCCCGATGGTCCATCGAGCGCGGGCTGGCGGCCACGGTGCAGGGATACGAGGCCAGCGGCCTCTTGGCGACGCTGCTGGACCGGGCCTCCGCTCAGCCTCGCCCACCGGTCCTCCCGGTGCCGGGCGGGCCGGCCCGCCGGCGGCAGCGCAGGAACCGGCCCGGCCGGCAGCGCAGGAACCGGCCCGGCCGGCGGCGGGGGCCGACCCCGCCGTGCGGCCCGGCAGAGAGACAGCCCGCGCCCTGGGCAACCAGGACGCAGCCAATCCGGAGCGTCATCACCCATGCGCATTGCCTTGATCAACAGCCCCTCCCTGACGGTTCGTCCCATCAGTCGCAGCATGGCGGGAGGCTTGGGCTTCGACAGTCACGCCGCGATGCTCCTGCCCCCGCTGGATCTGGCCATTTGGGCAGCCTCGTTACGCCAGCACGGTGCCGCGGTCCAGCTCCTCGACGCCGATCCACTCGGGTTGGACGCCGCGAGCACCTGCGCCCACCTCGAGGGGACGTCCTGGGACGTCCTCATTGCGACGGTCTCGTTACCGACATGGACCCACGATACGGCGTTGCTGGCTGACCTGCGCCGTCGTCATCCGACGGCCAAAGTGTTTGGCAAAACGGCCGTGCAGGACCCTGGCGTCTTGCAGACCCTGTTACGCCACAGCGGAGCCGATCTGATGATTTACGGCGAGGCCGACCTGAGCATTGGCGATCTCGTTGCCGGTCGCACGCGCCGGGGCTGTGCCTGGCTCGAGCACGGCATCGTGCAGAGGGACCCTGGGGAACCGGTCCAGGATCTGAACCGCCTGCCCGTGGCGGCGCGCGATCTGTTACCCAATGCCCGGTATCGATACCCATTGCTCGGTCAGCCGGTGGCAACCCTACAAACCAGCCGGGGGTGTCCGTATCCCTGCCGGTATTATTGTCCGTATCCCTTGGTGGAAGGCACCAAGTGGCGGGCCCAATCCCCGGACCGCATTGTCTCCGAACTCCGCACAATCGTGGAAGACCTCGGCATCACGAAGCTCTACTTCCGCGACGCCACCTTCACCCTCAACCAGGCCCGCATCATCCAGCTCTGTGAGCGGATTCGGGAGGCCGGGTGGGCCCTGGAATGGGCCTGTGAAACGCGCGTGGATTGCCTCAGCGACCCCCTCCTGGAACAGATGCGAGCGGCGGGCTGCACCTGGCTGCTCATCGGAGTCGAAACCGGCGATGAACGCGTCATGCAGCATCGGCACGGCAAAAAAGGCTTGACCGTTCCCAAACTCGCTCATCTACGACGCCAGACCCGGCAACTCGGCATCCGCCTGCATTATCTGTTAATGGTCGGCCTCCCGCAGGAAACCCGGGAGTCCATCGTCGAGACGTACGAGCTGATTCAGCGCGACGAGCCCGATTCCATCGGCGTCACCGTCATCACGCCGTATCCGGGAACGCCGCTCTATACGGACGCGCAGCGTGAAGGGTGGATCGAGTCGTTCGACTGGCAGGACTATGGCGGCCATCAACTCCCCATGCACACGCCGCACCTCACACGCGAGGACCTCCTCCTCGGCAAACAGTGGTTGGAAGACGGCTTTGCGATTCAGCAACGCCGGCAGCCCGGCGGCGCCGGAGATACGCAGCCCAGCCTGGCGCGCCAGCATTACCGGCAGCTGCTCCGCTGGGCCTATCGCTTAGAGACCCCGATAGCACGGATCCAGCAGGCGGCCCACGCGGCGGCCAACGCGGCGGGCCTCGAGGGAGCCGACTCAGCACGCCGCGACGGGGCGGGCCCGGCCCGCAGCGGGGAGGCGGGCCCGCCCCGCAGCGGGGAAGCGGACCCGGCCCGTCGCGGGGAAGCGGATCCAGCCCGCTCAAGCGTGCCCGGCGGCGCCTCAGCCCCGCCGCGCCTCAGCGTGGTGATTCCCACCTATAACCGACAGACCGTGCTGCCCCGCACGCTAGCGGCGTTCGCGGCCCAGACCCTCCCGGCCGATCAGTTCGAAGTCATTGTGGTGGATGATGGGTCGAGTGACGAGACCCCCCGCGTCCTGCAGCAGATCCAGACGCCGTATGCCTTGCGGTGCCTGACCCAGGCCCATCAAGGAGCCAACGCGGCGCGGAACCTGGGCATCGAGGCGGCGCGCGGCGAGATCGTGGTGTTCACGGGCGACGACATGATCCCGGAGCCGGCGTTCCTCGAAGCCCATCTGACGTTCCATCAGCAGCATCCCGCTGAGCTGGATGCCATGCTGGGATTTATTGACTGGTCACCGGCCATCACCGTCACGCCGTTGATGCGATACATCGTGTCGCCGGAAGGCGGACAGCAGTTCGCGTTTCACGAAGTGCGCAACGGGCAAGCTGATTTTCGGCTGTTTTACACCAGCAACGTCTCCATCAAGCGCAGCCTGCTCGGCAAGCCAGCGACGTGGTTCGATCCAGCGTTCACCTATCCGGCCTACGATGATATCGAGTTGGGCTATCGGTTGACCCGCCAAGGCCTGCGGCTGCAGTACAACCCCAAGGCCGTGACGCGCCACCACCACGAGATCACCGTCGAGGGGTTCGCGGCGCGTCAATATCAGGCCGGTCGCATGGCGGTGCGCTTCGCCGCCAAGCATCCCGACGTCAGCGCATGGGTGCTGCCGAGCTCCCTTCTGCAACAGACGGACCGCTCTACCGACGAGGCCTATCAGGCCCAGCTGGCCGCCGTGCTCGAAGCCGAACGGCTGAATCTCACGACGCTGGGGGCCGTCCGAATCAACGGGCAGCGCGGCGATCACGTCTATGCGCAGACCATCCTCTATCCCCTCTACGGGGCGCTCTTGCAAGCCGCCTATGAGCGAGGCGTCCGCGACGAGATCCGAGCCCGCAACGGGGAGGCGGGCCCGGCCCGCAGCAAGGAGGCGGGCCCGGCGGGACACCGCAAACCCGCGGCGCATCCCTACACCGCGTCAATCATCATCCCCGTGTTCAACAAGGTCGAGTTAACCCGGCAATGCCTCACCGCGCTGGCGCAGGTCACCCACGGGGTGACCTACGAGGTCATTGTGGTCGACAACGCCTCATCGGATGAAACCCCTGCCTTCCTCCGCAGCCTCGGCGGTGACGTGCAGATCATTCGCAACCCCGACAACCGGGGATTTGCCACGGCGTGTAACCAGGGGGCGCACGCGGCCCGAGGCCAGTACCTGGTCTTTCTGAACAACGATACCATTCCCCTCCCCGGTTGGCTCACCGCATTAGTGGACGAAGCAGAGCAGCATCCGGAGGTCGCCATCGTCGGCAGCAGGCTGCTCTACCCAGACGGCACCATTCAGCATGCCGGCATCGCGTTCTCCCGAACCTGGTTCAGGCCCTATCACCTCTATCGCGGGTTTCCCGCTGACGCCGCGGTCGTCAATCGCCGACGGGACCTGCAGGCCGTCACGGCGGCCTGTTGCTTGGTCCGGCGGGAAGCCTATGAAGCGGTGGGAGGGTTCGACGAAGCCTATCGCAACGGGTTCGAGGATGTGGACCTCTGTCTCCGCATTCGTGACCGGGGCGGTCGCATTGTCTATCAACCTCGGAGCGTGCTCTATCACCTGGAAAGCCAAACGGAGGGCCGGTTCACGCATGACGAGGCTAACGGCCACCGGTGGTTCACGCGATGGAGCCAATCCTGGTGGCTGCCCGATGAAGATCTGCTGACGGTGCCGGACGGCTATGCGTGTCGACTCCACACGGCGCAGGGGCTGGTGCGGACCGTCCTCGAACCGCTCCGGACGGCGCAGGACCGCGCGCAGTGGGCCCACGTGGCGGCCGTGCAACGGCACGCCCAGCAACGCGACCTCGTCGCGCTGCGGGCGGCCCTCGCGAACCCTGATGACTGGCCCGCTGAGGTCAGCGTGTTGCGCTGGGCCGCCTTTGTCTGCAAATGGGCGGGCATCCCCGCGCAGGCGGCCCCGTTTTGGCGACGGCTCTTGATGATTGAAGAGGCGCCGGACGCACGACTCGCCCTGGCCCGGTTGGCACTGCAAGACGGCGCGCTGGCCGAGGCCGCGGCCCACGTGAACGCCCTGCAGCCCCCCACGGGCGAAGCCTTGGTGGTGCTGGGGCTGATCCAACTCCAGCAGGGCGACAACCAGGCGGCGGCGACGACGTTTGAACGAGCCCGTCAGGCGGGCGGGGATCCCCAACAAATCCGGATGGGACTGGGGCTCGCCTACTTGGGCCAAGGCCAAGCCGCCCAGGCGTGGGAACAATTTGAGACGGCCCACGACGCCCAGCCGGATTCGCCGGCAGCGATCCATGGACTCCTGCGCGCCGGGACCGCGCTGCAGTGGTGGCGGCCCCTGGCCGACCGGCTGATGGCCTATGTGGAACGGCGTCCATTGGATCTGGCCGCCCGCTTCGCACTCGCTAGCGTCTGGTGGCGACTGGGATGCCAAGGGGCCGCGAAGCGGGAATATGAAACCATCCGTCGCCTGAATCCCGCCTACGAGGGGCTGGACGCCTTACAGATGAGGGTGGCCGACGCCAGGTAGCCGATCCCGTGGCAGGCGGGTCGGCGGCGCCCCATCCTGTCCAGCATCAGTCCTGCTGCGACGCGACCTCCGTCGCGTGACCGGCCGGCCCTGAAGCAGCCAGGCGGGCCGGTCCTCAGTGCCCGAACACAGGCATCCCTCACCAGGTCACGCCCCACACGGCCTGGGGGCGGTCTCGCTGGGCGGCCGCAGAGACCGCGGCGGCACGGTGGCGGCCGGCGGGGCCGCGGACCGTGACGCGCCGTGAGCGTGGATCGCCTGGACAAGGACCGTGGCAATCCGGTCGAGCGCCTGTACGGCCGGGGCGGTCGGAAAGGCTTCCACCACGGGCAAGTACTGCCGCACGGCTCGCGGGACAGCGTCATCGGCCGGCACCTCTCCCAAGCAGGTCACGGTACCCCCTACGTAGTCTCGGAGCAGGCGCTGGAGCTGGAGGATGTTCACCCGGGCCCGCCCTGTGACCTGGTTGACGACCAACGCGGGCCGAAAGGTCGCCAGCAGCTGATGCGCCACCGCCCGGCCGCTGGCCTCAGCGGCCCCGACGGCGTCGAGGATGGCGTCCACGCTCACAAACTCCCGATCGGCGATGGCCGCCGCGACAGCGCCCCGCGCCAGAAACCCCGACAGAACCCGCCGAAGGGTGGCGAGTTTGAGGAATCGATACGCGTCCAACACCGCGGTGGGTTCCGGCGTCGTGACCACAAGAGGCAAGTCTGCCATGAGGAAGCTATCCAACGTGTGGGGACTCGTGCCGGCCCCGACATCCACGAGGATGACATCCGCGTCCAGCTCCCTGAGTCGGCGAATCAGCCGCTGCTTCCGGGCGGCGGGGAGGGTGGCCGTGGCGAGCGTCTCGCCAGTCCCAGGAATCAGGCGCAGGTGTGGCTGGCCCGGCACCGGGAGTGCCACGGTCTCCAGCGACGACACGCGGTGCTGCACGAAATCGGTCAACGTGGCCGGCAGATCAAACAGCCCGAACAGAATATGCAGATCGGCTCCGCCGACGTCGAAGTCCGCCAGGACGACACGGAAGCCGTGCCGCGCGAGCAGCAGACCAAGATTGCCGACCAGGACACTTTTGCCGACCCCGCCTTTGCCGGAACCGACCGAAAGAATCATTGCCATGGCTCTCCCTCTACGCCAACCTCCAAGGTCCGGGTGCGACCCACACCGGAGCGAATGCAGCATCCATACCCAGCCAGCCAATCCGGTCTCGATGTGCCGATGCAAGAGACGCGTCAGGCATCTCAAGATTTTGCGGCAACTGCCGATAAAAGATCCAAGCGGACTGCGTCCGATTCGTCAACACCGAGCTGAAGCTGTGCCGTCGGCGCGGCGAATGACGCGGGGCGCCCGGCCCGAGCCGACGCTCCCTGGAGTCGGGACCAACCCGCAGCGAGACCCAATTCTGCCGAGCCGTGGGTGACGGAGCGAGATCCCAGACAGCCACATCGGGCAGTGGGGCCGGACGGCCAGATCCCACGCCGCGGCGCGCGGACCTGGCCGACGCGGCGGTGCGCGGACGAGACCAGGATATCGAGCGGCTCGTGTCGGCGCTGCAGGACGAGCATCCCGGCGTCCAGCAGGCGGCGATCGACGGCTTGGTCCAGGTCGGCGGGCCCGCAGTGGTCGCGCGGCTTGTTGGTCTGCTGCGCGCGCCGGCCGCGATTCGCACCATGGCGGTCGAGGTGCTCCAGCAGCTCCTGCCCACGGCGCTCGACGCGGCGCTGCCCCTGGTCACGGCGCCGGATCCGCACGTCCGCAAGCTGGTGGTGGACGCGGTCGGGCATCAGCCCGATCCGCGGGTGGTCGGCCCGCTGGTCGCGCGGCTCGAGGATCCGAACCCGAACGTCCGCGCCGCAGCGGCCGAGGCGCTGGGACGCCTCCGGGCCGTCGAAGCGGTGCCGGCGCTCACGGCGCGGCTCCAGGACGAGGAATGGGTCGTCTTCTCCGCGCTCACCGCGCTGGCTGAGATCGGTGACGCGGCCGCGCTCCCGGCGGTCCTGCCCCTCGTGCGGGATGGCCGCGGCGCCGTGCGCTGTGCCGCCATCGAGGCCGTCGCGGCGCTGGACCGGACCGGCGCCGCCGGGCCGGTGTTGCTCGAGCTGGCGGCGGCGGCGGAGCCGGACCTCCGCCCGGCGCTGATCAAGGCCCTGGCCACGATCCCGGAGGACACGGGCGCGGCCCTCTGGGCCGCGCTGGACCGCTCCGTCTGGCTCACGATCCTGACGGAAGCGAGCCAGGATCCGTCGGACGAGGCGGTGCGGCTGTCCGCGATGACGGGCCTCGGCCGGCTGGGCGATCCGCGCGGCACGCGCGCCGTCTTGGCCGCCTATCGCCGCTGGGCGCGCCCGTCGGAAGAGGTGGAGGCCTGTGCGGTGCGGGCGCTGGTCGGGACGGGCGATGTCGCGACCCTGCTCGAGGCGGTGCGTCCGGAAGAGGAGCCGGTCTGCGCCCTGGCGGTCCGGGCCCTGGGCGAGCTGCGGGCTCCCCAGGCCGTCCCCGCGCTCGCGGCGGTGCGCGAGACGAGCCAGAACTGGGAGCTGCGCCGGCTCGCCGTGGCGGCGCTGGCCGAGATCGGCACCGCCGAGGCGCTCGATCGGGTCGCGGAGGCCGTGGAGGACCCGACGGGGCACGTCCGCTGCGAGGCGGTCCGGCGGCTCGGGCGCGCGGGCCGCGACGCGGATGTGCGGGCGCTGTTCGCGAAGCTGACCACCGAACGCTACCAGGAGGTCCGCGAGGCGATCGTCGAGACGCTGGTCCGGGTCGCGGGCCCCGACCGCCTGGCGGACTTCGTGCCGTTGCTGGCGCATCCGGCGCCCGCGGTCCGCGAAGCCGCGGCGCGCGCCATCGGGCTGGCCCGGCTCCCGGAGGGGCTGGAGCCCCTCCGGGACGCGATGAACGACCCGGAGTGGACGGTGCGGCAGGCGGCGGCGGCGGCGCTGGGGCGCTTCGACGATGCGCGGGCGTTCCGCCCCCTGTTTCTCGCCCTGGCC
The DNA here is from genome assembly GCF_965152595.1 of Nitrospira sp. Kam-Ns4a. Classification (NCBI taxonomy): domain Bacteria; kingdom Pseudomonadati; phylum Nitrospirota; class Nitrospiria; order Nitrospirales; family Nitrospiraceae; genus Nitrospira; species Nitrospira sp. Kam-Ns4a. The sequence continues at coordinate 1,172 of NZ_OZ224218.1, read as the reverse complement.
GACGACCACGAGCAGGTGCGCCTGGCGGCCGTGGCGGGCCTCGCCCGCTGGGACTGCGCGGAGACGCGCCAGGCCCTGATGACCCAGAGCCTGAGCGACACGGACGCCTGGGTGCGCTTCCGGGCGATCGAGCGGCTGGGCGCGCTCGGAGCGACCGAAGCGGCGCCGCTCCTCGCGCGGATCGCCGCGAGCGCGCGGGAGCCGGCCTGGCTGCGCCGGGGAGCCGTCGCGGCCTTGGGCGCGATCGGCGGCGAGCAAGCCCGCGCGCGGCTGGCCGAGCTGTGTCAGCACGAGCGGCCTGACGTCCGCGAGGCCGCCGCAGCGGTCTTGGCGCGGGATGGGTGGGCGGCGGGCCTGGGGGAGTGAGGGACGCACCCCATGGAGCTGAGCGCGGCCACGTTCGCCGCCCTCCGCAACTTCATCTACGAGCAGAGCGGGATCTACTTCCAGGACAACAAGAAATACGTCCTGGAGAGCCGGCTCCAGGCCCGCCTCAAGGAGCGGAACTGCGCCTCCTTCGAGGAATACTGCGCCCTGCTCAACGACGACGCGTGGCGGGACCGGGAGCTGCACGCGCTGTTCAACCTGGTCACGACCAACGAGACGTACTTCTACCGGGACCTGCCGCAGCTCCAGGCGTTCACGGACCTGGTCTTGCCCGCCCTGCTCCAGAGGAACCAGGACACCAGGCAGCTCCACCTCTGGAGCGCGGCCTGCTCGACGGGCGACGAGCCCTACACGCTGGCGATGCTGCTGCTGGAGCAGCCCGCGTTCGTGGGCTGGTCCATCGAGGTGCTAGCGAGCGACATCAGCGAGGCGGCACTGACCACCGCGCGCAAAGGCATCTACGGGGCGTACGCCGTGCGCAACGTCCCGCCCGCCCTGCTCGAGAAGTACTTCACCGTGGAGGACGGTCAGTACGTGCTCTCGGCGAAGGTGAAGCGGCTCGTGAAATTCGCCCACGTGAACCTCTACGACGCGCCACGCTTGAAAATGATCCGGGGGATGGACGTGATCTTCTGCCGGAACTGCCTGATCTATTGTGACGAGGCCGCGAAGCAGAAGATCGTCAACGGCCTGTACGACTGCCTGCGCCCCGACGGGTACCTGGTCATCGGGTTCTCCGAGTCCCTGCATACCCTGTCGCGGGCCTTTCGTCCCCTACACGCCAA